>JAZNMF010000095.1:0-38826 GCA_045579545.1 Acetatifactor sp. | reverse complement strand
GTTCTTGTGGCAGGCGTGGTGATCTGCATGCTGTGGAACGGTGTTATGTACCGCGGAGCCCACTGGCAGGAGTATCTGGACTACAACGACAGTCGAACGCAGCTGTACGATTATGAATATCTGCCTTCCTATGAGGAAAACGCAGTGCTGTTTGAAGAGAAAGGTATCGGGGCCGGGCAGCATCATATTTTGGAAGAGTACGTTCTTGTGATGGATCGGGAGATCACGGCAGAGACGCTGGAGAAAGCGGCGGATGTGGCGGCAGAGACCACGGGAGCTTACAGAACCGGTGTTTCCTATCTGACCCGGTGCCTGAAGGAGTATTATTATCACATCCGCTACACGGATATGCCCTACAATATTCTTCTGATTGCAGGCTATTTGTTGGTGGCTGCGATCCTTTTGAAGAATCAATATTTTGTCAGACTCCTGCTTTTAGGCTGTATGGCAGGAGGAAGAAGCCTCATCTGGGTATTTCTCATATGGAGAGGCCGGTTCCCGGAGCGCATCTATGTGTCACTGTATTTTCTGGATCTGATGATACTGGCGGCCATGGCATTCGAACTGCTTCTTGAGAGGAAGCAGTGGAATATGAAGGCGAAAGTAATCACAGGCTTAGTGTGCGTGCTACTTCTGGCGGCAGGCGGTCAGCAGCTTAAGGTGATGAGTGTGCGGACCGCTATGCAGGCGCAGAAGCAGGCGCAGTGGAATACGCTGACCGCATATTGTGAAGAAAATCCCGACACCTTGTATCTGCTGGACGTGCTCTCCGTGGTAAACTACACGGGAGAAGTCTGGTCCACCGGGACGAAGCCGCAGAATTACTTACTGGCAGGAGGCTGGATGAGCGGATCACCGCTGTTTTCGGAACGTATGGGCGGCAAGGATGCCGGAGAGTTTTTGACAGAAAAGGGAAGTTCCTGCTGTTATGTGGTCAAGGCTGACAAGGATATTTCCCGGCTGCAGGAATACTTAAGTGGCCGGTTTGCAGGAGTACAGGCTGAGAAGATTGACAGTGTAAGCGTGGACGGAGAGGAACTGTTTGCCGTTTATCGATTTGCAGTACACTGAGAGAATAAAGTACAACAGGATTAAAATAAGGGGTTACGACAATGTTATTCAATTCATACGTTTTTTTGCTTGCCTTTTTGCCTCTGGTGTGGCTGATCTACTTCGGGCTCAATAAGTGTGGATGGTTCCGTGCAGCGCAGGTGTCTTTGACGCTGGCTTCCTTTGTGTTCTACGGATATCAGAATCCCCGTTTGTGTCTGCTTCTCGGAGCCAGCATCGGAATGAACTATCTGGTACACCTGGCATTGTCCGGAAAGATGGCGCAGAGTGCAAGAAAATGTATCATGATCGCTGCCGTTACCGCGAACTTTGGCATTCTCTTTTATTTCAAATATCTTGATTTTACTATTACCAACCTCAATTTCCTGACAGGAAGTGATTTTGCCCTTCAACACATCGCACTTCCTTTGGGAATCAGTTTTTATACCTTCCAGCAGGTTTCCTTTGTGGTGGACAGTTACAAGAGGGAGATGGGCAGGTACCACTTCGTGGATTATGCCTTATTTGTGTCCTTTTTCCCTCAGCTGGTGGCAGGCCCCATCGTCCTGCACAGTGAGATGATCCCGCAATTTGCGGACAAAACCAAAAAGAAGATTAATTATGCCAATCTGGTGTCCGGTCTGGAATATCTGATCTGGGGTCTTTCCAAAAAGGTGCTTCTGGCAGATACCTTCGGCCGGGTGTGTGATGCAGGCTTTGTATCCATCCGGGGACTGAACAGTCTCAGTGCGGTGGCAGTGACGCTTGCCTACACACTGGAGATTTATTTTGACTTCAGCGGATATTGTGATATGGCCATCGGTATCGGAAAGCTGTTCAATCTGGAGATTCCCATTAACTTCTTCTCCCCTTACAAGTCAGTGAACATAGCACAGTTCTGGAAAAAGTGGCACATTACACTGACCAGATTCCTCACTACATACCTTTACATCCCTCTGGGAGGAAACCGGAAGGGAAAAGGGAAGACCTGTCTGAATGTGATGATCGTATTTACTTTAAGCGGCCTTTGGCACGGTGCCAACTGGACGTTCGTGGTCTGGGGCATGATGCACGGTGCCATGATGGTATTTTACCGTCTTACAAAGGAAAGGGCTGATAAATTACCCAAGTGGTTTGGCTGGTTGCTTACCTTTATTTTTGTCAACGTAGCATGGCTGTTTTTCCGGGCAGATGATCTGCTACAGCCCTTCAAAGTGATTTATATGATGGTGTTTGGCGGTTTCGGCGGATTTACGGACGGTATCGTGAATGCCATCTGTGAAAAAAATATGCTGACGGTATTCTTAAGTAACTTCCTGGGAGAGGGAGCCATGGGGTTGATCAATCAGATCATGACAGCACTGTGGATCGTAGGGCCGATTGTTATGTGCGTCAAAGCGCCCTCCACCCATGAACTGGTTGAAAGAAAATGTCGGAAACATTGGTATTTTCTCTGGCTGATGATCTTGTTCGTGTGGTCTGTGAGCAAGTTGTCGCAGGTGTCCAAGTTTATCTACTTTAATTTCTAGGAAGTGGGAGGATAGCAAGATGTCGGAGAAAAAAGCTTTTTACTGTTTGTTTGGATATCTGGCGGGCGGTTTGCTTGCCGTGGCAATTCTGATCTTTTGTCTCGATCCGTTTTATCATTATCACAGATCCTGGTTCGGATTGCCTGTTGTCTTGGAAAATGCAGTGTATCAGACGTCCGGTGCTGCTAGAAATCTGCCTTATGACAGTTTGATTCTGGGGACCAGCATGACAGAAAATTTTCATGCCTCCTGGTTTGATGAGACTTTTGGGTGGAATACGGTAAAATTGTCCTATTCCGGTGCGCGCACAAACGATCTCAAGGCGATACTGGGGCAGATTTATCAGCGGGAACAGTCGCCGGCGAATATTGTAATGGATGTCAATACCTATCAGTTGACGGTGGATCCGGACAGTGCATATGCGGTGAGGCCGGAATATCTGTACGACAGCAACGTGATCACGGATGTATCGTATGTGTATAATCAGGATGTTTTTTTGGCTTCCATGAACCGGATCATCGATAAGCTGGAGGGCAGAGAGAGCAATCTTGACAATGCGTACACCTGGGAAGAGGAGGAGCATTTTGGCAGGATGAAGACGCTGGAGGCGGAGATGAAAGAGAGAGCCGCCGCAGCGGCAAGCGGGCAGACTGCCGCGACGGTAAGCATGGATGTCTGCGACAGAAATCTGAATAATGTACTGCCCTTTATTGAGGCGCATCCTGAAACAACCTTTTACATTTTTTATCCACCCTACAGTATGCTCACCTGGGAGCGGGAAATGCTAAATGGTAATCTGGAAAAGATGATTGAAGTCTATGGACATTCCATCCAACGGTTTTTGGAATACGACAACGTCAAGGTATACTATTTCCAGAATGAGAAGGATATTATCAGTAATTTGGACAATTACAGGGATGCCGGCCATTATCGGCCGGAGATCAATAAATATATCTGTGAATCCATGAAAAACGGTAAGGGGCTGGTGACGAAGGACACTTATCAGGAGCAACTCAGGGATATGTATGAGTACGCAGTCGCTTTTGACTATGAGGCTCTCTGGGAGGGAGTATCTGTTGCAGGGAATTGATGGTTGTGGTAAAATGACATGTTAGAAGGAGTGGTTGTATGTGCAGATACAAAGATTCTGAGGCGGGAATCTATCTCCGCCCCATGACGGAAGAGGATACAGACCTGATCGTTGCCTGGCGAAACAGCGAGGGAGTCAGGAAGCATTTTATTTACCAGGAATTGTTTACCAGAGAAGGTCATCTGAACTGGCTTCATCGTGTGGTGGAGCAGGGCAAGGCTGTGCAGATGATCATCTGCGAGATGGCCACGGACAAGCCTCTGGGCTCCGTCTATATCAGGGATATTGACAGGGCCAACCGCAAAGGAGAATACGGTATTTTTATCGGCGAGGATGATGCCAGAGGCAGAGGGCTGGGAACGGCCGCGGCCAGGCTGATGATACGATATGGGTTTTCGGAACTTAAGCTGCACCGACTGTTTCTGAGAGTGTATGCTGACAATCCAAGGGCCATTGGCAGTTATGAAAAGGCAGGATTTGTAAGAGAAGCTTACCTGAGGGATGATGTATATGTAAACGGTGTTTTCAGGGATATGATCCTGATGGCAGTGCTGAATCCGGAAGAGAAGGATCAGTAGGAAGAGAGAAGGAAGTTTGCAATGAAAAAAATCAGTTTTGTGATCCCGTGTTATCGCTCGGAGCAGACAATTGAAACTGTGACGGCAGAGATTGCTGCCACCATGAAGCAGTTGGATCAGTATGAATATGAGATTATTTTGGTAAATGACTGTTCACCTGACGGCACCCTGGCAGTAATCAGAAGACTTTGTGAGGCGGATGCAAGGATTAAGGGTATTAGCTTTGCCAGAAACTTTGGGCAGCATGCTGCGCTGATGGCCGGTCTTCGCTGCGCCAAAGGAGATTATGTGGTATGCTTAGACGACGACGGTCAGACCCCCGCCAATGAGGTGAACAAGCTTCTTTCCAAGCTGGAGGAGGGCTATGATGCTGTCTACGCCAGCTATGAGCACAAGCAGCATAACGGCTTCAGGAATCTGGGCAGCAAGGTGAACGAGCTGATGACCAGAGTGATGCTGGAGAAGCCCAAGAATCTTTATATTTCCAGTTATTTCGCTGTCAGAAGATTCGTAGTGGAAGACATGATCCGCTATGAGAATTCTTACCCTTATGTGATCGGCCTGGTGCTCAGAGCCACTAAGAATATAACGAATGTTCCGGTGAACCATAGAGAGAGGGAAGTGGGCAGCTCCGGCTACACCCTGAAGAAGCTTCTGAATCTGTGGTTTAACGGATTTACGGCGTTTTCGGTGAAGCCCTTAAGGTTTGCTACGATATTGGGAGGCGTCTGTGCAGCGGCCGGATTCCTTTACGGGCTTTACACGATTATCAAGAAAATGGTCAATCCCGCTGTACCTCTGGGATTCAGTTCCCTGATGGCGGCTGTGGTGTTTTTCGGCGGAATGATTATGATCATTTTGGGCTTGGTAGGAGAATATGTAGGCAGAATTTACATCAGTCTGAATAATTCTCCCCAGTATGTGATCAGAGAGCGCATCAATGTGGAGCAGTCCCCGGAGGAGAGTAAATGAAGGCTGTAATACAGAAGAATGAAAAACGGGATTCCCTCTGCAATATCCTTTTCTTTGCGGTGCTTTGGATTGGATATACTGCGGTGATGGGATATCTGTTTTATCATCAGGCCATCGGCAATGAGAACTGGTTCCATTCCGACGTGAAGGCATATATCCTGGAAATGCAGGGTTTGGAAAGCGGATACGAATTTCCCTATCCCATTTTATTCAAATTTGGGGCATTGTTTGATCTGTTCTTAAGTCCCGAGGCCGCCATTACCGCGGCGCTTGTGATCCTGAACAGCCTGACCCCCATTGCGCTGAAAATATATCTGGACCGGTTTCTGACCCGGGAAAAGGATACCCTGTTTATCAGGATGGGCAGCAGTCTTCTGGTATTTTCCCTTCTCGTGGTATCCATGCTGTTTCCTCTGGAGGGAGGAGCTTTTGTGGGCATGCAGGGGCGCTATAAAGGAGTGTTCTCCCCCAATCCCCACCACAATGCCACATATCTTGCGGCAAGACCCTTTGCAGTTGTCTGTTTTTTTCAGTTTGCGGAGCTGTTGAACGAATACGAGGAAAAGTTCCATTGGAAGAAGAGCGTTTTGTTCGGCGCATTCCTACTGCTTGCAACCCTGACGAAGCCCAGCTTTACGTTGGTTCTTGTGGCTACTGCCGGACTGATCATGCTGTTCAGGCTTTTTAAGAGCAGATTTTCCAATTTCAAAAACACAGTTCTCTTAGGACTTTGCTTTATCCCTACGTTTTGTGCTCTGCTCTATCAATTTGGAGGAGTGTTCGTCTCCGACAGTGGCGCGGAAGCGGGACTTGGCTTCGGCTGGCTGACTGCCTGGAGCTATCACTGCAGCAATATTCCGGGAGCGATCCTGGCGGCATTTGCCTTTCCGGCAGTTGCTTTGCTCAATCATTTTAAAGACTTGAAGAAAAACAGCATGTACCGGTTTGCCCTGCAGTTTGCTTTGATGAGCCTGGCAATGGTTACGATACTGTATGAAAAGGGATTCCGTGTGGGAGATATGAATTTTTCCTGGGGTTATATGTATGGAATGTTCTTTGCCTTCGTGGGATCAGGGATCCTGATGGTGAAAAACACCATCGCGCAAGAAAAGAAGTCGTACCTTTTGGCCACAGAGTGGCTGTTGTATCTGCTGCATCTGCTGTGCGGACTGTTATATCTGAAAAACAGTCTGGCGGGATTTTTGTATTACTAAGTGATCAAATTACCTTATCAGCGCCTGATAACAAACGGTCCATTACCGGATGAATCATTGCGGTGTTTTCGATTTTATTAATAGCACACAATTTTTTGCCGGCATCTTTACTGGATGCGCCACAGTGGTATGCCTGTTCCGTGGGTAAGCCATAATCAATTACGATTAATCTGTCGTGGCAATCCGGATTTGATTTGATGCGAAGTGGTGGATATTGAGCAATAAAATCACTTACCACCGCTGTGGTCAAAAATCCATTTCGCCCATGGCCGTTCTCGGTAAACAGAATAACTTCAACGCCGGTCTTTTTCTGTGATAAAAGTTGTAAAGTTTTTGTGTTTACATAATCATCCACTACATAAATGCTGACAGTTGCCTGCTGATAAATATCTATGTATGCCGCATCTGCTTCCAACTTTTGGCCTTTATAGATAACAAAATTTTTGAAATCTTTTTCTGTCACAAAGTTTTCATTAAGGATGTCTATGCTGTTTTGAATGTTGCGAACATCCTGTTCTGTTTTCTTTTGTTTATCGGATATACTTGCCATTTGCGCGGATATTTCCGATACTTTTGCAGTAACAAGGCGCATTTCCGATTGTGTAACAAATTGCTGATTCTGTACTATGTAATGCCTCATTTCGCGAAAAGCACGCATAATAAATATGCTTTGCTGTTCAGCAAGTTCTCCTCTTAAAACAGTTGCCAGCATATAGATTCCTTGTTCGGTGAAGGCATAAGGCATTTTCTTGATGTGAAGACCTCTCATGTTTCTGTTTTCGTTTAAAGTCGCAATTTGCGACTTTAAAAAATTTGCGGGAATTTCTTCTTTTGTAAGCTGAAACATAAAATCTTCCGGGAATCGTGCAATATTACGTTTAACCTGCTCATTCAAACGTTTGACTTCATATCCGTAAATCTCAGCCAGATCATAATCCAACATGACTTGTTGGCCTCGTATGACGTAAACCCGATTACATATATTATCTATAGTCATTAATGCTGTCTTTTCTTCCATAGTCTGTACCCTCTAAATCCTCCAATGCTTCCAGCTGCTTCAAAGTTTTCATATATTTCATGAGTCTTTTTCTCTGCGCTTCTTTCATTCCGTGAATATCCTCTAAAATTCGGATATCAGCCTCTGAAATATCCGGTTCGTTTATTCCTTTCTCAGGTTCACTCTCCACATAGTCTTTATCAATGCCATTTCCTGTTAATAACTGCTCCGGTGTTACATTAAGTACTGCACAGATATCCATGATTTTATCAGCAGACGGATTAGTTTTCTTGGTTTTCCAATCACTTATCGTGCTGCTTGCCAGTCCGACCTTTTTGGCAAATGCGCTCTGTGACATATTCTTGTCTTTTAGTATGTTAAAAATTCTTTCACTGATAATCATAATATTTCCCTATGCGATTCACGTATATACGTAAAGATAAAAAACAAAGTCCACTCGTAACTACGTATATAATAACATATTTTATTTTTACGGACAACTAATTATTTCAGTAATTTTTATCATTTTGAGTGCTTTGCATAAACTCTTTTGCTGGTCTGTGCTTCGGATTATTTTTCTTGTAGTGACAATCATAAGAATTTAATCCGACAAAAGATTTCCGTAAGTATATGTGCGGTATTTTTATGAGTGGAAGAGTTGGACATAATAATACCTCTTAAGCAGAATGGTGCTATTTGCCCTGTGTGCTTAAGAGGTATCGTATCATTGCTTGAATTCGGGCGGCTTTTTGTACATCTGATATTGATGATTGAGAACTACTTCCGGTAGTAAGCCACCAGCTTCTTCACTGCCCGGATCACATCCTCCACATCCTCATCTGTGAGAGAGTAGTACAGAGGAAGGCTCATCACCTGCATGTAGTAATCCTCGGCGTTGGGGCACAGTCCTTTTTCGTATCCCAGTTTCTCGTAGTAGGAATGCCAGTATACCGGCAGGTAGTGTACCTGGGAATAAATGTTCTCGGCCCGCAGGGCGTCGAAAAATTCTCTTCTGGTGCAGTTCAGAAGTTCTGTGCGCAGTCTCAGGATATACAGATGTCTTGTGGTGTCCGACTGAGGAATCTCCTTCTGCACCTGAATCTGAGGAATATCTGAAAATGCCTTATTATACATATCCACGATCTGTCGGCGTCTTTGCTTGAACAACTCTAATTTGTCCAGCTGGCTCATGAGAAGCGCGGCCTGGAATTCGGTGATGCGGTAATTGTATCCCAGACTTACCTGCTCGTTGTACCAGGGATCATCGGTGGGATGAACCATCTGTTCAGGATTGCGGGTGATTCCGTGGGCTCTGGACAGCACCAGCTTATCGTAGAGAGCTTTATCGTTGGTGGTGATCGCACCGCCCTCGCCGCTGGTTACGGTCTTCACCGGATGAAAACTGAAGGTGGTCATATCCGCAATGCTTCCCACGCCCTGACCGTTGTAGCGGGTGCCGATGGAATGTGCGGCATCCTCAATCAGGATCAGACCGTGTTCTTCACAGATGGCGCGCAGCTCATCCAGTTCCACCGCTTGTCCGGTGAAATCCACTGCAACGACGGCCTTGGTCTTAGGGGTGATACAACGTCTCACGGAAGCGGGATCAATGTTGTAGGTCTCGGGGTTGATATCTGCAAACACGGGCTTGCCACCGCAGTACAGTGCGCAGTTGGCAGAGGCTGCAAAGGTGATGGGTGTGGTGATCACTTCATTCTCAGGACCGATGCCGGCAGCCATGGCTGCAAGGTGAAGGGCTGCGGTGCCGTTGCTGACAGCCACGCAATACTTGGCACCTGTAATGCCGCATATTTTCTGCTCAAGCTGCGGGATCCTGGGGCCGCAGGTGAGATAGTCGCTTCTTAAAGTGTCTGTCACTGCCTGAATATCTGCCTCATCAATATATTGTCTTCCATAGCTTAAAGGAGTAGTTCTGACGGGAGAACCGCCGTTTATCGCCAATTGTTCCATAATGACCTCTCAATCTGCCGTCGCCGGCCATTCTGCGGGCATAAGGGTGCCGCAGTACCTTTTTCCGATTCCAGTATACCACTTACCAGCAAAATATGGTAGTCCTTTTTGCACCGTAAAGGGTTCCTTTTTCTTTGGGAAATGGTTGAATGTGGGTCGGGCTTGTGATATGATGGAAATAATAGGTGTAATCCAGCCTTTTTTCGGATATGAAAGGGAAAAATGCATATGACGACGAAAAGATACATGCCGGATTACCGCTTCTGGTGGAAGGTTTTGCCCTTCATCGGTGCCTTGGTCTGGGGGCTTTTTTGCATCACCAATAATCTTTGGTATGATGAAGCTTACTCGGCCTCCATGGTGTCCAGAAGCTGGTGGGATCTGATCTATATAACTGCGGTGGATGACCATTCGCCCTTCTATTATGTGCTTCTTAAACTGTTCTACCATTTGTGCGGCGGTGGGACCCATTTCTGGTCTCTGAAGCTTTTTTCCGTACTGTTTATGGTGGGATATCTTCTGCTTGGAAAGTATTATGTGCGCAAGCTGCTTGGAGAGAAAGTGTCCGTCTGGTTTCTGTTTTTCTCCATTACCATGCCCATCATGGCGGTACAGGCGGGCAATGTTAGAATGTATGCTGCCGCTCTGTTTTTCATGACACTGGCCGGATTGACTGCTTGTGACCTGTATCAGGAGCCCACCCGGAAGAAGTGGTGGATATTCTGTGGCGCCAGCATATGCACGGTATATTGCCATACCTTTGCCATGATCCAGATGGTGTGGATCTATCTGCTCTTTTTGGGAGCGATTCTGATCGGCAAAAAGCGTAAGATGATAAAGTCCTATTTCATCACCGGCATCACTGTGGCGCTGGTGTTTTCGCCGTGGCTTGTGGTGACTTTTCTGCAGATGCGCCTTAGAATCAAGTACGATTCGGGAGCCAGATCGGCGGAAGCCTTACCTACCATATATACCATCATTGATTATTGCAAGGAATGGTTTTCCGCACTGGAAACGCCCATTGCAATTGTTATGTTCTGCGGAATGGGGATATTGCTGTTCCTTGGCTATTACGCGGTGGACTCCATGCGCCGTACCAAAAATTTTGCACCTGCGCTGGGCGTTTGTGCTATCGGACTGACTGCGCTGACAGGAGCACTGGTTTCTTATTATGTCAATCCTTGCTTCCTGGGAAGATACGCATTCCCGGGCTTTGGCAGTCTGGCACTTTTGTATGCGGTGGGAATGACAAACATTGACTCCCGCAAGATAAAGGCGGGCGTGATGGTGGTGGTTTTGGGCAGCTTTTTGCTGCAGTACCGGTCGGAGCTTTCCCTGGAATATGACCGGGGACTTAAGGTTTACGAAGCGTTTTATGAGGAAAATATAAAAGAAGAGGACTGCATCATCGGGCCGGTGGAGCACACGATCTTTTTGAATGTATATCATCCGGACAGGCAGTATTATCTCAACGGATATAAGAGGTACAGTCTTCCTTTCGTCAATACGGATGCTTTCACGTCGTGGGAGCAGCTGGAAGAGAGAGAGGGAGATGTGTGGTACATTTGTTTCAAAGGCAGTGAGCCCACGCCTCTTTTGGAGAGGTATGAATACGAGGAGGCCCTTAGCTTCCACTACATGTACTATGATTTTGTGATTTATAAGATGATCCATAAGTAGAACAGGAAAGGAACTTTGACGGCAGATGAAACTGTGGATAAAAGACTTTGCTTCTTTTTGGAAAAATAAATACTATGTCCTTGCTCTGAGCTTCACCGCAGCCCTAAGCTTCGGCTATCTGGTGACCCACCAGACGGTGGGGATCGACGACACTCCGTACGCCTACTATTTTGAAGAGGGACTTGCGGCCATTGTGGGGCGCTGGGTGATGTTTCTGGTGAACAAGGTTTTCCATATAGCGGATTTCGCGCCCTTTGTCACGGACCTTGCGGGGGTATTGATCCTGATGGCAGCTGTGACCGTGTGGTGTGTGCTGATGAAGCGGATCTTTGGGGACAAAATCCCGATGTGCGGCTATATTTTGTACGCCTGCCTTTTCCTGTCCAATCCACTGCACAGTGAAGTTTTCACTTATTACCTCCACAATGGTGTGGCAACCGGTTATCTGTTCAGCGGTCTGAGCCTGTGCTGCTTCTATGAAGGAGTGTCTGCGGCCATGTCCCGTACGGAGGAAGCGACCGGCAAGATAGGATTCAAGGCAGCTGTGAAAGGAATGCTTTCGTCCTGGAGACAGTGGCTTCTGAGCGCTGTCTGCCTCTGGATTTCCATGGGCTGTTATGAGTCTTTCATGATTGTATATCTGGTGGGCGTGTGTGCGGTGCTTTGCAGCGCCCTGATGTGCAAAGTAAAACCTCATGTGTTTCTTTCTCTCTGTGTAGCAGGGGTGATCGCTGTAGCAGGAATGGTGCTCAGAAGCCTTATGGTGGCAGGTGTCACTGCCCTGTTCGGACTGAAAGAACTTCAGGGGGAAGCAGTACACAGATCTCTCACGGAAATGCTGGGCTGGATCGGCAATCCGGAAAATGCAGGCCTTCTTGGTATGAATCTGAAAAGGATTTTTGTGATGTACGGCGTATTTGCCTACGCCTATTATCCCATCAAAATATATGTGATCGCCTGCGCGGCTCTGGGTGTCGTGTCCGTCTGGATGGGAATCCGGAGGAAGAATATCTGGATCCCTGTGCTGGCTCTTTCAAGCTTTATTGCATCCTATCTGTTGGTGATCATTGAAGGACAGGCTACCCTGTACCGATCGGCCCAGTTTCTGCCCATGGTATGTGCATGGGGACTGCTTCTCATCGTATATGGGGCTAATGGGGTGGCTGCTGCTCTGAAAAACGGGGCAGAACAAAAGAAAACTCAGGCTTTGCGAAGAACAGGTGCAGGACTTTTGAACGGCCTTGTCTGCGCGGTTCTGATCGTCACTGTGTGGAATCAGTGTACGGATATGAACCGGTGGTTCTATGTGGATGACATGAAATACGAAAGCGCCAAGGACACGGTGTCACAGATTGCCTATGAGCTGGAGAAAAAATTTGACACTTCAAAGCCCGTTGCCTTTACCGGTACCTATCTAGTGCCGAAGAGTATTATCGCGGACGCTTATGTAGAATATAATTCAGAGATTTTCTATCGGATGAAAGGGATCACGGATCGCATTGACGTGCATCTTCTGGACAAGTATTACAGAGATTACGGTGTGTGGGTGGCGCAGACGCCGGCCCTGTCAGTGATCGAATGGGGAAGAGAAGCTTTTGACGGCGGAGAAGAACTGGAAAGATTTTTTGAAATGCACGGTCATGAAATCAAAACCGTGGATGATTGGGAACTGTTCCAGAAGATCCGGCTGGAGGCTGTAGATATGCCTTCCTTCCCGGAAGAAGGCTCCATTGAGGATAAGGGAGAATATATCATCGTTAACTTTTAAGGGGATGCAGAGAGGAAGCTTACAAGAGAAGGCTACAGATGAGGGCGGTTATCTATGAAGAGTAAGAAGGCGTATTTAGAGGCGATCAGATTATTTGCTATTTTCTTTGTACTTTATGTGCACACGGGCGTCAATGCTGTGAGTCATTATCAGATAGCGGGAGGAAAGGCCTCCGGCACACTGGCATTTTTTATGATGTGCGTGGCACAGACCTGCAACGTTCTGTTCTTTATGGTTTCCGGCGCCGTGCTGCTTCACAGGAAAGAGAGCCTTCGCAAGGTAATGATACGTTTTCTGAAGATGGCAGTGGTGGTGATCCTCTTTTCCCTGCTTCAGTACGCCTGCAATTACTTCCGCATGCCGGCCATGGGATTTGATCTGGGCGTGTTCTTTGAATTTATTTACCATCAGACAGTGATCACTCAGTATTGGTTTTTGTATGAGTACCTGGCATTTCTGATCATATTGCCGTTTTTGCGGATCCTGGCCGAAAAGCTGAACAAGGACTATTTTCTGTATCTGCTGGGACTGTACCTTGTGCTGGAAGGCATCCTGCCTCTGACAGAGTACTTCTGGGAGAATGAGGCCTTTGCTCTGAACATTCCCTTTATGCTGAGCATTCTTTTCTACCCGTTAGTGGGTTATTTTGCAGAGCATAATGAAGGCAATATTCTTGAGAGCAAGCGGAATCTTGTAGCCATCAATGTAGCCGCCTGCGTGTCGCTGATTATCAACATCTGGTATGCCGGGACCCGGTATCTGGAAACAGGCTACGGGGAGAGTTTTATGGGCATGACGATGGTGTTGGCCCTGGCGATCTTTGTGGATATCCGATATCTGTTTAAACGGTGCAGAGTACCTAAGAAGCTTGAGAAGGTGATTATCTGGTGCGGCAGCGGCGTGTTTGGAGTATGTCTCTTAGAGCCCCAGCTGCGGGAGGGCTTTTACTTCCTGTATGAGCGTCTGGAGCCTGTGATCAGATGGCTTCCCGCCACAGTGATCTGGCTTTTGGCAGCAATGGCGGCGGGAATTATTATTATGAATCTTTTGAAGAAAATTCCGGTTTTGAGGAAGCTTTTTTAGGAAAAAAGATTCTGACGGAAGACAGTATAGGATGGATAGAGAATGAAGCAATGGTTGAGTAAGGCAAAAGAAAACAAAGAATGGATCGTTCTGACCGTGATCTTCGGGATGTTTCCGCTGGTGTGCGCAGTGGTATACAGCCTGCTTGACGGTCATGCCATTTGGGATATTTATCTGCCTGCATCCTATTGGAATGATGAGCTGTTTTATTTCAAACAGGTGGAAGCAGTGGTCAATTATGGCCTGCCTCAGGGATGGTTCGGCTTTCAGGAGATGCATGGAAGCGTCTTCCCCTTTGCCGCCTGGAATCCGGCGGTACTGATCCCTTACATTGTCTGGGGATTTTTGTTCGGCTGGGATATGCTGAGCCCGATCTGGGCCAATATCGTATACAATATGGTGGCGCTGGCCGGCTTTGCCCTGATCGTCAGACCTACAAAAAAGCAGAGCTTTTTCGTGCTGCTGTTGCTGGCGACTTTTGCACCCTATTCCCGGTACCTGTTGTCCGCTATGCCGGAGACTGTATTTATGTCCATGGGAATCTGGCTGGTTACCCTGACTATCAGTTGTCTCAGGACCGAAAAGACTTGGAAGATCGCAGTGATGTTCGGAATCTGTGTCCTGATCACTCTGGCAAGACCCTATCTGATCCTGTTCATGACACTGCCTGCATGGCTGCTGATCCGGAAAAATAAATGGAAGGGCGCAGTCATCGCCCTGTGCATCACGTTGGCTACGGCGGTGGGATATTTTGTGATGTCGGAGCTTTGCAGCTCCCCGTATGTGATCCCTCTGATAGAGACAGACTGGCTGAACAGCATGAAAAATGACGGCCTGTTTGCGGGCATCGGGACGCTGTTTGACATTGTATGGGAGAAGTTTAAACTTTTGATCAAACATCACTTTGTAAGAGGTTTCCGGTACGGACTTTTGTCCGGCGCTCTGCATACGGTTGCGGGAACACTTGCTTTCTTTCTGGGGGCAAGGTGGCTTTGGTCCTTCCGGAAAAAGAAGCAGGCTCCGGAAAGCAGCTTCTGGCTGATCCATTTTGTGATCACGGCAGGAATGCTTGTGGCGATCTTCCTGTTTTACCCCATTGCAGACGGGGCAAAGCATTGGATGATCTTTATTGTGATGGGAATGATCTGGATTGCACTGCTTGATGAAAAGTTCAATGTGATGAAGATTGTGACAGCCCTGCTTTGCACCTACCTGTTTATGGTGAAGGCATTTGCGCCCTTTGACTGGCAGGCACCTTGCGATGACGGGAAGATAAAGACAGAGATGGAAGCGCTGGAAAGTCAGCTTGCGGAAAATATGGTGCTGGCAGATACGAAGGACCGATTTGACGATACCGTGATCTGGCTGAACGGCGACATGGTGGACGGCCGGGGCGCAGTCACTCCCTTTGGGTATCTTTATATGATTCCGGAAGGCTTCGGCATCAATTTCTGCCTGCCGGAGTATGTCATGGATAATGTGGATCAGCTGAAGTCTGCCTATATTGCGCTGGTGCCCGGAGGAGATGTGGAAAAGGCAGTTTTAGAGCGCGGTGCCGTTTTGGTGGGCGGAGTAGAAGAACTGCGGGTTTACAAGCTTCGGTAATTGGGAGACCGCAAGATTTTTGGGAGGAAGCAGAGTAAAATGAAGAGCAATATAAAGATCTTCGGAAAAGAGATACCGGTTCTCTATCTTGTGTTGGGAATCATTTTTGTGATGGGAAGTGTGCTCAGACTGACAGCACTTACCATGAATCCCATGGGAATGCATCAGGATGAGGCCTACTGTGCCTACCAGTCCTGGTCTGTCATGACCCACGGCGCAGATTCCTACGGCAATATCAGGCCGGTATACTATATTGCGGGAATGAGCATTCTTTATTCCTATCTGGAGATGCCCTTTATCGCCCTGTTCGGAACGGTCACCTGGGCTTTGCGTCTGCCTCAGGCGATTTTGGGAAGCCTTTCCATCCTGGCCATGTATGGTCTCGGCAAGGAGATGAGAGGTCCCAAAACGGGTCTTGCATTTGCGGCTCTGCTTGCCATCAATCCCTGGCACATCCAGCAGTCCCGCTTTGCGCTGGATTGTAATGTGGCAGTGGCAATGCTTTTGTTTGCCGTGTACTTTCTGTGCAGATATCTGAACGGAAAAAATAGGAGCATCTGGGGAGCGGTAGTATTTTTCGGACTGACGCTTTACAGCTATGCTCTGACTTGGATTATGGTACCTGTTTTTCTGGTGCTTGTAGTGATCTTTTTCAGAAAGCGGATCCGCTGGAACCGTTCTTTGGCTGGAGCGGTCCTTTTGCTGTTTTTCATGGCTTTGCCGCTGATCCTTTTTGTTGCGGTGAACATGGGGATCATACCGGAAATCAGGACTTCCTGGTTTTCCATCCCGGAAATGCCGGGCATGCGCACGGGGGAAATGGCATTTTCCCTGGCCAACTTCAAGAGAAGATTTTTGTGGCTTGCCGCCATGCTGTGGTCTCAGCATGATGATATGTGGTGGATGAGCAATACCACGGTGGGTTCCTATTATTATATCAGTACACCTTTTATCCTGTTGGGTATGGTGTGCCTTGTTAAGTCATTTATTGATAAAGTACGTAAGAAAAAAGAACTGCCTCTGTTTTTCCTGGCCATCCTTTGGTTCGGCGCGGCATTTTTCACCGGCTGCAACATCGATATGGCCAAGTTCCACAAGGTAAATTATATCCATATATCCATTATCATTTTGGGTGTCATCGGTGTCATATGGCTCTGGGAGCTTCTGAAAAAAGCCAAGTGGCTGCCCCTTGTCATCGGTGCCGCGTATCTTGCCATGTTCGGCTACTATGTGTATACCCAGGCTACCTTCGGAATCCATTATGACAAATACGGTTACTCGGATCTTTCCCATATGCATTTTTACAAGTACGAAAAGGCCATTGACCGTGCCAGGGAGTTGACAGACGGCGAGATCGGTGTGCTCAATCTGAACTATTTGAATATACTGCTGTACGAACGTATGGATCCGTGGGAATTCAATGAACAGATAGTATATATCGGCGATGATCTGGCATTCCGGGAAGTGGAGCGTATGGGCAGATACCGTTTTGATGTGTGGCCCGGTCAAAATGAGCCTGAGGGTATCGTTATGATCTATCCCTACAATGTGCAGAAACTGATGGAAGAGCAGGGATATGAGACAGAACGCGTGACAGAGTGCTACGGTGTGGCATACAAGAGGAGCAGCAATGAGTAAGTTAAAACAGTTTACGAGCGATATAAAAAGTAACAGGAAAGATACCATTCTGTTTCTTATACTGTGGGGGCTGTATACGGTGACCATGCTTTTACTGTTTCACCGCCAGACAGTCAATTATGCCGGCGGCTATGAATCAGATATGAAATCCTACATTCTTTATGTGCAGGGAGTGGATACCGGCAATCCCTATGCTTATCCTATTATGTTTTGGGTGGCAAAAGCACTGGCGTTTTTGCTTGATCCGGCAAAGGCCGTTGCCCTTGCGGTGACGCTGTTAAACAGCCTGACACCCCTGGCCCTGAAGCTCTGCAGTCAGCATTTCCTCAAAAAATGGGGAATGGAAAATCGCAGGATCCTCTTTACCCTGCTTATCTTTGGGGGACTGTTTATGTCCATGCTGTTCTGGCCTTTTTCGGAGCAGGGAGAGGTTTATCGTTATCTGGGAGTTTTCACCCCCAATCCCTATCACAATGCCACTTACCTGGCTGCCAGGGGGTTTTCGGTGATCGCCTTCTTTGCCTTTCTGGAGCTTTTGGATTCTTTGTTTGGGAAAGAGGATCCGAAAAAGTATAAGGTCACTTATGTGATCTTCTCGGTAAGTCTTCTGCTCACTACTATGACGAAACCCAGTTTTACGCTGGGATTTGGCGTGGCGGCAGTGATTATGATATTGTTTTGCTGGCTGAAAAGCGGTGTGAGAGAGTGGAAGCGGTTTCTGTGGATCGCCGCGGCGGCAGTACCCACACTCCTCGATCTTTTGTACCAGTACAAGGATGTTTTCAGCGGAAAGGATGCCCTTGGCTCAGAGCTTGGAGTGGTCTTTTGGTGGCTGGAGGCGTGGCACAGCGCTACTGACAATGTACCCCTTGCGGTTCTTCTGGGACTTGCTTTTCCTTTTCTGGTGCTTCTGTGTAACGTAAAGGAGCTGAAACGCAACGCAAGTTACAGCTTTACCTGGATTATGATGGTCGCCAATTTCTTCCTTTTTGCCGGCTTATATGAAAGGGGATGGCGTGCCTGGCACATGAATTTTGCCTGGGGATATATGTACGGAATGTTTTTTATATATCTTATGAGTCTCATGCTTCTTTGGCGGAATACCCTGCAGAAAAAGCAAAAGGCAGGAGTGCTGGCCCTGCAGTGGGCGCTCTTTGCCATGCACCTGATCTGTGGCATTGTGTATTTTGTGGGGATCATGGACGGAGGCACATACGCCTGACAGTAATAATTGCCTTTTTGCAGCAGAAATAGTATAATATAAGGATAAGCTTATTTTGAAATAAGACAGGTAAGGAGGGTGAATGTAATGAACGAAGGAAAATGGATGTATGATCTTGCGGACAGACTTTTTCCCATTGGCAGGAGCCTGACCGGTCCCGGTGTCCGGGAAACTTTGAGGATATTGAAAGAAGAGATTCCTCAGATTCAGATACATGAAGTGCCCAGTGGCACGCAGGTGTTTGACTGGACCGTTCCCAGGGAATGGAAGATCCGGGAAGCCTATATTGAAGACGAAACAGGAAAGAAAATCATAGATTACGATCAGCTGAATCTTCATGTGGTGGGTTATTCGACCCCTGTTGACAGAGTTGTCGACCTGGAGGAATTAAAGAAATATATTTATGTGCAGCCCGGACAGCCGGATGCGGTTCCCTACGTCACCTCTTATTACAAGGAGCGGTTTGGCTTCTGCATGTCTGAGGAACAGCGCGACAGCCTTAAGCCCGGGAACTATCATATGTATATTGACAGTGAATTGTTTGAGGGCAGTCTGACCTACGGTGAGCTGATCCTTCCGGGACAGGAAGAGAAAGAAATTCTGGTGTCCACCTATGTCTGCCATCCCAGCATGGCCAACAATGAGTTGTCCGGTCCGGTGCTTTCGGTTGCACTGGCGAAGGCACTGTTACAGCAGCCTGACAGAAAATATACGTATCGGTTTGTGTGGATCCCGGAGACCATCGGTTCCATTACCTACCTGTCAAAGCATATCGAAGAGATGAAGCGAAATACCATAGCCGGTTTTGTGCTTTCCTGCGTGGGAGACGACAGAACGTATTCTTATGTTCCCAGCAGAGCAGGAAACACGCTGGCTGACAGAGTGGCACAGAATGTATTGCACTTTCATTATCCGGAGTATGTCAGGTATACCTTCCTGCACAGAGGCTCTGACGAGAGACAGTACAACGCGCCGGGCGTGGATCTGCCGGTCTGCGTGGTTTGCCGCAGCAAATACGGAGAGTATCCGGAATACCATACCTCTCTGGATGATATGAGTGTGATTTCGCCGGAAGGCTTACAGGGCGCTTATGATGTTTATATGTCCATGTTTAAGGCTTTGGAATACAATGCTTACTACCGGATCAAATGTCTGTGTGAGCCGCAGCTTGGAAAGCGGGGATTGTATCCCGATGTCAGTCAGAAGGGTTCTTACAGTAATGTAAAGGCCATGGTTGACTTTATCGCCTATGCCGATGGCAGGAGGGACCTGATCGATATCAGTAATGTGATCGGAATTCCGGTGAATTATCTGATTCCGGTGATCTCCAAATTAACGGAGGCCGGTTTGTTGGAGTGTTTGGATGAAAGTAAAGAAGACTAAGGGCAATATTTATGTATGCCATACCCATTATCATGTATATGTAGCGATCTTAAAAGAATTTGCTTTGCCGAAGGAAGAGCAGAAAAAAGCCACACTGGTGCTGAGCACAATGTCTGCGGATTTCACAGGGCTGAAGGAACGTCTGGAGCAGACAGATGTTTTTAAAGAAGTGATCTTTTATGAGGAAAAGCCCTACTGGTATTTCGATGAACTGCAGAAATACAAAAAAGATTACCACAACTTTGTGGTGAATCTGATCAACAGAATTATTTTTACCAAAAAGTTCGCAAAGTTGCAGGAGCCCTTTGTGCCCGTTGACTTCAGGGAATACAAGGATATTTATGTATTTTGCGATTCGGATCCTATCGGATATTATCTGAATTACAAACACATTCATTATCACTCTGTGGAAGACGGACTGAACAGTCTGGTACATGTGGATGCAGCCCGGTATGACAACAGAGGCAATTTTGGGATCAAGGCATTTCTTGCCTCCCTGAATCTGATTTTTATCCAGAACGGCTACAGTAAGTACTGTGATGATGTGGAGGTCAATCAGATCGAAGGCATCCGTTATCCGCTGAAAAAGCACAAGGAAGTGCCCAGGGAGAAGCTGTTTCAGAATCTGGACGAAAAGGAAAAGAAAACCATCGTGGAAATCTTTGTGGCCGGCAAAGAGAAACTGTTTGGCCAGATGGACGCTTTGGAGGGCAAGAAGAATTATCTGATCCTGACGGAGCCGCTGTGTGATCTGAACACCAGAGAGAGGATCTTCCGCGATCTGGTTGATCAATATAAAGAGGAGGCCAATATCTGCATCAAGCCTCACCCCAGGGATGAACTGGAGTACGAACCCATCTTTCCGGAGCTCTTTGTCTTTGAGAAGAAGATGCCCATGGAAGTACTCAACTGCCTTGGAAAAGTATTTTTTGACAAAACCATATCTGTGCTGACGGATATCAAGGGGATTTATTTCTCTAAGGAAGCAGTGCGGCTGGGACCGGACTTTATGGACCGGTACGAGGAACCCTCCGTCCATCGCCAGAACGAACAATTTTAAAGGGAATGAAATGACATGAATACAAATGTATTTGCAGAAAAGATGAAGTCTTATGTGGGAGCAGAGGATTTTGTCTATAGTCTGGAGAAGAAGCAGTGGTACAGCTACGGCCGGATTTGGAAAAATGCATATCATTATTGTCTTTTTCTGAAGGAGAAAGGCGCAAGTGAAGTGGCAGCAGTTCTGGAAAACGGAGTGGAACTGTTGGTGCTCTACTTTGCCTGTATGCTGGGAAATATCAAGATCATTCCCATTGATCCCCAGAAATCGGAAGAAGAAATACATACGATTCTGAAGAATCATCCCGGAATCCTTGTGATCCGAAGTGAGGAGGAATTGCCGGATTTCAGCGAAGAAGAAATGGAAGAATCTTTGCTGATCCCTTATCTTGAGAAAATCGATTTTCGGAAAATATTTATGGTTACTTATACTTCGGGAAGTACCGGACAGGCCAAGGGTGTACAGCATTCCCTGTCCAATCTGATGCAGTCGGCCGTTTCTTTTGGAGATACGGTTGGATTCGGCCCGGACAGTGTGGTATGCCATACCATGCCCATGACCTACATGGCAGGCATCCTCAATACCATCATCATGCCTTTCATACAGGGAAGCAAGATTGTGATCTTTCCCAGATTCAGCGTGATGACAGCCATATCTTTCTGGAAAAATGTGGAAGCCCTGAGAGTTAATACCTTCTGGCTTTCCCCCACGATGTTAAATATTCTGATGACGGTAGACCGGAAGGGAAAAGGTGCTGATTACCTAAAGTCTGTAAAAACCACCTTCTGTATCGGCACTGCGCCACTCTTTCCGCAGTTAAAGCAGGCCTTTGAGGAGCGCTACGGAGTGCAGCTGCTGCAGAGCTACGGACTGTCGGAAACCTTATTTATCTCCACCAAAGTAAACGATAAAGACGGAGAGAAAGAGTCGGTGGGCACTCTCTTGAAGGAGGTACATTTAGAGTTTTCCGAGAGTGAGGAGATACGCCTCGACGTGCCCTGGATGTTTTTGGGATACAGTAACGAAAAGACGGAGGATTATTTTGACGGACCCTTTTATCTGTCAGGTGATCTGGGGAAAATAGAGGATGGACACTTATATATTACCGGACGTAAAAAAGATCTGATTGTAAGGGGAGGCATGAATATCAGCCCCAAGCAGATGGAAGAAAAGCTTCTGGAGAGCGGTCTTGTGAGGGAAAGCGCCGTTTCTTCCGTTGTGGAAAAGAACGAAGAAGTCATTCTATGCTGGTATGTTCCGGCAGAACCCATAGACAATCCGGGTGTGGTATTGAACGGTCTTTTGACGGGCAAATTGGGAAAAGCATATAAAGTTGACAAGTTTATCTGCGTGAAAGAGATCCCCAAGAATCTGAACGGTAAAGTGGACAAAGAAAGATTAAAGAGAGAGTATCAGCATGATTGTTAAGTTGGACCATATTTCCTATTCCTGCGCATATGGGGAAGAAGAAACTGTCAAAGCTTCCTTTGCGGGATATGAAGAGATTTTTCGGGAAGAGAATATTGAGAATCTGCTGATCAAGTCAGAGTTTATGCAGAATCAGGCAAAGGAGCATTGCCTCTATATGCTTTCGAAGGAGGGCTGTTGTCCCGTTGAGATCACCTCCTACCCCGTAAGCTGTTCCGGAAGAGAGAGACTTACTTTGGAGGAGGATGCAATCTGCGTGAGAACGTCGGATGTGCAGGAAACCAGGGGATTTTACGAAGCGCTGGGCTTTGGCGAAAAGGAAGACCGTATGAGCCTGAAGCCTCTGCTGGACCGGACAGAAACCAACATCCGGATCGTGCAGGATCCCGGTGCGGCAGCATCCTTTTATCTGGATCAGAAGGGCTTTGGAATTCTGGCTTTCGTGGTGGATAATGGGAAAAAGCAGAAAAAGCAACTGGAGTCTGCGGGAATTTATGTGACGGACATTCAGGAGCTTTCTGTGAACGGAAGAAATCTCAAAATATGCTTTGCGAAAAGCAAAGCAGGTGATCTGGTGGAATTGATCGGCATCCGATAAGGGGTCGGGATAAAAAACGGATAGTAATCCCATAAGAAAGGACAAGTTATGAAGATCATAGATTTATCATTGACGCTGGACAGTGCATGTCAGACCTGCGGTGTGCCGTGGCACACAGCTGTTTCGGTGGACAGATTGGGAACCATCGATGGGGTAGGCAGAAACACCTCCCGATTTGTGTTGGGAAGTCATTCGGCCACGCATATGGATGCCCCCAGTCATTTCTTTGAAGGAATGAAAAATATAGATGAGTTGGATCTGGAGCTTTGCATGGGCGAAGTGACCTGTGTCGATATGCGGCACAAAAAAGCGAAGGACGTGGTAACCCTTGCAGATGTGCAGGCGCTTTCCGTGACCAGGAGAATGCTGTTTGTGTTTGGCTGGGATCAGTGGTGGAAAACAGCCGATTATTATGTGGACACACCTTATTTTGAGAAGGAAGCCATCGAGTTTCTGTTGGATGGAGGTATGAGGTTTATGGCCATGGATACACCTTCACCGGATACCACCTCTTCCATTGGCAAAAAGGATGATTCTCCCATGCATAAGTTGCTGCTTTCCAATGAGGTGATCATCGTGGAATATCTGTGCAACACAGCGACCATTGATTTTTCCAGAAAGCATGAGATCATTGCGCTGCCGTTAAAGATAAAAGGGGCAGACGGCTGTCCCGCAAGGGTTGTTTTGAGAGAAGAATAATCGTCAGAATACAAAACAAATGGAGGTTTGTTATGAACAGCAATATAAGAGAATGGGTTTTAGCATGGTTTGAAGAGAACGGTTCTGTGGGAAGAGAGGTTCTGGAGGCCAATCCGGACGAAAACTATTTCAACGCAGGTTATATTGATTCCTTTGTCTTCATTTCCCTGATCGACGATATTGAAGACGAGTTTGGTGTGGAGTTTGACAACGATCAGTTTACGGACCGCAGCTTTGCGACGATCAACGGATTGGTTGCAATTCTGGAAGAAATGGTGGAGTAAATGGCAAAGAGCAATTATACTTACAGAGATATCATCGAAGCACTGCGAAGGATTGATGTTACAGAGGGCGATACAGTTTTTTTGCATACCAACATCGGTTTTTTCGGCAGACTGGAAGATGCCAAGTCGGCAGAAGACCTCTGTGGCGGCTTTTGGAAAGCTTTGCAGGAAGCGGTAGGACAGTCGGGAACCGTTGTGGTCCCCACGTTCTCCTATTCTTTCTGCCATCAGGAAGTGTATGATCCGGTGACAACACCTACTACCTGCGGAATGTTTTCCGAATATGTGAGAAAGCAGGATGGTGTGATCCGATCCCTGGATCCCAATTTCAGCATTGCAGCGTGGGGCAGGCTGGCAGACTATTATACCTCAGATCCTTCCCACGAGTCTTTTGGAAAGAATTCTTTTTGGGAGCGCTTTTTGAAAGAAAAGGGCAAGATCGTATGCATGAATATGGACTGTGGCTCCACCTTTGTCCATTATGTGGAATGCTGTAATCAGGTGGATTACCGTTACAAAAAAGCTTTTAACGGCATCCTGATTGATTATCAGGGCAACGAAAAAAGAGACTACTTTGTGCATTATGTGTATGATCTTGATAAGCCGCAGGACGGTCCCTTTTTCCCCAGGCTCCATGAAAAATATCAGGAGTGTGGCTTGTGCAAAGAAGCTGTTCTCGGCAAGGGAATCATGCGTTCCATGAAGGCAGAAGAATATTTTGTATTTATAACGGAAACGTTGAAAAAGGAACCGCGGTTTTTGACAATTGGAGGAGATACCATTGCGTAATATGAAAATAATGGATGTGACTTTGCGGGATGGAAGTTACGCGAATAATTTTCAGTTTTCCTGTTCCGAGCAGAAGGTCATTACCTCTTCTTTGGAGGATTTGGGCTATCAATATATCGAAATAGGACATGGAATGGGCCTGGGCGCAAGCTCACCCAAGAACGGGATCGCCCTGCACTCAGATGACGAATATCTGGAGGCGGCACAGAAAAGCCTGAAGAAAGCGAAGTACGGAATGTTTTGTATTCCGGGGATTGCATCCCTGGAGGACATTGACAAGGCGGCTGACTATGGCGTGGGATTTCTGCGGATCGGCACCAATGTGACGGAAGTGGAAAACTCAAAAGAATATGTGAAAAGAGCCAAGGACAGAGGGATTCATGTAATGACCAATTATATGAAATCCTATGCTGTTACGCCCGAGTATTTTGTGGAACAGGTCAAGCGGTCCATATCCTACGGCGCGGATACGGTATATGTGGTGGATTCCGCGGGAAGCATGATGCCTGAGCAGGTGGAGACTTTGTTTGAAGAGATCCGTAAGGTATCGGACATCAGCCTGGGATTCCATGGGCACGACAATCTGGGTCTGGCCTTGTGGAACAGTTTAAAGGCCATGGAGCTTGGTTTTGAATTTATCGATTCCTCCCTGCAGGGAATGGGACGAAGTTCCGGAAATGTGTCCACGGAATTATTTACCATTTGTGCTCAAAAACGGGGATACGATATGGGCGTGGATATTCACAGATTGTTGGAAGTAAGCAAAAAGTACGTTTACCCCATGATGAGAAGACTGAATCCTATCGACGTCATGTGCGGTTATACGGGGTTCCATACCAGTTATTTGAGTGCGATTCACCGTGTGGCAGGAAAGTATGGGGTAAATCCCTTAAGGCTGATGGAAAAATATACGCAGTATGATCAGATTAATATGAATGAAGCGAAATTGGAAGAGATTGCAAAACAATTGCCGGAAGATATTGAGAGCCTGGCAGTGGCTGATTTCAGAGGCTACTTTGGAAATGAGCAAAGCATATAATACGTAAGACGTTATTAAAGGAGCATTTATGCGACAGATTCTAAAGAAATTAAATGTATTGTTGGATAAGAAACAGAAAAGAACCATGCTGGGACTGGTATTTTTGATGATCATCGGTGCAGCGCTGCAGACAGCGGGCGTCAGCATGATCATGCCGGTAGTGAGCATCGTTATGGATAAGCAGGCAATGCACAGACCGGGATTGCTGCATGATATGTTTCTGCTGATCGGCGGTGGCAATGAGACCCGCTTTACAGTTATTGTAATGCTTGGACTCATCGGCGTTTTTATTGTGAAGAATCTGTTTTTATATTTCCAGCAGAAGCTGACGCTGGCGTTTGTTTATACCAATCAGTTCCGCACCTCTGAGCGTATGATGAAGAATTATTTGCGCAGGGGCTACGAATTTTTCCTGAATGCGGATACCGCTGTTGTACAGAGAAGTATTACCTCTGACGTGAATAATATGTATGCGCTGATTCTGGCGCTTTTGCAGCTTTTGTCAGACGGTATCGTGTTTGTTTTCCTGGTTGTATTTTGCTTCCAGGAGGATCCCGTGATGACCACGCTTTTGGCAGTGATCCTGTTGATCCTGCTGGTATTGATCAAAAATGTGCTGAAACCTATTTTGCACAAAGCGGGTGAAGATAACCAGAATTATTACAGTGGTCTGTTCAAACATATTTCCCAGACGGTTCAGGGAATCAAAGAAGTCAAGATCATGTGCAAAGAAAAGCATTTTGTCAATGAGTACACAAAATGCGGTAAGGGTTATGTGGATGCGGTACAGAAATACAGTCTGTATAATCAGGTGCCCAAATTGTTGATTGAGCCGGTTTGTGTTACGGTAATGATCGGTTATATGCTGTATATGGTGATCATAGGGGCGGAGAGCGAGACGATGATCACTACTCTGACGGCATTTGCGGCAGCAGCGGTGGTACTGCTCCCTTGCGTAAACCGTGTGAACAACCAGATCAATAATATCTCTTATTTTGAGCCGTTTTTTATGGGGGTAAGCGATAATCTCCAGAATGAGATCAACGGGGACAAGGTGGACATGTCTTATGCCACCGATAACGACCGGAAGATGCCTGTAGAGGAAAAGATTGAGCTTAAAGATATTGTTTATGCTTATCCCAATACGGACAAGAAGATTTTTGATGGAGCAAACCTCACAATTCCTGTTGGAAAGAGTGTGGGTATCGTAGGTACCTCCGGAGCAGGAAAAAGTACGGTGGTTGATATTCTTCTGGGCCTGTTGGAGGTACAGAGCGGTGCGATACTGGCAGACGGACAGGACGTGAAGTCTGACTACAGGGGATGGCTGAAGAATGTGGGGTATATTCCGCAGATGATTTTTATGCTGGACGATACCATCCGAAACAATGTGGCATTTGGTGTGCCTGCAGATAAAATAGATGAAAACCGACTGTGGGAAGTGCTGAAAGAAGCACAGTTGGACGAGTTTATCAGGACGCTTCCCAACGGACTGGATACCGGAATCGGTGAGAGAGGAATCCGTCTGTCCGGCGGTCAGAGACAGAGGATCGGAATCGCCAGAGCCTTGTATAACAATCCGGAGGTGTTGATCCTGGATGAAGCAACATCGGCTCTGGACAATGATACAGAGGCTGCTATCATGGAGTCCATCAACAGACTCCACGGCAAAAAGACATTGGTGATCATCGCCCACAGATTGCAGACTATTGAAAAATGTGATCTGGTATATCGTGTGGAGAATGGCCAGGCAGTAGTGGAACGGGGAGAAGTATGAGCAGTGTAGCGATCATTACCGCAAGAGGCGGAAGTAAGAGAATACCCCATAAGAATATTAAAGATTTCTGCGGAAAGCCTATTATTGCTTATTCCATAGAAGCGGCGCTGGCGGCGGGCTGTTTTGACGAAGTCATGGTGTCCACGGATGATCCGAAGATCGCAGAAATTGCAAAGAACTGCGGCGCAAAGGTGCCGTTTATGAGAAGTGCCGAAAACGCAGATGATTTTTCCACGACCCGCGACGTGGTCATGGAAGTGCTTCAGGAATATGCCCGTCAGGGACAGACCTTCGAGTATGCCTGCTGTATTTATCCCACCGCACCCTTTATTACCGGAGAAAGGTTACAGGAAGGAATGCGGGTGTTACAGGAGAAGCAGGCCGACAGTGTGATTCCTGTGGTCGCCTTTTCCTTTCCTCCCCAGAGGGGAATGGTAATGCGGGAAGAAGGGCTGGCATTCAGATGGCCGGAAAATGCCCTTGTGAGAAGCCAGGATCTGGAGCCCTTTTATCATGACTGCGGACAATTTTATTTTTTGAATGTAAAGGCTTTTTCGGAACAGAAGCTGATGGTTATGAAAAAAACATATCCTGTCATCCTGGATGAGCTGGAAGTACAGGATATTGACAATGAGACCGATTGGAAGCTGGCGGAGTTAAAGTATCGCCTGATCCATGAGAATGAATGATACGGTGCGATTGATTTTAGAAATGATATCGTAACGCAGTTTTGCCGGCAGATCCGTGAAACTGGGAAAAGAGGTATAAATGAAACAAATCCGGATAAAAGACAGACTGATCGGAGAAGGCTGTCCCGCATATATCATCGCGGAGATGTCCGCCAATCATTCGGGAAGTATTGAGAGAGCAAAAGAGATCATACGGGAGGCAAAGCGCTGTGGCGCAGATTGTGTCAAGATCCAGACCTACACTCCGGATACGATCACGATCGATTGCGACAATCCGTATTTTCAGATTGAACAGGGCACCTGGAATGGTGAAAACCTGTACCGGCTTTACGGCAAAGCCTATACGCCCTGGGAATGGCAGAAGGAATTAAAGGAAGAGGCCGACAGAGTGGGAATTGATTTCTTTTCCACTCCCTTTGACAAGACTTCTGTAGATTTTCTGGAAGAGATCGGTGTTGATTTTTATAAGATAGCCTCCTTTGAACTGGTAGATCTGCCCCTGATCCGATATGTGGCGGAAAAAGGAAAGCCCATGATCGTATCTACCGGCATGTCGAGCTTTGACGAGATCAAAGAGGCGGCGGAAACTATCCTTGCGGCGGGCAATGAACAGTTTGCCTTTTTGAGATGCGCAAGTGCGTACCCCGCCATTTCAGATACCATGAATCTGGCAACTATGCTGGATATGAGGGAAAAGTTCCATGTGCCGGTGGGTTTATCCGATCACTCTATGGGCAGCCTGGCAGCAGTGGTGGCGGTGTCCATGGGAGCTTCTGTGATCGAGAAGCATTTTTGCCTGAGCCGTGAGATTGAGAACCCGGACGCTTCCTTTTCCATGGAGCCGGAGGAGTTTGCGCAGATGGTGAGAGATATCCGGACGGCCGAAAAAGCCAAGGGAATCGTAAAGTACGGTGTGACAGAGCAGGAGAAATCCAATCATATTTTCCGCAAATCCATTTTTGTCACAAAAGATATAAAAGCCGGAGAAGTGTTTACGGAAGAAAATGTGAGAGTGATCCGCCCCGGTTATGGTCTGCACCCGAGAGAGTTTGAAAACATATTGGGCAAGGTTGCCTTGACGGATCTTGAGTACGGCACCCCCATGAAAGCGAAATATGTAAAGGATTATCTTAAGCTTCGACCGGCCACCGGTGAGGACTGCCGGTTGGTTTATGAGTGGGCCAATGATCCCGAAACCCGGAGTCAGTCCTTTCAGACGAATGCGATTCTCTGGGAGACCCATGAAAAGTGGTACTGCGACTGTCTGGAGCGGAAGGACAGAGAACTGTTGATTTGTTATCACATGGACACTCCCGTGGGGCAGTTTAGGATCGATACCGTGGGTGAGACAGCGACACTCAGCTACAGTATCGCAAAGGGTTACCGGAATCGCGGTTATGGCATTGAGATGGCAAGGATCGGGGAAGAATGGATCCGCAGCAGAATGCCGCACATAAAGACTTTGTGTGCGGAGATTAAGCCGGAAAATGGGTCTTCCCGGAAGATGCTGGGAGAAAATGGATATACAGAGTCTGTACAGGATGGACATATCCTTTGTACCAAACAGATGGGGTAGGAACAGGAGCAGGCATGATCTTTATCAGAGTGGACGCAAACAGGCATATCGGGCTGGGACATATGATGAGATGTTTGTCCATAGCGACGCAGCTTCGGGCATTATCGGAGGAAGTCTGTTTTGTGCTGGCAGATGATTCCGCAAAAGAACTGTTGGAGAGCAGGGGGCAGGCTTATCTTGTGCTGGGGACCGATTACCGGCAGATGGACAGGGAACTTCAGGCGCTGATTCCCTTGGTGCGGGAGTATAAACCTAAGTTTTTGCTGGCAGACAGTTATTTTGCAACAGAAGAATATTTTGAAAAGCTGTCAGCGGAAACCAAAGTGGTATATTTGGATGACCGGGCATCATTTCCCTGTTCTGCGGACGCTCTGATCAATTATAATATCTATGCGGATATTGCGGATTATCAAAGAATAAAGGATCGCAGTAAGAAATACCTGCTGGGACTGGATTATGTGCCTCTGCGGAAGGAATTCTGCGAGGTATCATATGAAGTGCAGCCGGAGGCAGAGCATGTGCTGATCACCACAGGTGGTGCCGACAGATATAATCTGGCCGGGCAGATTCTGCTTAAGTCCCTGTCCGAGCCGCAGATTGACAAATTGCATTATCATGTGGTCAGCGGCGTGTTTAATGAACATCTGCCGATGCTGGAGGAATTGGAAGAAAAGTATTTCAATGTACATATCCATAAAAATGTGTCTGACATGGCGGCATTGATGAAGCAATGCGATTTGGCCGTTTCGGCTGCCGGATCCACGCTTTATGAATTGTGTGCAGTGGGAGTCCCTGTTTTGTGTTTTTCGTTTGCCGATAATCAGGTGCCCATGGTAGAAGGATTTTTAAAAAGAGGTCTTGTCTGTTATGGAGGGCACTATCTGGACAAAGGACAGACGCTGCTTTCAGAGGTCACAGACAGAATCAGGCAATTGGTTAACAGGAAAGAAGAACGTCAAGCATTCAGTTTGAGACAGCGGAAAACGGTGGATGGACTGGGTGCCCGGCGGTTGGCTGAAGAATTGACCGAAACATTTTTTTGAAATAAGAGAAGAAATATTGTATTATGATAATAGAGAAAGGGAATGAGGATATGAAGAGTCCTGCGGAATTGATGGCTTATCTGAAGGGTAAGATTAAAAAAGAATATAAAATCGCCTTTTTGTCCGCTGTGGTCATAGGTTTATTGATTCATATGCCCATGATGCTAAGGGATATTCCCAACCATGACGGGTTGGACAGTCTGCATTTTGATCAGAATATGATTACCTCCGGCAGATGGTTTTTGACCGTGGCCTGTGGGATTTCTTCCTACTTTACACTGCCCTGGCTGATCGGAGTATTGTCTGTTTTTTATTTGGCACTGACAAGTGTGGCACTGGTGGAGTTTCTGGAGGTTCGCAAAACTTCGTCTGTCATCCTGATCAGCGGTCTGCTGGTATCTTTCCCGGCACTGGCGGCAACCTTCTCCTATGTATTTACCATGGACGGATATATGCTGGCACTCTTGCTGGCTGTATTGTCTGTGCTATTGACCAAGAAATATAAGTTTGGCTGGGTGGCAGGAGCTGTCTGCCTGGCAATCAGCATGGGAACCTATCAGGCCTATCTGCCTTTTGCGGTGCTCTTGTGCGTTTACGGCGTGCTGATGATTGCCATGGATCAGGGACAGCTGAAGGCCAAGATAGCCGCAAGCCTGCGTTATCTGTACATGGGTGTTGCAGGAATGGCAGGCTATTATGTGATATTGCAGATTCTCTTGAAGCTTCAGGGAAAAGAACTGGCAGCTTACCAGGGGATCAGCGGTATGGGCGATGTGGAAAGAGCTGGATTGCCCGGTATTCTGGCAAACATGTACTCTGATTTCTTCGCTTTCACCCTGAAGGGGAATGTGCTTTCCAACAACTTCTTTTCCCTGGCTGCCGTGGGCGTGCTGACACTTTTGACCGTTGTTGCGCTGCTCCGGCTGATTCTTGTGAATAAATGGTGGAAGAGTCTCTGGCTCTATGTGATACTGGCACTTTTGGCAATCGGATTACCGGTATGTACCAATATTATCCTTCTGGTTTCACCCGATGTCACTTATCATGTTTTGATGAGATATCAGTGGGTTCTGTATCCCGTTTTGATGGTTGCTTTTGTTATGGGTACCTGGTGGGGAGAGAAAAAGGACAGCTTTAAAGAATGGGGTATTTTGCTTGCTGCAGGGGTTCTGGTCTGGAACTTTGCGGTGACAGACAATATTGGGTATTCCAATCTGCAGAAAAAATATGAGAAGACTTATGCTTACTGTGTGAGACTGCTTGACCGGATTGAGCAGACAGAAGGCTATTATCAGGGAATTCCCATAGCAATGATCGGAGTAGTGGGAGATGAGTCCTATCCTGTCACGGATATTACACAAAACGTGACAAGCAATCTCATTGGAATGAACGGAGATGTGTTGTTATATACAGGCAATAATTATGAGCTTTTTATCCGGAACTACCTAGGTGCGACATTAAATATCCTACCAACGGATGTGATGGGAGAGATTTATTACTCTGAGGAATACAGAGAGATGGACACCTTCCCCGGAGAGAACAGTGTGAAGCTGGTAGACGGTGTCATTTATGTAAAAACAGAGAATGTAGATAAAACGCTGGATGAGGAAGGAAGATAAGTATGGCAATGTTATCGATCGTGCTGCCCTCTTACAATGAAGAGCAGAATATAGCCAACACAGCAAAGGTATTAAGTGAATTACTGGAGTCCGAACAGATCGATTATGAGTTGATCTTTGTCAGTGACGGTTCCAAGGACAAGACCTATGCGGAGATCCTGAAAGTGGCCGCAGAGAATCCCCATGTAAAGGGAGCTGAGTTTTCCAGGAATTTCGGGAAGGAAGCCAGCATATTTGCAGGGATGTCTCTGGCGCTGGGAGATGCGGTGATCGTGATGGACTGCGATCTGCAGCATCCGCCTCAGGTGATCCCCAAGATGTGGAAACTTTGGCAGGAAGGCTATGAGGTTGTGGAAGGCATCAAGACCAGCAGAGGCAAAGAAAGCCTTGCTCACAAGATGTCTGCGGGTCTTTTCTATAAGATTATGAGTAAGCTGATCAAGATGGACATGAATGCCTCCTCTGACTATAAACTTTTGGACCGCAAGGTGGTGGACGTGCTTTTGGAACTTCCCGAGAAGAATACCTTCTTCCGGGCTCTGACGTTCTGGGCGGGCTTCCGTACCACAACGGTGGAATATGAGGTGCAGGAGCGTCTGTACGGCGAAAGCAAGTGGTCTGTGATTAGTCTGATGAAGTATGCCATCAGCAACGCAACTTCCTTTAGCACCTTGCCACTGCAGCTGGTGACGGTCATGGGACTGATCTCCATCCTGTTCAGTGTAGTTCTGGCGATCCAGACAGTGATCAAGTATCTGCTGGGTTCGGCTGTGGAAGGCTTTACCACGGTGATTTTATTGGTGCTGATCATCGGCGGATTTATTATGCTGAGTCTTGGTATCATCGGGCATTACATTGCCAGGATTTATGAGGAAGTGAAAGGAAGACCCAGATATATTATCAGCAAGGTGACGGATAATGTGATGGGAAATGCAATCGGAAGAGGGTAAGACCGGATGAAGAAAAAAAGAATGGCGAATATGGAGGTCCTTCGGATTCTTGCCATGATGATGGTGATCATGCTTCACTATCTGACCAAGGGACAGGTGCTGCCGGTCATGACAGGTCCGCTTACTGCCAATGGCTATGCGGCATGGATCCTGGAGACCTTATCCGTAGTATCCGTAAATGTATATATGCTGATCAGTGGTTACTTTTTGACCGAGACAAGCTTTAAGAGTTCCAGACTGATACAGCTGTTGTGTCAGGTACTGTTTTACAGTTTGCTGGTACCGGTGGTGCTGATCGCGGCCGGTGTTCTTCCGGTGAGCGGACTGGATCTTTACAGGGTCTTCATGTACGCTTTGCCGGTGGAAATGAATCAATACTGGTTTGCCACGGCTTATGTGATGCTGTACCTGTTTACTCCGGTTTTGCGCTGTGCAGTCCGTCATATGAAAAAGTCGCAGTTAATGGCAACGATTGTGCTGCTACTTTTGTTTGTCTCCGTGAATAAATCGATTTTGCCGGTGAGATTGACCATTGATGAACTGGGATACGATGTGATCTGGTTTATATGTGTATTCTTATGTGCTGCCTATATGCGTCTGTACGGTATCCGCTGGTTTGACAGAGCGTCAAAAGGAGTCTGCGGTTACTTTGCAGGATGCGCCGGAATCCTGGGAATCACGCTGGTGGTCCGGGCGCTGTATCTTGTGACCGGAAGATTTGAGGACTTTTTGCTGGCAACCTACCACTATAATCATATATTGAACCTGTTTGCTGCCATCAGCCTCTTTTATGTTTTCTATCACTGGAAACTGAAGGATGGATTTTTGGCGAAGGCGGCCTTGAAAGTGGCTCCGTATACCTTTGGTGTGTACCTGCTCCATGAACAGGTGGAGATAAGGCATTTGTGGCCGAAGTGGATGGGGGCATCGGCAGAGGGTAATGCACTTTTGTTTGTTTTAAGGTGTATCGTAAGTGTTCTGGCCGTATTTACCATATGTATTGTGGTGGATATGTTGAGAGGCTTACTTTTTAAAGGGATCGGAAGGTTGTTTGCCGGTGGACGGCTGCAAAATCTCTTGTCCCGCTTTGACAGGGTGATCAATGGGGAGCTGCCTTTTGAGGACAGCGGAAAGGAAGTAGAAAATGATTAATTTTAATGTACCCCCTTATACAGGGAAGGAAATGGACTATATCCGTGAGTGTGTGGAAAGGCAGAAAATCTGCGGAGACGGCGCATACACCAGGAAATGTAATGAATGGCTGGAGGAAAAAACTGGCACGCCCAAGTGTTTGCTGACTACCTCCTGCACTCATGCGCTGGAAATGGCAGCGCTACTTTCTGATATCAAGCTCGGTGACGAGGTGATCATGCCGGCCTACACTTTTGTGTCCACGGCAGATGCCTTTGTGATGAGAGGCGCTGTGCCTGTGTTTGTGGATATCAGACCGGATACCATGAATATCGATGAGAATTTGATCGAGGCTGCTATTACAGAAAAGACAAAGGCTATTGCACCTGTTCACTATGCCGGCGTATCCTGTGAGATGGATAAGATCATGGAGATTGCAGAAAAATATAATCTTGCAGTGATTGAGGATGCAGCTCAGGGTATCATGTCCACTTATAAAGGACAGGCGCTTGGTACTTTCGGCAATTTCGGTTGCTTAAGCTTTCATGAGACCAAGAATTTCAGTATGGGTGAAGGCGGTGCGCTTCTGATCCGTGAACAGAAAGACGTGGAAGAAGCAGAGATCATCCGCGAGAAGGGTACCAACAGAAGTAAGTTCTACAGAGGACAGATCGACAAGTATACTTGGGTGAATTTCGGTTCTTCCTACCTGCCCAGTGATATGAATGCGGCTTATCTGTATGCGCAGCTGGAGATGGCGCAGGAGATCACCGATCAGAGACTGGCTTGCTGGAACCGTTATTACGAGAGATTGAAGCCTCTGGCAGACGCAGGTAAGATCGAGCTTCCTGTTGTTCCGGAGGGTTGTGTTCACAATGCTCATATGTTTTATATCAAGGCCGCAGACATTGAGGAGAGAAGTGAGTTTATCAGCTTCATGAAGGAGCAGGGCATTATGTGCGTATTCCACTACATCCCCCTCCACACGGCTCCTGCAGGACTGAAGTTCGGCAGATTCCACGGGGAGGATAAATATACCACCAGAGAGAGCGAAAGACTGGTGAGACTTCCCATGTATTATGGACTGACTTTGGAGCAGGTGGATCATATTTGTGATAAAGTATTGGAATTCTTTGGATGAGGTTTTGATAAGTGATGACAGGCGTGTTGGTTTTGCTGCTGTGGCTTACGCTGATTCCCATCATTGTGGGTTCGATTGCCGGAGCAGGTGTGGACAGACATAAGAATAATCCCGTGTTTCTGTGGGTGAGCGGACAGATGATCCTATGGGCTGTGTTTCAGTTTGTCAGTGTCCCGCTGATCTTAAAAGGCGGCCGCCTTTTTACGGATTTTGCAAGTCCCATCAACGGCGAAAATCCGTTGCTTTCCGTGACGACCTTATATCTTGTGGCAGTTTTTCTTCTGGTGATCACAGGAGTTGTACTATATTTTTGGAGATGGCACAAAAGAAAATCCGCTTTCAGGCTGGTCCGCAGTTCTGAGGAGGGCGGCAAAAAGTGGTACACGTTGCTTTGGATTGTGTTTGCCCTGCTTTTGTTGTTTCAGATGGTTCAGGCGGTTCGTATGACCTACGGTGACGGTGATGATGCCTTTTATGTGGCGGTATCTACGCTGGCCGAAGAGAGTAATTCCATGTATCAGAAGCTTCCCTATACGGGAGGAAGCACAGGTCTTGATATCAGGCACGGACTGGCTCCGTTTCCTATCTGGATCGCATTTTTATCCCGGATATCGGGAATTCTTCCGGTGACGGTGGCCCATGTGGCGGTGCCCCTTGCATTGATCCCTATGACCTATGGGATTTATTATCTGATTGGTGAGAGAATCTGCCACAAAAATCGCGAAAAGCTGCCGCTGTTTTTGATATTTACAGAGCTTCTTGTGCTTTTCGGGGATTATTCCCTTTATACGGTGGAAAACTTTATGATCGCCAGAAGCAGGCAGGGAAAGGCTGCTCTGGGAAGCATTGTGATACCTGTTACCATTTATCTGTTTCTGCTGATTTTGGAGAAAGTTCAGGAAAATAGCAAAGCAGGATTAATGCTTTGGTTGCTTTTGTTGAGTTGCGTGTTCACCGGATGTATGTGCAGCACCCTTGGTGCAGTACTTCTTTGTATGGTGATCGGCGTCACCGGTGCATGCGCTGCAGTCTGCTATAAAAAATGGAAGATCCTGATCCCCATGGCCTTGTGCTGTATTCCGGCTGTGTGCTATGCGGCGATCTATCTGCTTGCTGAGTAAGGAAACATTCAGAACCGTGAGGCTTGCCTTTTCGGTGTGAGGAGCAAATACATGTGGAGTCAAGTTGTTACGTTGTTTCGGGAATATATGGGGACGGGGCTGATCATCGGCTGGTTTCTTTTGTCTGTGGTCTACCTGCTTTTGAAGGAAAAGAGGAAACACCTGCGGATCCTGTTTGTGTATGTCCCGGTTATTCTTCTGTGTCTTTTCTTTAACCCCTTGTTTGCGAAGATTGTGTATGGATTTGTAGGAGATGAAATTTATTACCGCATCCTGTGGCTGATGCCGGTGACGGTGGTGATCGCCTACGCTGCAGTGCAGCTGTACGGCAATCTCAAGGGCAGAGTCAGAATCGTTTTTGCAGCAGCCTTAAGTGTGCTGATCGTCATTTCCGGAAGTTATATTTACCAAAATCAGCATTTTCATAGGGCTGAGAATCTGTATCACGTACCTCAGACGGTGGCTGACATCTGTGATGCCATCGAGGTGGAGGGAAGAGAGGTCATGGCGGTATTCCCCGCAGAACTTCTGCAGTATGTGCGCCAGTATTCTCCGGTGGTCTGCATGCCCTACGGCAGGGAGCAGTTGGTGGACCGCTGGAATTACTACGATGAAATGTATATGCTCATGGAAGCAGAGACAGTAGATGTTGAGCGACTGGCAGAACTGGCTAAGGAGCATCTGTGCCACTACATCGTACTGTCTCAGGAAAAGGAACTGGATGGAAGCTTCCTTGATTATGATTATATTTTGTTTGATACCATTGGAGGGTATCAAATTTATCAGGATACTACGGTGTATATCGGTTTATAAATCAAATCATCAGCTGTAGTATTTTGAAAATCACTTGAAATGCTTTTTATATCGCAGGGGTGTCATTCCCCACTGTTTCCTGAACAATTCGATAAAGTAAGAAACATCTGAAAAACCCAGAGAGATACTGCACTGCGAAACGGACAACCCCTGTCTTAACAGTTCCGCAGCCTTTTCCAGCTTCTTGCTCCGGATATATTCCAGAGGCCGCAGGTTAGTATATTTCTTAAAGTAACGCTCCAAAGTGCTGGCACTGATATAACAGTGTTCTGTTATGTCTGAAACAGAAAGTGAGTCCTGGAGATGCCCGTTGATATAGTCCAGTACGAGAATGAACTCTCCGGGAATCTGATGATCGTTATAGGCAATGGAGTCAGACTTCTTAATGATGGTTAAGAGTCTGTAAAAACAGTATATTTTTTCGCCGTCGGAGAGCTCCTGCTCATTCATGGTACGGCACAGTCGGATCACCTCCTCTTTGTGAGCGGCGGACGGTCTCGAAACATTTCTGAATTCTCCCGAAAAAAATGAATCCCACATCAGGCCGTTGGCGGCATAATCAAAAAGGATCCAGTAATGCCTATGCGTGGAGTTGCTCCTGTAAATGCAGTGGTGCATTTCACCGGGCCGTGCTATCAGTATGTCTCCCCGGGACATAGGATAAATATGTCCGTTGCAGAAAAAAGAAATATCTCCGGAAAGGTTTACATAAATTTCGCATTCCGGATGGATATGAGGTGAGATCTGATAAAAGTGATTTTTGCGGCAACTCTCGGTATATGTGATTTTCAGTTTGGTTTCTTTCAAAGACGGAATGGTAAGTTCAGTGGTGTTATGTTTCATGAGTCCCCCTTAGGCTTCATATGTGACGATTATAACGCATTTTTGCCGTATTTGTAAATAGAAATAGGAAAAGAATGAGGTATAATAGAAAAAAAGAAGGTCGAGGAGGCGCGTAAATGACTTATGTGCTGCTAGGTATTTCCATGGCTGCCTGTCTGTTTGGCGGCATGATCAGGAAATACTCCGGAGACAAATTTATACATAAGAATACGATGTACTTTGCCTACAACGGGGTAGTTTCCCTTGCCGGTGCGATTGTATTGCTGTTGAGTTCAAAGGGAATTACCGTATCTTGGTTTACGGTTTTGCTTGGTATTGTATTTGGAGTTATCACTGCCACACAACAAATATTCAACCTGAAAGCCTTGGACAAGGGTCCGTATTCCTATACCTCGGTGATTGTTTCTCTTTCTACCATCATACCGGCGCTGTCAGGATATGCCCTG
>JAZNMF010000094.1:0-5928 GCA_045579545.1 Acetatifactor sp. | reverse complement strand
CAGCGAGTGCGAAGAAGCATTGGCAGAGCTGCAGCAGGTGGTTTCTGTAGAGTCCCTGGGTGAGTTGAGCGAAGAGGCTTTTGAGCAGTACAAGGCTGCCATCAAGAGTGAGGTTCGCATGCGACGTGCCAAGCATGCGGTATACGAAAATCAGCGTACTTTGAAGGCTGTGAAGGCCTTGAAGGCAGGCGATATTGCAGGCTTTGGTAAACTGATGAATGCTTCCCATGTATCCCTACGGGATGATTATGAGGTGACCGGATTGGAACTGGATACGCTGGTGGAAGAGGCGTGGAAGGTAAAGGGTGTGATCGGTTCCCGTATGACCGGTGCAGGCTTTGGCGGCTGTACGGTAAGTATTGTGGAGGATCATGCCATTGAGACATTTATTGACAGCGTAGGCAAGGCGTATAAGGACAGAATCGGCTACGAGGCAGACTTCTACGTAGTGGAGATCGGTGGCGGCCCGTGTGCGTTATAGGAGGACGGAGATGTTTACCGGGGAAGAGTTACAAGAGCAGATCAGGGCGATGGGCATCACACCGTCGGATACTGTTTTGATACATACATCCATGCGTGCTGTAGGTGAAGTGGAAAACGGCGCAGACGGTGTGATCGATGCATTTTGCAATTATCTGAAGGACGGGCTTTTTCTGGTGCCCACTCATACCTGGGGAACCGTGTGGCAGGAACACCCTGTATACGACGTGAGAACCGAAGTTCCCTGTATCGGCGCCCTCCCCAAGGCGGCTGCTTTCAGGCCGGACGGGGTCCGTTCCCTGCATCCCACTCACTCTCTCTGGGCCCATGGAGAGCATGCTGCAGAATATGTAAAAGGTGAAGAAAGGGCTGTGACCCCTGCCCCTCCCGGATCAGCCTGTGCAAGGCTGGCGGATGTGGGAGCCAAGATATTGCTCATCGGTGTGGAAAATGATAAGAATACCTATATACACGCGGTGGAAGAGTTGGCGGATATCCCTGACAGGATTGAGCGGGAGCCCTACGAAGTGACGATTGTGGATCAGAACGGGCAGTCCTGCAGGCACAGTTACTCATGCTATTATTGCAGCAAGTCAGAAGATGTGTCTCTGCAGTTTGTGAATTTTGAGAAGCCTTTTACAGAACTGGGCGTCCAGACCTTCGGCACACTGGGAAACGCTGAGGTCCGCATTGTTGATGCGAAAAAATGCAGAGATACCTTGCTTAAAATATTTGCCAAAGCGGATAGGGATCTGTGTATTGAAAGAATGGAAATTCCCGGGGAGTGGTACAGATAAGAGAACGATCAATAGGGTCTTGACAAACAGGGATTTATATAGTATCTTTAAAAATGTTATGTAGTATTCAAAACTACATTTATTTATGAGATATGACCGAAAGGAAATAAGGCGAATGAAGGTTAAGATTGTTACGGACTCAGCATCGAATATGTATTCCATGGAGGGAGTTGATTTTGCGTCGGTCCCTTTGAAGATCATTACCAATGAGAAGGAATACGTGGATGATGTCTCATTGGATGTGGAAGCCATGGTAGAGGAACTGAGTGTGTATAAAGGCCGCTCCGGAACAGCCTGCCCGGGGGTGGGAGATTGGCTTGCCGCATTTGAAGGATATGATGTGATCTATTGTGTCACCATCATCAGTACCCTTTCGGGCAGTTACAATGCAGCGGTGACCGCAGGACGTCAATACGAGGAGGAGCATCCCGGCAAGAAAGTATTTGTGCTGGATTCCTACAGCGCGGGGCCGGAGATGAAGCTGCACGTGGAAAAGCTGAGAGAGCTGGTTCTTGCAGGAAAAGAATTCGACACCGTATGTAAAGAGATTAAAGAGTATAAAGAGAAGCATACATCACTGGTATTTTCTCTGGAATCCCTTCATAACCTTGCCAATAACGGCCGTGTGAGCCCTGCAATTGCCAGAATTGCCAGCTTGGTGGGACTTCGCATGGTAGGCGATGTGAGCCCGGAAGGGCAGCTGCACCCTACCGACAAGAGCCGTGGAGAGAAGAGAGCTTTGGCGGCGATCTTCCGCAACATGAAGAGACTGGGTTATCAGGGCAGGAAGCTTCTGATCGATCACTGCTTTAACGAGAAAACGGCCTCTAAGCTGAAAGAGATTGTTTTGAGCGAATTCCCTCTCGCGGAAGTGATTATCAGCAAAACCGGTGCGCTTTGCAGTTTTTATGCAGAAAAAGGCGGTCTGATGATCGGATTTGAAGTATAGAGTAAACGGGAGCAAACGCTTTCACTGTAAGGACTTATGGCCTGCAGCGGGAGCGTTTTTTCGGTTGTGTTCTCTGTGAAAAAGCAATATAATAGAGACAGGCCGCACTGTTTCGCGGCACGGGAAAGGAGTCTTATGAAGCTTGCAGTGATCAGTGATATCCACGGCAATTATAAAGCCCTGGAAGCATTTCTTGACTATATAAAGGTTCACCCGACAGACGGTATTGTTTGCCTTGGGGACTACGTCACGGACAGCCCTTATCCCCGGCGCACTATGGCGCTTTTGCGTCACATGATGCGTGAGCATTCCTGTTATATGCTGAGGGGAAACAGAGAAGATTATCTGATTGAGAACGACCATACACCTCAAGGCTGGCACCCCTCTTCCTCAAATGGTGCCCTGTATTATACTTCGCTGCACATGACGAAGGAGGATATCCGCTTTTTCGAGGGATTGCCCACGGAGCAGAAGCTCTGTTTTCCGGGGATGGAACCTTTGACTGTTTGCCACGGTGTTCCTGGGAAAGTAAGGGGTAATGTGGAGGTGGATGAGGGCCTTAGAGAGCAGGTGATGGAAGAACTGGATACCCCCTGGTTATTGGGAGGACACAGTCACCATCAGGAGGTTTTTGAGTTATATGGGAAGCATTACCTGAATCCCGGATCTCTGGGACTTTGCATTGACGGCGTGGGACGACATGCGCAGTTTGCCGTGCTGACAGGAGATGAGAGCGGCTGGCATCCGCAGCTTTTTACCATCGGGTATGATGTGGACCGTTTTTTGGAGGATTTTTCGGAGAGCGGATTGGACGAATATGGAATGGTACTGAACAGAGCCATTAAAAAGACTCTGCTCACGGGGGTGAATTACTTTTTCCAAAGTGTCCGCACCGTAATACAGTTGACCGGCGGAAACATACCGCTTCACCGGATCGGAGAAGAGGTATGGGAGGCGGCTGCCGAACAGTTAGATCTATAATACCGGAGAGAGTAAGATGAAATTTTTGTTGTGTGCCATCAATGCCAAATATATTCATTCTAACCCGGCAGTGTACAGCCTGCGGGCTTATGCCGGGGAAAAACTGCGCCCTTATGTGGAACTTGCGGAATATACCATCAATCAACAAAAGGATGAGATTCTGGCGGATCTGTACAGAAGGCAGCCAGAGGTCATAGCCTTTTCCTGTTATATCTGGAATTGGTCGATGATCAGAGAGCTGCTGGAGGAAGTGCCCAAAGTGCTTCCCGGGGCAGACATCTGGCTGGGAGGGCCTGAGGTGAGCTATGATGCGGACCGGATTTTGACGCAGTATCCCCGGATCCGGGGAATTATGATCGGAGAAGGGGAAGCTACGTTCCGGGAATTGCTAACACATTATGTAAACCGCGAACCGGATACGCCGGAAGAAGACGAGCATACTCTGTTACAAAAGATCAATGGTTTGTGTCTGCCTGAGGGTTACACACCTCCCCGGCCGTTGACAGATTTGAATGAGATTCCCTTTTTCTATGATGATCTCGGGGAGTTTACGAACCGCATCCTCTACTATGAGTCAAGCCGCGGCTGTCCCTACCGATGCAGTTATTGCCTGTCATCTCTGGACAAAAAAGTAAGACTTCGGGATATTGCCACTGTAAGGAAAGAATTACAGTTTTTCCTGGACCGGAAGGTGCCGCAGGTGAAGTTTGTAGACAGAACCTTTAATTGTGTCCATGAACACGCCATGGCAGTCTGGACCTATCTGCTGGAGCATGACAACGGGGTCACAAATTTTCATTTTGAGATTTCTGCGGATATTTTGCGGGAAGACGAAATTGCTCTGCTTGGAAAAATGCGCCCCGGATTGGTGCAGCTGGAGATCGGGGTGCAGTCGACGAATCCGAACACCCTCGATGCCATTCATCGTGTCACGGACCTTGACCAGCTTGCCCAAAATGTGGCATCTGTCAGGGCAAAACAAAATATTCACCAGCATCTGGATCTGATTGCAGGTCTGCCATTTGAAGATTATGAAAGTTTTGGCCGGTCTTTTGATCGCGTGTATGCTATGAGGCCGCAGCAACTGCAGTTGGGATTCCTGAAGGTGCTGAAGGGATCTCAGATGCAGGAAAAGGCGGAGGAATTCGGCATTTGCAGTCAGAGTTGCCCGCCGTACGAAGTATTGTACACCCGATGGCTTACTTACCGGGATGTGCTGAAACTGAAACGGATTGAAGAAATGGTGGAACTTTACTATAACAGTAATCAGTTTACCCATACGCTCCCGGTGCTGGAAAAACGGTTCTCCTCGCCATTTGCCATGTTTGAGGCCCTGGCAGCGCACTACGGGGAACAGGGTTATGCAAAAAATGCCCCGGCCAGAGCATACCGCTATCAGGCGTTGCTTTCCTTTGCCGTGGCACATGATCCGGCTGGAGAAGCCCTTTACAGAGAACTTCTGACCTTTGATATGTACCTGCGGGAGAATCTGAAGAGCAGGCCGGAATTTGCTGCGGAGCTTACTCCGTACAAGGAGAGCATCAGATCCTTTTATAGAAAAGAAGAGGCAGACAGAAGATATCTGCCGGATTATTGTGGCTTTGATTCCAGGCAGCTTGCCAGGATGACACATCTGGAGCCCTTTCATTATCCGGTGTGGGAGGAAATGCAAACGGACCTGAAAGAGACTCTTCTCCGGGAGGAAATGTATGTACTGTTTGATTATCACCGGCGGGATCCTCTTACCTATGAAGCAAAGATACAGGTAGTTCAGATGGGAGAGGTTTTGTCATGACAAACTCATATGTGAGTATAGATTTAGAAACCACCGGGCTGAATCCCAAAACAGACCGGATTATAGAGATCGGAGCGGTAAAGGTGCAAGACGGTGTCTGCAAGGAAACCTTTACTACATTTCTCAATCCCGGCAGGAAGCTGGAGGAGCGGATCGTCAGCCTGACAGGGATTGACGACAATATGTTGGCGGATGCTCCGGCCTTTGACGGGATATTGCCGGAGCTTCTTGCTTTTCTGGAGGATTTACCGCTTCTGGGACATCGTATCCTGTTTGACTATTCTTTTCTGAAAAAAGCCTTCGTGGACCGGAAGCTGACTTTTGAAAAAAGCGGAATAGATACCCTGAAGATTGCCAGACGGTTTCTTCCCTCTCTGGAGCACAGAACGTTGGAATACCTGTGTGAACACTACGGGATTGCACATACGGCTCATCGGGCCCTGCAGGATGCAATGGCGACCCACGAACTGTATCAGATTTTGGGGAAAGAATACTGGCGGGAAGGGCAGGATCTGTTTGTTCCGGGAAAACTCAACTATCAGGTGAAAAGGGATACGCCGATTACCGCTTCCCAAAAAGAACGGTTATCACGTTTGATTAAGAAACACGGACTGGAATCAGACATCTCCGTGGAAAGCCTGACAAGAAGCGAGGCTGACAGGCTCATCGACCGCATACGGGTTCAGTATGGCTGCCAGACTGTCTGTATACAGGCTAAGCCGTAACCGTAGAAAAAGGGGAATTCAGCTGCAGCGGATCATTTATTAAGATGTCGGTGGTGCGTGTGTAGGTTTGTCAAACATTTGTTACAGTGATGATAAATAATCATCGAGGACCTGTCTTGGTGAATGCCACCCCAAAGGACGCATAGGAAAATTATTGTAATCCCGGCGATTATACAGTTTCAGCTGGTTGCTAAAGTCCTC
>JAZNMF010000093.1:0-31553 GCA_045579545.1 Acetatifactor sp. | reverse complement strand
AAGAATGAGGCTGAGGGGTTTGACCCGGCAAAGATAACTGTGGGATCACAAAAAAATGTATGGTGGTTAGGTAAGTGCGGGCACAAATGGGAAGCTGCCTTACATAATAGACATCGAGGCTCAAAATGTCCTTTTTGTTCTGGGAAAAAAGTATTAGTTGGATTTAACGATTTGTCATCAATTTGTCCAATAGTGGCAAAACAATGGCATCCGACAAAAAATGGATCATTAAAACCAACAGATATCACATTTGGATCTGCCAAAAAAGTTTGGTGGAAATGCGATATGGGGCATGAATGGGAAATTAAAATTTCTTTTAGAGATGCTTGGGGAAGTTGCTGGAAATGCACAAATGAATTTGGAGCGTCTTTGCAAGAATACATTATTGGTTTTTATTTATCAAAAATAACTACAGTGAAAATAGGTTATAAGTTAAAAAATTCGAAAGAAATAGATATCTATTTGCCAGATTTACAACTTGGAATAGAGTATGATGGTATATTTTTTCATAATAATGATAAACGAAAATTATATGATATAGAAAAAGATAATTTTTGCAAATCAAATAATGTGAAAATAATACGAATTAAAGAATTCTGTGAATCAAAAGAAGAAGAAAATACAATTTACTGCATTCCTCCAAAGAGAAATACTGCTTTTTTTATAATGAATAATGTAATTCATCAGTTGTTAAATAAAATAAATACAATGTATGAAACTAATTTTTATCTGGATATAGATATTGAGCGTGATTTAGAGAAAATCCACAAGTTTAAAGTCATTTCAATTGAAGAAAAAAGTTTATTAAGTAAAAGCCCGGAATTGGCAAAGGAGTGGCATCCAACAAAAAATGGGGAATTAACCCCTCAGCGTGTAATGTATGGTAGTGGAAAGAAGGTTTGGTGGAAGTGTGCAGAAGGACATGAATGGCAATGCAATGTAAATACACGAACAAGTGGATGCGGCTGCCCTTACTGTTCAAACAACAAAGTATGGCCAGGTTATAATGATTTAGCTACTAAAAATCCGCAATTAGCTACAGAGTGGCATCCAACAAAAAACGGAAAGTTAACTGCTTATCAAGTGGCCTGCAATAGTAAAAAAAAGATATGGTGGAAATGCGCATTGGGGCATGATTTTGATGCCACAGTAAACGAAAGGAATTATGGAAACGGATGCCCATATTGTTCCAATAAAAGAATATTAGCTGGATATAACGACCTTTCAACTACACATCCAAATTTGGCAAAAGAATGGAATGCAAAGCAAAATGGATCATTAACTCCTTTTGATATTACTGCTGGTTCGACAAAAAAGGTATGGTGGAAATGTGACTTGGGGCATGAATGGCAAGCAAGCATTTTAGGTAGAAAACATGGAAATGGGTGCCCATATTGCTCTGGACGAAAGGTTTTGCAAGGATTTAATGATTTAAAAACAAAAAATCCTATTTTGACTTCAGAATGGCATCCATATAAAAATGACAATTTAACTCCGCAACAGATAACATGTGGTAGTGGGAAGAAGGCTTGGTGGATATGTTCTGTATGCAAGTATGAATGGATAGCGCAAATTTCAAACCGAAATGGCGGTGCTGGATGCCCAAATTGTGCAGGAAAAATAAAACCAAAATTCCAAGCCCTCAAAAATCAGGAAGAAAAAGGAGAAAATAACCAATGAGTGAATCTGTAATAGTAAATGCATTAGGGGAAAATTTTTGGAAAGAGACTCTCACTGCTTTTGTCACGGAACTTAATAATCTTTTACAAATAAAAGAAGTAAAGGATGCAGTTATTGGTGTGATCGCATCGCTCATTGTACTTAAAATAATAGGTTTTTTATTTGGCAATAAACTTCGTAATAAAATAAAGTTTATTGATGATCTAATAAGCGCGGCAGAAAATCTTCGAATAAAAAAATAAGGCTTGCTTTTATTTTAATGTATCTTATGATACAATTTGGGTGTAAAAAAATAGTATAAGAAAGGAAAAGTAGGAGTGGACCATATGTGTAAATTAGTTGAGGATTACGTACAGAAAGAAAAAATTGAATTCACGGTATCTCTTATAAAAGATGGTTTGCTCGCTGTAGAAGAAGCTGCAAAGCGGCTTAATATGAACAAAGAAGATTTAGAGAAGCTGCTGGAGGCATAATCGAATAGTGACAAATTAGCAACACAAACAGAAACGACTGGCAGATAGCCGGTCGTTTTTCTTTTGTCTTTGTTCATCTAATACTTATCACAACTCAAACCGCCCTCAACCTCAGTAAAAAACAAGAACTTTCTCAACAACTTCGCTTTCTTACAAATATCAAATTAATATCGAAATTCCAATTTCCCAATTCAGCTCTTTACTTTTCTTTCATATTAACCTTATCAAAAGAAAAAAGGAGAGTATCAGTTGAGATGAATATTATAACAATAAATAATGAAAAGAAATTAAGATGCAAATGTATGCCGATCATGAAAGAGAAGGTAGATTATATGAACAACCTGGTCAATTCTATGATCAATCTGATGGTAGACAATAAAGGTTGTGGAATTGCAGCTCCGCAGGTAGGCGTAAATAAGCGCTTATTCGCTGCCGTTTTGGATAATGAAAAAATAGAAGTGTTTATCAACCCTGTAATTTTGGAACATTCAGAAGAAACGGAAGTTGATACAGAAGGATGCCTTAGTGTTCCGGAAAAGTGTGGAGAGGTAGAACGATATAAGACGATCAAAATCAAATACTTTAATGGAGGAGAAATAGTAACAGAAAATTACGAGGGAATGAACGCAAGGATTATTCAGCATGAATATGACCACTTAAACGGTGTGTTATACATTGATAAAGCGGAAAATATTAGAGAAGTACAGAGAGAAACAGATACCATAGAGCAAATGAATTGACGATTATATTGACAAAATGAAACGGAGAAAAATGATATGGCAGATTTAAGAAATGTTATCGGAGCAAAGGAATTTAAACAGAGAGTTAAAACAAAGTTGATGCAGCTTGATGGAAATATTAAAGAGGATGATTTGTATTTTACACAGACAGTAAGAGGTTATTATATGGAATATAAACCAAACTCCCCAGAAAAGAGCAATGGAGATTTCATTGTATATCAGGACTTGAACGGTTCAATATCTGTACATGGGAATATGGATGCGCTTGTGCCGACAATTAACAAGTATGAAGATATTGAAGATTTTGAGAAGAATCTGTAACGGCAATACGGCAATGAAAGAGTGATTCAATGGAGGAATAATTATGAGTAGAGTATTAAGTGAAAGAGAAAAAGAAATTTATATTGATAATCGTACATTATTACATGAACATTTATCAGAGTTGCAAGCAGACTTGGAAGATTTTGATGATGAAGATTTACTTGAGTATCGTGAATGTATGCTTAAAAGAGTGAATGAATGTTTGAAAGCAATTTTGGAAACTGATGAAGATAACATGTAATTTGTTGATAGAATAATGATTTTAATAACGGTTTGGAGGAATAGATATGAGAAACTTTATAAAGAATTGTCTTGTAAATACAAGAAATAAGAATATAAAAACTTTTGATTATCAGTATGAAAATGATAATGGAGATACTATTACAGTAAAGGGCATTGTGGAAAATAATAATGCGACTTTTACAATATCAAGAACAAAGGCAAATGGACATAATTGCAGTAATATTCCAGTGGTGGAAATGCCTTTAACAGATAATTGTATTAGTCAGATTGTAGAACTTGCAGTTGAAAATTTATAAGTCATTAGAAACACAATTAAAAGGAGAGATTAAGATGGAATTTGAGCATACACCTAAAGAAATGGCTGAAAAATTAATGGAATTTATTCGTGATTTTTTAACCGATTCAATGGACGATGAAGAAAATCAAAAAACAGAACTTGATTGCGTTACTGAGTTGTTTGATAAATTACAAAAATCAGAAGAATATAATATACTTGTACATCACTTAGACGTTATGTTTATGCATGATGTATTTGATTTAGAGTAGATGTAGTTAAGCAGTTTGAGACCGAGACTCTCCTTATTTCAGAATACGGAGAGTCTGAGAGAGATAACGGATGTATTTCTAAAATTGTAGAAGAAATCAGGAAAATAAACTTTAGATAAGGAGAAATGTATGGCTGAAGAAAAACAATTTTTGACTGAATGGTTAGGAAAAACAGTAATTGTTACCGGGAAATATGGAGAAAAGGTCGATTGTGTAGTAAAACAGGTTAGCGACAAACTTCTTTTTGTGAAAGATAAATTTGGAAACAAATTTGCTTTTTCTCCAGATGAAGTTCGGCTAAAATAATACGGAGGAAAAGTATGGAATGGCAAAATGAATTAAAGAAGTTAATAAAAAACGGCTGCTCTGATTCAGACATTGAAGATTTTGTATATGAGCATCCGGAGATAAATGAGAGAGACATTTGGGATTATGTTTACGAATACAGTGCTCCGACGGAATGCAAAGGATGCAAACATATCCAAATGTCTGGGCTGATGCCCTGTTCTAAATGTTCCCGCAGAGTTAAAACAGAAGATTTTTATGAGCCAAGGTAAACTAAAACTGGAGGAAAAATATGAGACTTTGGACCGTTCAGCCAAAAGAAGTTTTAGACATTATCAATGAAACCGGTGTTTTTCGTTGCACGCAGGAAAAGAGTGCAAACGGAGAAGATTTCAAAGATGCATATGTCTGGATGATGCAGCAAATGCATGAAAAAGGTATTAAACGACCAGAAGGCGTTGATTTGCCTATTTGGGCATGGCATACGCACTACTGGAAACATCAAAAGCCGGATTTAAGATATATTGGTCTTGGAAATCCCGGGGAAGAAAGTTATTGCATAGAAATAGAAATCCCTGATGATCAGGTACTTTTGTCAGATTTCGATGCTTGGCATTTTGTGTTAAACAATAGCTATTTGCATATGGAACTGACAGACGAAGAATGGGAGAAAACAGACGAATGGTTTGATCGTCTTCCAGCAGCAGAAAGAGAAAGCATTAAAAGAGAAAGTTGGCAGGGAATTTTTGATGTAGAACCATTTTGGAACGGTTTTCTGGCCAAAGGACAGTTTGTACAGGCTGTCTTTTGGGAGTTGAAAAAAGAAAATATCATTAAAATAAAAAAATTTATCGGAAAATAAGGAGAGCAAAATAATGAGTTATGCAGACAAAGTATTTATCGACATGTGTAAAGACATCCTTGAGAACGGGACCAGTACCGAAGGAGAGAAGGTGCGTCCTCATTGGTCGGATGGTACACCAGCTTATACCATTAAGAAATTTGGCGTTGTAAACCGGTATGATCTTTCTAAAGAATTTCCGATTATGACGCTTCGCAAAACGGCGTTGAAATCAGCAACGGATGAGATTCTTTGGATCTGGCAGCAAAAATCTAATAATATTAAGGAACTGCACAGTCATATCTGGGATGAATGGGCTGACGAAGATGGTTCTATCGGTAAGGCGTATGGTTATCAACTGGGCGTAAAGCATCAGTATAAGGAAGGTATGATGGATCAGGTAGATCGTGTCATTTATGATCTGAAGAATAATCCATTCAGCCGTCGTATCATGACCAACATCTATGTACATCAGGACCTGCATGAAATGAACCTGTATCCTTGCGCATACAGCATGACATTCAATGTAACGCAGAAACCGGGAGAAGAGAAGCTTACGCTGAACGCGATTTTGAATCAGCGTTCTCAGGATGTTCTGGCTGCAAATAACTGGAATGTAGTGCAGTATTCTGTATTGCTGCATATGATTGCACAGGTGTGCGATATGAATGTCGGAGAACTGGTACATGTTATCGCTGATGCTCATATTTATGACAGACATATTCCCATTATCAAAGAGCTGATCGCTCGTGAACCCAAAGAGGCTCCTAAGTTCTGGTTAAATCCAGAAATCAAGGATTTTTATCAGTTCACCAGGAATGATGTTCGAGTTGATGGATATGAAACAGGAGAACAGATTTTAAACATTCCGATTGCAATTTAAAGGAGAAAATATGAACCTTTATGACATTTGGAAGAAGTTAGGAAATCAAACTATTAAAAATCTAAAACAAGAAGCCTATGTGTTCGTTGGAAATGAAACCTTTAAAATCACATCCATTCGATATAGGAACGGAATCCCTATTGGATTTGAAACAAAGCCTAAAATTCAATGGTACTCGGAGATGATTAAGCCAGAAGTTCATATTCCGGTAGTTGTCCGGAATGAAAAAGGCGAAGAATTTTCCGACCATTATTGGAATGGACACGCTTGGTATCGTTTCTATGACGGAGATGGCTGGAGATCGGACGTAGATATAGTAAGCTGGAGACACCAGTAACCAAGGAGGATAAATGAACGAATTAAAATATACTTATATAACAAATGCGATATGTCCTCGATGCAAAAATTATTTATATACAACAAATTGCTATGGATATGATTTTTCTTGTAGAAATTGCGACTCAAATTTTTATTCTTTCGAGGTTCACAGAGTTGAGGGACAGTTTTTGCAAATCAAAGCTCAAATAACGGAAGGAGAATATCAGAGTAACATAGAAAGACTTAACAATATCAGCGAAGTATATGGATTCGATTTGTTATCTTGGAACAAATTAAATAATTCTGTGATTTTAGGATGGAGTATTTGCAAAATTTCTGACAGCCAAAATAATATGGTTTTCCCGACTTCATTAACATTGTATGAAGTGGCTAAAAATCTAAACCGCATGTTCCCTAAACCGAAGAAAATCGAAAACAGAGAGCAGGCATGGCTTGCAAATACTGTTCGAGAAAAGTTTCATCAAGCATTGATATTAGGAAATATTTCAACGGAGCAGTTTGTGCGTTTGAAAGAATTGTTAAAACAAAACAACTTGATAACGGCCATTTCTGAATATTTGGATATTTTGGATTCAATTAAACCTGAAGCTTCCGACGAGGAAAAGACAAAAAATAATTGGATCCAGGAATTAGAAGAGGCGAATGCCAAATATATTGCTAAAACATTAGAAGATTTCCAGATAGGAGACAAGGTGGCTGTCACAACAACGAATCCATACAATTTAAGAGCAGCAGGACTGCCGGCGTATTTAATTGGAGGAACCATGACAGTAGTTGGCTTTACAAAAAAGAAAGTAAAGTGTGACTGGGATGGCGGTACCCCTTTCTTTATTTATCCGGACATGCTCGCAAAAATTGAAACCTAAAAACAGAAACAGTCAGTGTATGCTGGCTGTTTTTTTTATGCGAAAAATTTTAATTCCAATCACAAATCCTTCATATTAAAGATAGCAAATATAGAAAGGACAAAAATATGTATCCCAAAACATCAAAACTCATTTCATTTACTACTTTAGTCATTATGCTGATTGGCATAATGGTTAGAAATTTATACAATATGGACGAAGTTTGGTTATTTAATTACATTCTAAATTTATCTAATGGAAGCTTGCCTTATAAAGAAGTAGGATTTATGGTTACTCCGTTTAGTTTTTTTCTGCCGGCAGCAGCAATGACGGTTTTGCCAAAAGAATTATATGTATATCGCATTTTTTCTTTCCTTATTTACGGCGCAGTATACTTTTTGCTTAGTAAGGAAATCAGAAAACGTTGCAAATGGGATTTATTCCCCCAAGTTCTCTTATCTTTATTTTTTCTGTGTTTTGTAAGTATCATGAATTATGAGTATAATATCTTAAATGTATTTTGGTTGATTCTTATTATATGTCTGGAAACCAGAGACAAAAAAGATAAAAACACATATTTTTTAATCGGTATTTTACTCGCTCTCATGCTCATTACAAAACAATCAACCGGCATCATAGCTGCAATCATCGCAACGGTTGTAAGCGTTATCAATAAAGAGAAAAAGAACCAATATAATTATAAAATATATGGGTACTTAGTTGTCATTACACTCTTTTTTGTATATTTATTGGCCAACAGTATTTTGTTTGATTTTTTAGATTTTGCAGTTTTTGGTCTTGGTGGTTTTACATCTAATGTCGATACAGGGGTTATTGTAAGTTCTTTGGTTACCCATGGAATTATATTTGTTCCTCTATTGATTTATTATATCGTAAACGGGTTTATGATGGCCAAAGGCTATTTTAAGAAAGAAAAAATAACAAAATTTGATAAAAACAAAAGAACTACTTTTTTATATACACTCGTTGCATTGAGCGTAACTTATCCTTTGTTTGACTACTTCCATTTCGCTTTAGGTTTTATGCCCTTGTTAGCGTATGCTTTTATCGACCTAACATTTTACCTTAGCAAAAAGAATAAGCGCAACTTACCGTCCATTATTTGTGGCATATTTGTAATTGTGTTGATCATTACTTTGCCTAAAAAATATTATGATGCAGATATCTTATATGAAAAAGAGCATTTCCATGGGATCCCAATAGAGCAGGCCGCTGCCGACCAGCTTGAAATTGTAGAAGAAAAAGTAATTGAATATAAAGAAAACGGATACGAAGTATATATTTTGGATCCTATGGCGGGTTTTTATTTTATTCCATTAGATATTTGGCACAACAGATATGATGTATTCTTAAATGGAAATCTGGGAAGTAAAAGTCCGGAATTTTTAATGCGAGAAATTTCAAAAGAAAATAATATTATTTTTGTGCAGAAAAATGAAATCAATGTCAATTATCAAATGCCTCATGGAATCAGTAAAATGCTTTTGGAAAATGAGATGGAAATTATTGATGAGTGCTCTATCTATCATATTTACCAAAAGAAAGGAGTTAACTAATGAGAGAAAAGTTAATCAAAGTATTGCCAATTGTTACAATTTTGTTTTTTCTGACATCATTTGCCTGTAAATCTTTGCAGTCACTTGATGAGGTGTGGGTTTTTAACTATGGTTTAAATATAGCTAAAGGAGGAATTCCATACAGAGATGTAGGCTTTTTGGTAACGCCGGTAAGTTATTGTTTATTAGGTGGAATACTAAAGCTTTTTGGTGAAGAGTTTATTGTGTATAGATGTTTGTCTTTTGTAGTTTTAAGTGTGGTATACCTTTTGAGTCTCCATATATTAAGGAAAAGATTAAAGGGAAGTGTTTCTTCTCAGATATGTTTATCTTTGTTTTTTGTTTATTTTCTTTATACGTGGTACTATGAATATAATATTTTAAATATACTGTGGTTGCTTATTCTCATTTTGTGTGAAACTGGAGAAAAGAAAAATAAGTGGATTGATTTTTTCTCTGGAAGTATAATTGCTTTAATTTTGCTCACAAAGCAGACAACAGGATTAATAGTTGTGATGGCAGCTATAGTTTTGAGTATTTTAAACAAAGAAAAAAAAGTGTGCAGAATTAATAAGTTAATAGGATTTTTTATTCCAATTACAGGAGTTTTTTGCTATTTAACAATAGCAAATTTGTGGAAAGAATTTATTGAGTATACAATAATTGGCGTAAGCAGATTCTCAAGCGTATTTACAAAAGAGCTTATTTATCTGATGTTGATACAACATGGGATATTATTTGTGCCATTACTAATATATTATGCAACTAATTGCATTCAAATGTTAATTTCTTTAATAAAGAAATCAGAATTGACAAAAGAAAATAAAATGAAAAGAACTGTATTTTTGTATACCACAGCATCTATGAGTATAATTTACCCTTTGTTTGATAGTTATCATTTTTCATTGGGAATGCTTCCAATTATAGGTTACGCTTTGCATGATTTATTCACATGGGCTCATAAGCGAAAAACCAACCTGGTTTGGCAGGGGCTTTTGTGTTTTTCAATCGCTTTTGCCATTATCTCATATCAGCCAAATTATTATAAACACGAAAAGATAAGTGACATAAATCATTTTCGCAATGTATTTATAAGTGAAGAATCCTATGACATGTACTATGCGGTAACGGAATCTATGCAGAAGTATTACAATTTGGGATATGATGTATATATGTTGGATCCCATGGCTGGATTTTTCTTTATTCCGAAAGACGAATGGCATAATAACTATGACTTAATGGCATGTGGCAATGTTGGAGCATATACAGTAGAAGAATTAGTGTCTGATCTCTTAACTAAAAATTGCGTTGTTTATATAAGAGCAAACGAAGAAGAATTAAATTATCAATTTCCACTCGGATTAAATGAATTGATAAAAGAAAAGGGAATGACGAAGATCGACTCTTTTGGAAAATATAATATTTACAAGTTCGTGATCCCAGAATTTCTAAAATGTTAACCTTAGCAGCCCTCGAATTCGAGGGCTTTTTTTTGTGCAAAAAATTGGGATATTCAAAAAATCTATCATATTAAAAATGAGAGCAGAAGATAAGCTCTAAAAATGAAATAGGAGGCGATATTATGTCACGGTTTTCGGGAAAATGTGATCTTTATGATCTTTTGTCCGGATATGAATTTGAAGATTTAAAAAACTGGAAGATTTATAGGGGTAGTTCAGATACTCCTATAAAAATTGAAAAAGAAGAAGATTTAATTCCTTACTATCCTTTTGTTTGTTCTATAGTAGCAAAGGATGCTTCTAATGGTTATGTGAGATTAATGGAAGAATCTTGGATCGATCATGAGGAAAGAAAAATGCTGGAGCTTACATTACAGCGTTTGATCCGATACTTTAATTCCTGCAAACGAAAAGATGTTGATTATGAGGTAGAAGACGCTTTGGAATATCTGGGATGGTTATCAGATAAGGTCATTGCAAAAGAGCTCGCCCTCAGAGTCAAGGAAAAAGGAAAGAAAGCGACCATTGAGGGGCTTCATCTGCGCTCTTACAATTATTATCGAGAAAAAATGGTAGAAGAGTTGCAGTCAAACGGTCTGAATCCAGTCGAATTTGGTTATGCAGAATTTATTCGGAACAATACGCCGGTAGAAAAGGTAAAAAAAGAAGCAAAAAAGAAGGAAAAAGAGTCTGTTGTTACTTTGCAAATGACGGTAGAAGAAAAAAATAATTTAGACGGATTGCTGAAGGAAAATAATTTGACTCTTGAGGAGTTGACCTGTCGCTTTTTACAGTGGATCATAAGGGATCCTAAAAAAGCTTCTGAGCAGCTTACATTGTGGGCAAACGAGTATGGCGAGAATATACAGAAATTACCAACATAAGGATTATTCTGACTTGTTGTCAGAGTTGCAAAGTGCGCCAAAAGAGTTTAAGTTGCAGCAAGATAAACAAGAAGTGAAACGCGTTGAATATGATGCAGATCTTGCAAGGCGGCATAGTTTGATGAGTAACCCCAATATGCGTTATGTTTATTCTCGGAAAGACCTCGTTTTTCATGATAAATTGTGCCCTAAAATAAAAGCAATTTCAAATCATGATTTTCAGATGGTTCCCAATTTTAAAAAAGAGGAAACGTGGTGCAGAGAATGTTATAGGAAGGCACTGATTAGAGCTGGTATTAGCCAGGACGCGAAGCGGCTTTCTGCGTATGAAACTTTTTTTGAGAGAGCAGGAGCCTCTATACGAAATTTATTTGAGCTTTTTATTGAAAATGAAGCAAAAATAAGCTGGGTGAATACTAATATGGTGCAACTTAAAGTGCATGAAGATACCTGGAGAGTCACTTGCAATACTGATGGAGTTGAATTGCTTCATAACAATTATATTTATTTGGGAAATGACAGCAGGTTGTTTACAGATGGATTCCACAGGCAATCAACCTATGGAAATGATACTTTTGCAGGAATTACCAAAATTATGACCAGCTACTCCTGGGAAGAACATCAAAAACGGAAAGAAGCAAAAGCGGCTGCAGAAATGGCAAAACAAAATGCGGACAAACAAATGTTAAAACCAATGCATCAAAGTTCTTCGATTAAATCAATTTTGCTGCACTTCGTGTCCGGATCAGCTTCAGAAAAAGAAGATGCTCTATTCAGGCTGGAAAAGATTTTTAATAAAAATCAGATGAAACAGATCAAAAAAGGGGCGAAGAAACTGTCTCTGGGGCAAATTGCTGTTTATGCAGCTCCTGAACTTAATGAAAAACAGATGAGGGAACTTCGTTCCAGTTTACAGTGGCATATTAGCAAAAAGCAGGTAAGAACCTATGCAAATGCAAGCTATAGTCACTGGAAGATGAAGTGGTGCAAAATTAAGTTTTTGTTAAAGAAAACACCTATGGATTATTGGTATATGATCTTATATTTGATCAGAAAGGAGACACATGATAACTGATTTTGAAACATTTATGATTGATGTTGGTCAAGATAGAATCTTTCGTTTATTATTCCGAAGAAGACCAGGAGACTGGACTCCAATGGAAATGGAAAGACAATATATTGATCAAAGCCAATACGAAAGCACTCAATATACAATTGCGAGGTTTGTAGAGGCAATTGAACTTCCCAATAAAGACATTTTGATGGGATACAAAGAAGTTTTTCTTGATGAAGAGGAAACGGAAGAAGAATATGAAAAACGACCAATCCATTATAGATTACTTAGCGAAATGGAGATCAGCTTCTTTCCGCAGGATATGTATCCGGAAGAAGAGGAGGATTATGAGTAATGGCAAACAGAAATTTTACATTTAATTGGGAATTTAAAAATTTTGCAATCAGAACTTTACATCAGGATTACAAAGATAAAAATTCTCCAATTAAGAAAAATCATCCGATTGAGCTTATCAAGTATTTCGACGAAACTCATAGCAGTTGTTATACAGTAGCTTATTTTACTCTTGATTCAGAGGGGTATGAGCTTACTTTTGTGGGTGGAAGACCTCTAAGAGATATTACTCCCGAAGAAATGACCAGCATTTGGCCTCAATTGCAAGCAGCACAGAAAATGTTAGATGCTTATTTCGAAGCATGCCAAACAGAGAAGGAGTTAGACGAAAGAGGTAGCTGGTAATGGCAAAGAGATATGATTTCTACCATTATTCCAAATACAATAACAAAAAAGAGGAAGTAGATGGCATTGTTTTTGACTCTAAGAAAGAAGCAAAAAGATATCAGGAATTAAAACTATTGGAACAAGCTGGAGAAATTAAAAATTTACAGTTGCAGGTGAAGTTTATTTTGATTCCTACTCAAAAGGCCCCAGATACGGTGGGACCCAGAGGAGGAGTTAAAAAAGGTCAAGTATATGAACAGGAATGCTCATATGTTGCTGATTTTGTATATCAGGAAAATGGGGAGACCGTTGTGGAAGACACAAAAGGATTTCGCCCAGATGATTATCGAATTAAGCGAAAGTTGATGCTCTATATTTATGGTATCAGAATAAAGGAGACATAGTATGTTATCAAAGCCATCTTGCGGTTGGACCAAAGTTAAAATTGGATCGTTTGAAGGAAATGCCAGTTATTTGACGGACGTTCCAAATGATCTCATAACCTGTTTTGATTTGTATTTTCAGAATGGGAGCAGCACATGCCTATTTGATGAAGAAGGTAGCGATTTCGTTTTAGTTTTGGCGGGACATTCTTCATATGTGATTGTGCGGAGAGAAACAGAAATATTGATTGATTTGGATATTACTCCATCAGTGTTGGCGAAAGAATTTTTTGAAGATCTTTCTAAATATAAGCAGGACTGGATAGAGTGGAATCCCGAAGCGGAGTTTTGGAACGAGGAAACAAAGAAAATTGCTTCCGAAAAATTTGAAATCCGATATCTGGATTTTATGGTGCTATTAAGAAATAAAGGAGCATAATATATGGGAAGAAAACATAATCCAAAAGAAATAAATCTACAGTTAGATTCTGTAGTGCCCGTGGCTAACGAAAGAGGCACAGGAATTGTGATTTATTGGAACTCTGACATTGGTTTTGGCCAGTATACTTTGTATCACGAAAAGGGACAAGGGTGGCGTGCCGATGCAGAATGTATGGATAAAGGCGAAGATAAAGCCTTTTTGGAAGAATTAATGCGATTGTTTATTTCGCAAGTAACGATAGAATAGTATCTTATTAATGTCGCAAGAAGTTAATAAATAGGAGAGAATAAGTAAATGAAGAAGAGACTATTAGTAGGTTTAATCGGATGTATGTTGGCATTGTCTTTGGTTGGATGCTCGTCTGAAACAGTTCAAGTAAATGTATCAAATAGTGACAGCCTTTCGTCAAATCAGTTTGGTATATTTATAGATATTGGCAATGATTTGGTTTATGATTCAGCAACAAGGATAGTTTATATTGAGGGTCGTACATATGGGGGCTACGATGTACATTGCCCATATTATGCACCAAACGGATTGCCATATAGATATAATACAGAAACAAATACTTTTGAAGAGATTGAAAAATAGACTTAAAAGAAACATTTTAAAGAAATATTAGAGGTAAGAAAATGGTTAAATTAAGTGAATGTACAAAAAAAGAAAGGATAAAAGAGTATGAGTAATAAAAGAAAGGAAAAATATGTTAGAACTAAAAAATATTAAAAAAGATTATCCCGCCGGAGACGGAAAGGTCAGTGCGCTCAAGGGTATCAATCTTGCATTCCGCGAGAATGAGTTTGTATCGATTCTGGGACCATCCGGCTGCGGAAAGACTACAATGCTAAATATAATCGGAGGTCTGGATCAGTACACCGAGGGAGATCTGATCATCAACGGTATTTCTACAAAGAAGTATAAGGACAGAGACTGGGATACTTATCGCAACCATTCCATAGGCTTTGTGTTTCAGAGCTACAATCTGATACCGCATCAGTCCGTACTGCAGAATGTGGAATTGGCACTCTCTCTTTCAGGTGTGTCCAAGGCGGAGCGCAGGAAGAGAGCGAAGCAGGCACTGGAGGAGGTTGGCCTTGGAGACCAGCTGAGAAAGAAGCCGGCTGAAATGTCGGGCGGCCAGATGCAGAGAGTAGCCATTGCCCGTGCGCTGGTGAATAATCCCGATATCATTCTGGCTGATGAGCCCACTGGTGCGTTGGATACCGAAACAAGCATCCAGGTTATGGAGATTTTGAAGGAAATTTCCAAAAACCGTCTGATCATTATGGTTACGCACAATCCTGATCTGGCAGAGAGATATTCCACAAGAATTATTCGTATGCTTGACGGTGTGATCACGGATGATTCGTCTCCCTTATCCAAGGAGGAGCTGGATGAATACAGAGAGAGAGGCAAGACCGGAAAAGAAAAGCAAAAGAAGGAGAAAAAACCGTCCATGTCTTTTGCAACCTCTTTCGGATTGTCTCTTAAGAATCTGTTTACCAAGAAGGGAAGGACCATTCTGACTTCTTTTGCGGGAAGTATCGGTATCATTGGCATTGCTTTGATCTTTGCGGTTTCTCAGGGTTTGTCCTCCTATATTGATACGCTGCAGGAGGATACCTTGTCTTCGTATCCTCTGACTATCGAGGAGACTCATGTGAGCATGGGGAGTCTGATGCAGACCTTTATGGGTTCTGCCGTGTCCGGTCAGGAGCACGAAAATGATGCGGTATATTCCAAGGCTCTGGTATACAATATGATCAATGCTCTCAACAATATGGAGACGTCTGAGAATGATCTGGCAGCCTTTAAAAAGTTCATTGAAGAAGAGAGAGCCAATCCTGACAGTGCATCGGGGCTTCGTGAGGCGATCAACGGTGTGCAGTACGCATATAATTTTGATCTGCTGATCTACACAAAAAATGTGGATGATGTGATTATCCGGTCTGATACCGGAGAATTACTGCAGGATATGATTCTGAAATATATCGGACTGGATATGTCTGCACTCTCCAATATGCAGGAAACCATGGGGATGTCCAGTTCCGTGATGTCCATGGGCAATGCCTCCATGAATCTTTGGCAGGAGATGCTTTCCGGCGACAATGGGAAGCTGGTCAACGATGTGCTGGAAAAGCAATATGACCTTGTATACGGCTCCTGGCCTACACAGTACAATGAGATCGTTCTGGTGCTGGATGAAAACAATGAACTGGATGATATGACACTGTATGCGCTGGGTTTAAAGTCTGACAGTGAGATCGATAAGATCATGAACGCTGCGATCAGTAAGACGGAACTCCCCGTTGATACGGAAAAGTGGACCTATGAGGAAATCTGCGACATGGAATTCCGCACCATTTTGAATTCCGATTGCTACACCTACGATGAAAATACAGGCCTTTATACGGATCTTAGGGAGACAGATGCGGGACTCAGATACCTTTATGATAAGGGTACGAAGCTTAAGGTTTCCGGTATTATCCGGCCTAACGAGGAGGCGGTGTCCGGGATGCTCACCGGATCCATTGGATACACTCACAAGCTTACAGAGTATGTTGTTGAGAAAGCCGTGGATTCCGAGGCTGTGAAAGCACAGCTTGCAGATCCGTCCACCGATATTTTTACAGGGCTTCCGTTCAATGAGACCACAGGCAGCCTTTCAAATGAAGAAAAGGCCGCTGAGTTTAAGGCGTATATTGGCGGCCTTGACGAAGCGCACAAGGCAAAGGCCTATATCAGAATGATGAGTGTTCCCTCTGAGGAAATGGTGGCAAATACAGTCAGCCAGACGCTGGGTGCAATGACCCGTGAGGATATGGAAAACGCAATGACACAGGCGCTTACGGAGCAGATGGGCATGAGTCAGCAGGAGGTAAGCGAGTATGTGACTGCCATGAGCGACAAGGATATGGCTGACATTTTTGCACAGATGATCGGAGAGCAGTTCATGCTACAGTATGCTGCGCAGATTGAGGAACAGCTCTCTGCTATGGGCCAGACTCAGCTGGTGGGCGCACTTACCATGGCGATGCAGGGTTACGATGAGGAACAGCTTGCCGTATTTTATGATGAGGTGCTGGAATTTTCCGATTCCTCTTATGAACTGAATCTTTCCAGGCTGGGCTGCATTGATCTGGAAAAGCCCTCCATGATAAATCTGTATGCATCCACCTTTGAGGCAAAGGATGTGATCGAGGCGGCTATCGCTGACTATAACAAGGATGCGGAAGAACTGTCCCAGATCAAATACACAGATTATGTAGGACTTATGATGTCCTCCGTCACAACGATCATAGATGCGGTGACATATGTTCTTGTGGCGTTTGTCTCCATTTCACTGGTAGTGTCTTCCATCATGATAGGCGTGATCACGCTGATCTCCGTGCAGGAGCGCACCAAGGAGATAGGCATCCTACGGGCCATCGGTGCCTCCAAGAGAAATGTCTCCAGCATGTTCAATGCAGAGACATTGATCATAGGCTTCACTTCAGGTCTTTTGGGTGTTTTGGTCACGTATCTTCTCTGTATACCGATCAACGCTATCATTCAGGGTCTGACCGGTATTGCAGGTTTGAAGGCATATCTGCCGCTTCCGGTGGCTCTGATCCTGATCGCCATCAGCATGATGCTGACACTGGTGGCAGGTGTGATCCCGTCAAGAAGCGCGGCGAAAAAGGATCCTGTTGTTGCACTCAGAAGTGAATAAAATAATAAAGGAGAAGAAAAATGACTTACAAAGAGTTGCAGGCAGAGATGATTTCTGCCATGAAAAATAAGGACAAAGAAAAAAAGGCAATTATTGCCGGTATTATTACAGAAGCAAAAAATTTGGCTTCAAACCAGGCAGAGAGAGATAATCTTCCGGAGGAGCTGGTTAATCAGGCAATTTTAAAAGAAAAGAATGCTATGGTAAAGGCTATTGAGGAAACAAAGAAAAAACCTGATATTGATTTTACAGCGGCATTGGAAGAGTACAACAAAAGAATTGCTATTTTAAATGAGTTCGCGCCTAAAATGATTTCTGATAAGCAGGAATTAAGGTCGGAAATCCATAAAATTCTGACTAAGAATGATATTGTTGTTGTGAAAGAAAATAAGGGTGTTGCTCTTCGTACTGTTATGCAGACTCTGAAAGGATCCGCTGACTTGAGAGTTGCAAAAGAATTAGTAGAGGAGATATTTCGATGAGAGATCCTAATAGATTAGACAAATTTTACGAAAAAGCACTTAGAATCCACAAAGAAAGGTTTCCGGATATGAGAGAAGGACAATTCTTTTGTAATTTTTTCAAATGGATTGAATCGTACAAAGAGCGTGATCCATTTTACCTTGAGCATGAACAAATAATGGATCTTCTTGATGAATACTCGCTTTGGTTGCAAGGCTAAAAAAAACCACTCACTAAAATGTGAGTGGTTTTTTCTCAAGGAATTTTTGTGTGAAATTTTGCGCACTAATATTTTTCTGTCATATTTCTAATAAATAAAAGTAGAAATAAAGGAGAAAAAATATGAATGAGAAAAAACCAAGTATTTGGATCACAGGTGATTGTCATGCTGATTTTAGAAAATTTACTACCATGGCCTTTCCGGAACAAAAAGGAATGACAAAAGAAGATGTGGTAATTATTTGTGGCGATTTTGGCGGCGTTTGGGCTCAAGAAGATGGCCCTTATATCGGAAAAGAGAATTATTGGTTAGATTGGCTGAATGAAAGACCATTTACAACCGTATTTGTGGATGGTAATCACGAAAACTTTTTCAGACTTACAGCATTCCCAGAGAAAGAATGGAAAGGCGGAAAAGTTCATCAAATCAGAAATTCTGTTTACCATTTAATGAGAGGCGAAGTTTACGACATCAACGAAAAAAGAATTTTCACTTTTGGCGGAGCCAGCAGCCACGATATTAGCGACGGACTTGTAGATTCCGCAGATGAGGATTGGCGAAAACAGTGCAGAGCATTGGAAAAAGAAGGAAAATATATGTTCCGCATCAAGGGTTTATCCTGGTGGGAAGAAGAGCTTCCGTCTGAAGCAGAAATGCAAAATGGAATTGCAAATCTGGAGAAAGTTAACTGGAAAGTGGACTATATTGTAACGCATTCCCCAGCAGCAAGTATTATTGCGATTCTTGGACATGGTTTATATAAGCAGGATATTTTAACAAAATATTTGGAGGAAATCAGACAAAAAACCGAGTACAAAAGAATGTTTAGCGGTCATATGCATGTTGATAAACAGATGAATGCAACTGATATCTTGCTGTATGATCAGATTATCCAAATTGGATAAGGAGGATTATAATGATTTGCGTTGATGAAAAATTAATTAAAAAAGAGCTGGAAAGTCAGGCTGATATAAAGTTTAAGCACTTAAAAATGTCAAATTCTTTTTTGAGTCATTTGTTTGAGTTTTATGATTGCCATGAAATGTGCGAAAACTTTTATGATAGAGAACCGGAAGTAGAAGATGAGCTATATGACAAGTATTTTGCTTATCAATATGGGCGAGAAGAAAAAGAATCGTCTATGCTGTCCTTCCAGACTGGAGCTGAATTTAAAAACAGTTCCTCAAAGAACTGGACAGAAGAAGAATTAAAAGAAGCTTACTTTCAGGTTAAAAAGATGTATAAGGATTTTGAATCAGAACGAATTAAAATCCTTAACTGGCAGGAACCTTATTTTGAGGGAAATTGGGGTCTGACTCAGGCAAAGGTAAATAAACAGGCAAAGATTGTTCTTAAGCAGATTAAGAAAACTTCAGTAAGTAAGAAAAAGCGTTTATACTATGGAGAAAAAGATGATTTTTTTTATATCTATTTTTATGGGCGCGATTTCATGTATAAGGATTACTGGATGATATGGAAGAAAAAACCTGCGGTACGAACAATCAAAGGATATTGTTCGGAACAATGCGAAAAATGTTCCGAATAATATTAGAAATTAAGGAGGCAATAACGTGAAAGGAGTTAGTTATAAAGGAATTGTCGTTTTGGTCATAGTTATGAGCATAATTGGATTTTTCTACATTAGAAACGACATAAAAAAAGAACAGATAAAAAATCCATCTGTAAATGTAGAAGATCCAAAACCTTCATCCGAGAATACAGAAAAAACTGAAGCCCCTGAAAAGACAGACAATACAGAAGATAATGACGTAGGCCCTGAGCTTGTTAAAAAAGACGATCCGGAATTCTTTTTTAATACTAAGTTGATGGAATATGAAAAAGACGTCATTAAGAGAGATGGGAAGTACTATTTTTCTCTGGATAAATTGGCTGAGCTTACAAATACTTTTTTTGTAGTAAATAATGATAAGGTAACCAGACTTCGCCGTGTGGATATTGCAAACAAAATATATAAGGAAAATAATAAAAAATATGTTCCATTAGAAACGCTGCTTCAATTTGTAATAGAAGAAAAAGAGGAAAAGGAAACTAAAGATGTATTCTTTTTAAATTCTATGCTGGCATATTCAGAATATGAGTACAATGGAAATAGATATGTTTTATCGGAAGATGTTATCATGAACGATATCATGAAGAAAAAACCGGACTTTATTACAGATGATGGCCGTGGCAGCTGGGTAGAAGGTATTAATCAGATTTGGATTGAAGATGATTTTGGATATATTTATTCCTTTAAAAAAGATTTGATCACCATTGAGTAACTTTTCCGCCAATTGGCACAAAATCATTCGGTTGTTTGGCACAAAAGCCATATCAAAAGACCACAAAAGGCTACAGAGCTTTCTGATTTCTAAAACTGAGATCATTGTTTTCTTTCATATTGTTAGTAACCAAAAAACATAAATGGAGGAAAATATATGGGAACAACATACAAAATGCCTTTTGTTATGAAGGTTGGAAATCAGATCATTAAAGCAGTCAAAGTTTGCAGTAATTTCGCTTATTCTCCCGCAGAGATGTTGTTCGTATCTGCGACAGGAGAAGAGATCGAGTTTGATCGTCTAAGTACATCTGAGAAGATGAGAGCTTATAAACTTTTTGATCTTTATCGTATGGGACGACTTGTTTTTGCATAACAGAAAAAAATAACAGAGAAAGACGCCATTAGGCGTCTTTTTCTTTCATATTGATTATATCAAAAAACAAAAGGAGAAAAGATATGTTTGAACAATTAGCAAGTATTTTTAATGCGCCAAAACGCCTTCAAACTCTGTCAAAAGAAGAGGTTGCTGAGCTCTTAAAAATCAGCCCTCAAGCTCTGGAAGAATTTGAAGCTGCTTATCAAAAGCACGCTCTTTCCGGTTCTCTTTCTGATAACTTCTTTGAAGTCAACGCAAAGCAGGCGAAAAAAGAGCGTCAGGTTATTAATAATGAAGAAGCAAATATCCAAGAATATGATCCGGAAAAGTTGAAAAAATTAGAAGAAAGAATTGTGGAAGAGTTGTTGGCTCAGACAAAAACCTATGTGTTTGATGGAAATCTTGCTTCAAGAAAGAATTTTCAAGCGTTACCAAGCAATTATACGCCAGTAACAAACACAGAAATTAAAGTTTTTCCGGAAGCACTGAGACCTCAGCTTGCCGGTAATTTGATGAAGAAAGATATTGAGCAGCCTTCTTATCCTCATCTGTTGTATTTATATAAAATGTCAAAAGAGGAAAAGAATCCTAAAAAAGCAAGATCGGCGTATAATTTGTTTCGCCAGGGGCTGGACATTTTGGATTTGGATCCAATCGTTTATGAAATGCTGGGAACCAATCCTAATACGATGGGTAACTGGCTGCCTGAGCTCGTGGAAGCTTGTCGTGGGCAGGATTTCTTTAAAATTCCGGCAACTACCATTGTAAAGGTGCCGCTTTCATTGCTTCAGCTTACAAGGCAGGAATATATGGGGTTGACAGAAACAACGATGCATATTCTGGATGCATGGACACAAAAAGCGTTCAATCTGGATGTTCAGAAAGAATACTTTGTAAAAACCGGTACTTATTCTTCCAAATTTGATTTCCGTAATGCATATGTGCATGGTGAGGGAGAAGTAGAAGAATTGGGCCAGTATCTTCTGTACATTCATTTCCAGGCTTTGCAGATGGCTGGTCCGCTAACGCAGCCTACCATTTATGGTGTTTCTACCACAAATGAATGGGTTGTAAGGGAATTTATTCCGGATAAGGAAAACAATCCTTGTATTTACAAAGGGCTTCCATTGCATACCGAATATCGTGTATTTGTGGATTGTTACATGGGAGATATTATTGGAATGACTCCTTATTGGGAACCGGAAACAATGAAGCAGCGCTTTGGGCATGAAGAAGATGCGGATAATCCTCATCAGATGCATGATTATGTAATCTACAAGATGCATGAAGAAACACTTATGAAGAGATATCACGAAAACAAAGAAAAGGTAAGAGAAAATATCTTGAAAATCTTGCCGGATCTTCACCTTCAGGGGCAGTGGAGTATTGATATCATGCAAAATGGCGATGATTTTTGGATAATCGACATGGCCCGAGCCGAAAATTCTGCATTTTATAATTGCGTTCCGGTAAAAAAGCGTTTTGTAAGCAAAGAAAATTGGATCCCCAAATTAGAAATTAAGTAAAAAAGTAAGTAGGTAGCAGGAAAACTGCTGCCTACTTTTTTTCATTCATATTATTTTTGAAAAATAAGTTAAGGAGGACGCATGAGAAAGTTTTTAAAACCTTTATTTATGGCTCTATGTATGTGTTGTTTAGCGGCGTTTCTTCATTTTGCTTTAAATGCTCAAGCCTTAACGGAAGAAGAAGTTATTTGGATAGATGATGCACGCAAAGAATTAAAAGAGATAGTGGCAGAATATGAGGTTATGGCATTGGTTTATCTGGAGGATAGTTACCAGGTTCGTAGCCAGGCAACAGCAGAGAGCGAAACGGTAGCGACAGTTTATAGTGGACATACTGTATTTGTGGAAGATGTTGTAATTGATGATAATTACGCAGCATGGTCTTATGTTCGTTTTTATAGCGGAGGAAGAGAGCTACATGGCTATGTAGACAGACAGCATCTGGCTTGTTCAGATGAGAGATTTTTGGAATGGGAATCAAATTATGGCATGAATCCCGGCGCACATACTGTATATGCAATTGACGAAATCGTTTCCGGAGGAGATGCCGCAGTTTATACAAATGGAATTGATCAATTTCCAGAAAGTTATCAAAAGGCTTTATTGAAATTAATTGAAGATTGTCCGGAAGCAGCCAATTGGACTTTTGTAAAGCAGGTTACCAATCTGGATTGGAATACCGCAACTACTAATGAGTTGGATAAAAACCGCAGTTGGGTTCCTGCCAGCTGGCCTGCTTATATGAGAGATGGGAAAACAAAAGATAGTAATTGGGATTTGGCTTCCAGAGAAATATTGGAATATTACATGGATCCCAGAAATGGTCTTTCAATAGATGGAATCTTCCAGTTTGAGCAATTAACATACAATGAAAGCTGCCATACTTATGAAGCATTACAATCTTTCTTGGAAGGAACTTTTATGAATAGCAGTAAGCCAGCTCCTGGTATGGACTCTATGACATATGCTGATATTTTTTATGCAATCGGTAAAGATTCGGTTCGTTTGGTTAGTCCATTTCATTTGGCGGCACGGGTATTGCAGGAGCAAGGAAAAGGCACTTCTTCTTTGATTTCAGGAATTTATCCAGGATATGAGGGACTGTATAATTATTTTAATATTAATGCAACCGGATCCGATGCAGAGATTGTTAAAAATGGACTAAATTATGCCAAAAACGGAAGAATCCGTGAGTTTGATGAAGAAACAGGAAAGATAAAATGGGTGTCTCAACCATGGAATAATGCCTATTATTCTATTTTGGGTGGAGCAGATGTAGTAACGGCCAATTACATTCAAAAGGGGCAGGATACTGTTTATCTGCAGAAATTCAATGTGGGCCCTGATAGCCAGTATTCTCATTATACACATCAATATATGCAAAATATTGTAGCTCCTACGTCAGAAGCAAAGAACATTAAAAAATTTTATACATCTTCGGAGGCTTTGGCTTATCCATTTGTATTTAAGATACCGGTATTTGATAATATGCCGGTAGAGGCTTGCGAAAAACCTATTTTGTCAACCAACGTAGTTTTACAGATACCGGAAGGGTACGATAAAAGCCTCATTTATTTAGATAATAAAGCATATCCAATTGAAACAAGAAATGGACTTAACATAGCAAAGGCAGAAAATGGGGAGGCAAAAACAGCGGTCGCGTTTAAGTACAAAGAAAATGGATCTCCTTTAGGTATGTATGTTTGGACATTGGAGTATAAAGACGGAGATTACGTTATAACTCCACAACCGGAATTGAAAGATATATTAAGTTATCATGGATTTTCTATCCGGATTACAGGTAAGTCCGGCATTCGTTTCAAAACAGGAATTTCGGCTGATTTGAAAAATCAATTAGTAACAGCCGACGTGAATGGTTATAAATTGAAAGAATATGGCGGATTGGTTATGAGCGAAAAAGCCAAAGAGTCTTATCCGTTCATAAAAGATGGCCAGAAAATCCAAAAAGGCATTGCATATGGTGCCAACGCAGATGGGTCAATCAAAGATGTTATTTTTGAAACAGTAGATAACCGCCATCGTTTCACATCTGTATTTGTTGGATTGCCGGCAACCGTATATAAAACTCCTTATGCTTTCTGCAGTTATATTGTGCTGGAAAAGAATGGTACAGAAACAGTTATTTACGGACCAACTTTAAGCCGAAATCTTTATGATTTAACAAAACAATTGTTAAATATGAATTATTATGCGGAAGGCTCCACGGAAGATGCGTTTTTGAAACAAGTAGTCTCAGATGGAGATGCGGCATCTGCTGCACCAGAAACTGTTAATGGAAATCCGTGTCCGGATTCATCAGAAAAGGAAGCGAAAAATGGAAAATAATGTATTTATGACGAAAAGATATACAAAATGGATGCTCTTTGGCTTGGTAGGTGTATTAATGTTTATGCTTACTGCCTGCGGGGATGGGGCAAAGGATATTGATAGCCTCATTGAAACGGATATCCGTGAAGAACAAGTAAAGATTAATCCTCAGCCAATTATAAACGATGAAGAGAGTCCTCTTTCTGATTATGAAAAAAAATATAATCAGGGTGAATTTGAAGCAAAAGATTATCGTGCTTTAGCAGATATTTACAAGCAAGAAGGAAGAGTAAAAGATCAGCATGAGTTGCTGGAAGAGTGCTTTCGTTTATTTAAAGATACAGAATGCTTTGATTTGATGCAGGAAATCGTGATCAATATTGAAGAAGAAGATGGTCCTATTTATAATGAAGCGTATGTGTTGTTCAATAATTTAGATCTGGGATATATTGATGAGGTTATCAATATGTTGTCAGATGATCTTTTGCTTGATTACATGAATCCTCATAAAGTGGACGGTATTAAAAGTTATTATTTAGAAACGGATGGATCTGTTCAGATGGTCATACAGGCCAAATATTATGAAAATGAGATTCCTTCCTTATCTATTTGGTATACCGGTCAACCGAATGAAATTCGCTATCTAAAGAAACAAGGAGAAGTTGTATCCTATCTAAAAGGAGGTTTTGCAGATAATTCTTATAATCAATCATTTACTCTTTATACTTTAAATGGATATAATGGAACTATTTTGAGAGAACAGGGAAGCTTTGTAAATAATGTCTTATATGGAGATTATACAGTAGAAATAAGTAAGGGAAGAAATAATTTGACTGAAGGCACAGTTATAAGTAGCGATGTTTATTCTTTATGGTGCGAAAAGGATGGATCAGAATATGAGCTTTATTCTGGAAATTTCAATGATCAAGGATATACAACCACAAAACAGCCAGAACAAGTAAATATGCAAAATTGGCTAAAAGACAACAAATATATTGCTTACGTAACGTATGCTTATAAGGAAAATGGAAAAGATTATTTGTGCCGTGGTTTAACAGAGGGATCTGCAGCTAAATTTGTATTTGACGCACATGCATTAGGTCTTGATCTTTATCCTGATTTTAAGCCTTATTTGGTTCCCCAGAAAGAAAAAGAATCAGAATTATTAGGTTCAAATCCACAAATTAGAATTTTTAATGGAGAAATTCAGTATTTCGAAAACAGTAAGTGGATTTCTGTCGGAAAAGTAGAAGCTTTATTGCTTGAAGATCCTTTTTACCAACAAGAGACTGAAGAAAGAGTAATAGAAGAAAAGAGTGTTGAATATGGATTTAATGAAAATATTCAATTTGGATCACTGGAAGAGAAGGAAGGAGCAGATAAAAAAGAGCCAGTAAAACAGGATCTACAGAAGCAGGAAGATAAATCTTCACAAAATTCTGAGTATACCGTTAAAGATGTTGATTTTGTTAAATATGCCCAAACCCGGGTAAATGTACGCAAAGGACCATCTACTTCCTACGGAAAGATAGGATATTTAGATAAAAACGCTAAGGTTAGAGTAACTGGCGTTGCTGATAATGGATGGTGTCGTTTTGTTTATAACGGACAAGTTGCTTTTGTTTCGAATGATTATTTAAAAGACAATAAAGTGGAGACACCAAAAGCTCCTGTGGTATCTACACCGGCGACTGAACCAGTGCCTGCGCCTGCGCCGGATCCAGAATCAGATCCTGAGGCAGAGCCTGCCCCTGCTCCAGTTCCCGAACCGGAACCTACTCCCGAACCAGAACCGCAGCCACAACCTCAACCTCAACCTCAACCACAGCCGGAGCCTACCCCGGAGCCTACCCCAGATCCAGAGCCAGAACCAGAACCTGATCCTAATCCACCGGCACCTGAACAAGGAGGTAATGGCGATGTAGATGTAGAATGGAGCCCCGACATGGAATAATGCGCCGATTTTGGACTTTTGCTTTTGCAAAGGTCCATTTTCTTTCATATTTCTTATATCAAAAAAAAAGGGAGGAAATATATATGTGTACCAAAAATGTAAAACACCCGTGTGTTGGCTGTATTTATTTTATAGCTTGCGGAGAGTCAGGGAGGACCATGCCTTGTAAGGGCCGAAAAACAAAAAGCGAAAAGAAAAGAGGCAACTAATTTGGCTATCACAAAAGAAGAAATGCGAAAAATTGTAACAAGTCTTTGCCAGACTTCAGATATGTTTCCATGTGGAAATAATCATGAAAACTCAGAATATAGTTTTAGATGGTATAAGGTAAATAATATCAAAGAGTTAAGATCGCTATTGGGAATATTTGCCCCATCGAATGATCTTTTTGATTTTGACGTACAGAGGTTTCCGGAATGGATTTGTGTTGAATTGTTGTCTGGATAAACTTTGACACAGCAGCTGTCGGCGGAAATTTTCGAATATCAACGCTGCTGCAAAATAAAAAAGGATATGATTCTTTAGCGGCCGCAATAAAAAAGCAAAGGAGAAAAAATATGCATAAACAGGGCCTCCTTGCACAAAATGCGTAAGGTTTTCTGTCATATTAGTTGTAGCATAGAAACAGGAGGAATACAAATGGAACAATACAATTGGATCATTGCAATAAGCAATTCAGATGCTGATAATATTCTGATTGCAAAATTTCATGGCAACAAAGAGGAAGTAAAAGAAAAATTGTTGGAATTCATTAACAAAGACAGAGAAAATAATGCAGATCTATGGGATCATGGCTGTGAAACTGTAAATGAGATTACAGCTAAGGATAATGGTGGTTTTGATCTGTATGGGTATGGATCTTATGTTTCTCATCACATTGATTATGCCGCAAAAGAAGTTTCTCATATTTTAACAATTTGCTAAAAGAAGCCCTCTGCAATCTGTGCGGAGGGTTTTCTGTCATATTAAATGCATCAAAGTAAAAAGGAGAAAAAATGTATGAAATTTAAAGAAATTAAACCTTGGATGAGAGTAGAATGTAAAAACAGAAATGAAAAATACCTTCTGTTACAAGAGGCAGAAAGATTAGGTTATTTGTGGCCTGATGGGCGCAAACCTACGGAAGGACTCACTCAGGCTTTTTTGATTAAGATGGGTAGAACCGTCAATTTTTACCCGGCAGGTTACCGTCTTGGTAAAAAGTACATCACTCATTATGAATCAGAAGGAAATGTACAGTGTTCTGATTTGCTGATTGGGGAAGAGCATGGTGAATTATCTGCTAAGGAAGCCTTCAAAATCTGTAAAGAAATTTGCGATCACTATTCAAATTCTGAAAGAGATTGTGAAAATTGCAATAAGGAATGTCCTTTTAAGCAGTATCCTGGCATGGATTGTGCTTCTTTTAGGCTTAACAATCCGAATAAAGTAGAAAATATTTGCTTGGATTGGAAGAAAAAGAAAGAGGAAGAGCTTCAGAAAAAGGCAAAGATTGATCTTGTTTGGGCTGATGTCTGCAGAATCATTGAGATTAACCAGAAGGGGCAGAAGAAAGTTGTTTATGAAGAAGAGCTTGATGTTCCTTTCAAAGGCAGTGAAGAGATCGCTGCGGAAGCCGTTTTCCGGAAGTTTCTTATTGAGCATGAAGGAAACTTCATTATGGTTTTAGAGCATGTTTGCCGGCCGGCTAAAGAGTCCGAAAAGATAAAGCCACAGGTGGATTTATCTGCGGATCCTAAACTGTTTGGCAGGATTAACAGAGACCCGGCAGAAAACAACGTTCCAGAAGGATGTGGCGCATATGACCATAAAACCGGAGGATGCAAAGATACCGGAGAAGCATGCAATATGTGCTTTACAAGAGAAAATAGAGAGCAGACTATGACTGATATTCTTGCCGATTTTCTCTTTGGTAAGTAAAAATGAAGATGGATATGTTGATCGAACATTGATAAGCAACAAAAATGCGAACCACTTGTCGTATGACAAGTGGTTCTGCTAAAATAGGAGGAACATATATGTGTTTTATTGCAGAAAAAGAAAGAGATAAAGCTCAAATTCACGATTATCTTCGAAAAGGTACTTGCGGCATCATGAGCGTAGATTATAAAATTAAGGAAATTATTCATAAGACAGCGCATAAACGGTAATACAAAAAAACAAAAGGCTCCTGTGGTGTTTCCATAGGGGTCTTTTTCTTTCATATTAACAATATCAAAGAAAAAAGGAGGATCATTTATACGATGGAAAAAGAAAAATTTTTATTACAAATTTCGTATTCTTGGGGAGATGAAGAGCCAGATATAGAATGCAAAACAAAAGAGGAAGCTTGGAAAAAGGCAAAAGAGCTGGCAATGAAAGAGACAGCTGTTGTTAATACAGAGAACCAAAGTGAAGTTGGGCTTTTCTTCGATGAAGAAAATTTGAAAATCACATTACATTATATGTATGATGATTCTTATTGCTATTATAAGGTCGTTAAAAAACCAGACACAATAAAAAATGCCAATGTGAAAAGATTCGAAAGATTGTACAGAGAGATTGATTTTTTGCTCAATTCTTCTCCAGTAGAAGACGATTGTACTGTTGAAGACAATAAAATCTATTCTGATATGGCAAATTTAAAAAATTCTTTATTTGATGCCGGTTACGGTAATTAGGAGGCTGATTTATGAATTACTTGAGAGAAAAATTAAAAGAGCATATTGGACATGACGTTGAATGCGTCGCTTATGGTGACTTGGAAAATCCGCAGGACATCTGCTTGGAATGCGTAGATTGCGGATGTGTTTTGGTTTCTGCTGAAGATTTTGACGAAGAAGAATTTGGACTTTGTGGGACAGATTTATCCGGTAACGCAAGTGATTCAGAAGAAGAGTCGATTCTGCCTGAAAATAACTCATCCTCAGAGAATAAGGAATTAGTTCTTGATCTTGGTTTTACAAAATTGAAGGTTTCTGTCGGTTCAGATCCCAATTACAATGAAATTTTTGTGTATCTGGAAGATGAGAATGGCTCTGTTACACAGGACATTGCTATCATTGGACAGCACTATCATATCAGTAAAGATTTAAAGACAGTGCAGGAAGATAAAATTAACGTAAGAGTGTTTGCTGACAAAGATAATGAGGATTTCACGAATCAGTTCATTATTGAAAAGTACGAGCCTGAAGAGGAGGGATAATGATGTTAACAAGAGAAGAATGTTTGGAAAGGTTGACAGGATTTTTTGGCCAGGGTGAATTGGGAATTATGATTTATGTACCTGAAAAAGGAGAGTATTTAGCCCTTTCTATAGGTACAGGTGATCAGCTGTTGGATGAAGATCTTGTTGCGGGATATGATTCCTATATTAATATTTGCGGGTATTCATATGACTGTGATTTCGATGATGAGGACGGAGGAATCCTTCTGTATGATTCGGAAAAAGAAAATTATGACGAGGATATCTGCAATGCTGTGTATGATGTTTTGGTGGACCGTTACGAAACAGCCTTAGATTTCATTCCGATTCATTTTTTGTAAACAACTTGTAAGGTGCCTTTTTAAGGGCGCCTTTTTCTTTCATATTTAAATTATCAAAAGAAAAAAGGAGAACACAATATGTATTATATTAGAGAAAAAGGTTGTATGCCGGATAACACGGAAATTCAAATCGAAGACTGGAGTGAAGCATATCCTACTATTTTTTGCAAAAACTCAATAATTGCCGCTTATCCTAAGGCAAAAGAGAGCGTTTTTAACAGATTATTCGATCATTTGCCTCCATATCCAATGAGAAACAAAACTTTCCGCGCCTGGTTTGAATTTGATTCTGCAGAAGAGGCAAAAACAGCTTTTGGAGATTTAATTAGTGGCAGAAAAACATTATTGGAATTGGCAGAAACGCATTTCCATAATAGTGGGTCACTTACAAAAGAGAGATTCTTTGAAGCAATGCAATATAAGGAGATATAGCTATGAAAAGAAATATAACGCTCAAAAGCGTAGTAATCCACGCTGCTATGTTAATTTGTATAATTGTTACTTTGTGTGTCGGTTGTTTTCTTCGAGAAGAAGATTCTTTGAAAACGCACTCTCAAATTGTTTTGACAACAACAAATAAAATTTCACAATACGATCAAAGTGATATGGATAAAAAATTTGATCTTTATTTTAATAAGGAGCAAGAACAAATTTTGTATCGCTATGTTATAAGCGTCAATCCAGAAATGTCAGATAAAAATTTTTCGGATATTTTAAATTATTTGAACGAAATAGAAGGTATAGAAGCAATTGAAATTAAATAACAAAAGAAAAGGAGAAAAAATGTATAACTGGGATTCATTATCAGAAGAAAGCAAGGCATATGTTGACCGGTATATCCGGACTACAAGTAAAACAAGAGAAGAGGCTTTGAAAGAAAATATTGTTCAGGCAGCAGTAACAGAATACGAAAAGAAAAGGAGAAAGTAGATATGACCACAAATAAGTTGCAGCTATCCGAATTGGAAAAAATCTATGGAGCACCGAAAGATTTGGCCAAATTCATTTTTGATTCCTTAAAGGCATCTTTATTGAAAGATGTAGATTTCGAAGAAGGAAAAACGGGTATTCGGCTTACTTTATCCGGATGTGTATTCGTATCTGAAAAAATGTACGGTTCTGTAGATGGCATTGTTGCAAAAAGAAAAATGCTTGAGCTTCTTACGAAAGAAGAGCCTAAAGTCCCAAAATCTCCATATGATGTAATTCGTGAGCAGTTGGATATTTTGGAAAATGGAGCGGATCCTTCTAAAAAGGTAAGTTCTTTGAAGGTGGTTACCAGACCAAAGGCGATTTTACCTCAAAAAAGGGATGTTGAAGGAACTTCTGCAGTTGCAAGAGTGGAGGGCAAAACCACCATCTTGCCTGCTTTAAGCAAAGAAGAAAAGCAATCTTTAAAAAATAAAGCAAGCTTTGAACGTCTGAAGGAGCGAAATCGCGAAGCAATGCTGAAAATCAACGATCCGGAAATGGAAGTTTGGAAGCAGGA
>JAZNMF010000092.1:0-47031 GCA_045579545.1 Acetatifactor sp. | reverse complement strand
ATTCGGATTAGTCTCCATGATAGATTACTACGTCGAAAGACGAAGTTTAATGTTAAGTTGATTGAACCGCCGTGTACCGAACGGTACGCACGGTGGTGTGAGAGGTCGGGGATTTTATCTAAAATCCCCTCCTACTCGATTGATTGAGCAAAGTGAAAGATAGCGTCTCTGGACATTAGCCAGTAACAAAAATTTATAGACGAAGAATATACTACCCGTCTACCGGGTGGTGCTGTTTTTTCCCATTGTTGCTTGATTTTGGATATAATACAATTATCAAAAACAAGGAGGAAGTGTTATGAAACTGTTAGATGAACATATTAAAAATTTTGCAAACTATCTTTACCGAGAGGAAAAGAGTACTGCGACGCAAGAAAAGTATCTGCGAGATGCACAGAAGTTCTTCTTGTATACGGATAACAAAGAAATCACAAAAGAACTTGTCATTGCGTGGAAGAAACATTTAGTGGAAAGCGGATATGCAGTTAGGTCTATTAACTCCATGCTTGCTAGTGTTAATAGTTTGCTAAATTATTTAGAGTTGTCCAACTGCAAGGTGAAGAACATTCGTACTCAACGGCAAACTTATTGTACTGAGGATAAGGAATTAACCAAGGCGGAATATCTACGGTTACTGGATGCGGCAAAGAAAAATGAGCAATTGAATCTTGTAATCCAAACCATCTGTGGGACGGGTATCCGTGTGTCAGAAGTGCAGTATTTTACTGTAGATGCAATTCGAAATGGCGAGGTAATCGTGGATTGCAAAAATAAGACTAGGACGATCCTTGTTCCAGGTAAACTGAAGAATATTTTGCTGAACTACACCAAGCGACAAGGCATTTCTAGTGGGGCGATTTTTATTACTCGGACAGGAAAACCATTAAACCGCAGCAACATATGGGCTGCAATGAAGAAACTGTGTGGGATAGCGGAGATAAAACCAAGCAAGGTTTTTCCGCATAATCTGCGAAAACTCTTTGCCCGTACTTTCTATTGCATTGAGAAGGATATTGTCAAACTTGCAGACATTCTAGGTCATAGCTCCATTAACACGACGCGCATCTATATTATGACCACCGGTGTGGAGCATCGTCGTAAGATTGAACGTCTAGGATTGGTTGTTTAGTCTAAAAGAAAAACCACATAATGCACATTATGTGGTAACGGGAACGCTAACTTGTTCCTTTATAAATAGATATTATATATCAATAGAAGTCGAAAATCAAGAGCCCATGTAGGAAAAAGGGCATATACTGTCGATGTTTCGGCAATTTAGAATTTAGAATGTAACTCAAACACACCCTCAGTCGATATTTTTTCCAGAATAAACCGAGGGTGTAATTTTGTGTACCCAAAGATCAAACTATTTAACGGGTGTGGCGAAAAATATGTTTTCAGTATTACATAATGTGCATTATGTTGTTTTATTATAGAGGAGGAATCAAGATGGCTTTGGCAAAGATTATAAAATACGAAGGTGATAACACTACCTTTGTATGGAAATCCCCAATACAGGATTTTAACAACCTATCCCAACTGATTGTACATCAATCTCAGGAGGCTGTTTTATTCAAAAATGGACAGGCACTGGATTTGTTTGGTGCAGGAAGGTACACTTTAGAAACTCAGAATATCCCACTGCTTCGTCGGTTTATTAATCTTCCTACTGGTGGCAAAACACCGTTTCACTGTGAAGTCTATTTTATAAACAAGACTAATCAAATGGCAATTAAGTGGGGAACAGATAGTCAGGTACAGTATTTGGAACCTACATATAAATTCCCTCTGCAAATTGGTGCATCCGGTGAAATGACGCTATCTGTCTGTGACTCTAGAAGGCTGCTTGTGAAAATCGTGGGGACAGAAACAGAACTGACGCAAAGCGGATTGATGCAAAAATTCCGATCCTATCTGATGTCCAAGATTAAGCCTTATATAGCTGCCACTATGCAGGCAGCACCATTTTCTATTTTTGAGGTGGATGCTCATATGGACGAAATCGGGGTGGCTCTGAAACTACATCTTGCCCCTGATTTCAAAGAATATGGCATATCTTTGGATAATTTTTTTGTCACAACGATTGCCAAACCAGATGGTGAATCAGCTTACGAACGATTTAAGGATATTCATATCCGACAATATTCTGATGTGGCGGAAGCACAATTGCGTCAGAAGGTAGATATTGTTGAACAGCAGACGGAGGCACAAAAAATAATAATCGAGTCACAGGCTATTGCAAAAAAACGCGCACAGGAAGGTTATACTTACCAGCAGGAGCGAGGTTTCGATGTGGCACAGGATATTGCTAGAAACGAAGCCACTGGAGATATGACTAACCTTGGTGTAGGTCTTGGTTTGATGGGCGGAGTAGCAAGGGGAGTTGGTGATATTATGGACAGTGCATTGGGTGCAACTACAGTACAGCAAGTAGATACAGGAATCGATGCATTTAAAGAAAAACTAGATAAGCTTAAGTTGATGAAAGAAAGTGGGCTGCTTTCGGATGAAGAGTTTTCCACTGCAAAACAAAAGCTTTTAGACACACTATAAAAAGGAGCATATAAAATGGGATTTAATAGAAAGAAAGGCCTGTCGGTCGTTGCAATACTGATTATCTTAGTAATCATTAACATCGTAGCATTTTTATTTTTTACTAATCATACTATCACGTTCTGGCTTGGTTATGGCTTTGCTACCCTTGCCTGTATACTAGTGATGGCGGTTATGCTGTTCATGTTTGATGCAAACAATTGTTATCAGACGTTTTTGCGGCTGCCTTTGCCCTCAATTACATGGTTTTATTTTGTGCTACAGATGGGTTTGGCAGTGATTCAAATGATGGCTACGATTATTCCTTATTTACCTGGTTTGATTGCAAACTGTTGCTTGACCGGTTTTTGCCTGGTTTTGATTTTGTCTGCATATATGACAGTTGAGGGCATTGAAAATCAGGAGGAAGAAGTCACTCAAAAGATTTTGTTTTTGGAAAATATTCAGGTGATGTTGCGTTCGATTAATGTACAGAATGCGGACTTGGCTTCCAAGATAGAGCGTTTGGCAGAGGATTTTCAATTTAGTGATCCTATAAGTCATTCCTCCCTAAGTGAGATTGAAAAGCAGATTGAGGCAAAGGTAGTTATGTTAAAAACAGATACCACAGATATTGATAAATCGTCTGCTACTGTCACTCAGATTAGCAACATGCTTCAGGAAAGAAATATGAAGTGTAAAATGTTGAAGCATGTAAAAGAAGAAAAGACGGAAAAGGACAATTCTGGTGTGAAGTATGTTACAGTAGCCGTTGGTGTGATGGGGGCTGTTGCGACAATCATTTTGACAATCAGTCTGTGGATCGTGCCAAATAATAAGTATCAGTACGCTATGACTCTGTATAAGGCAGAACGTTATTCGGAATCTATTGCTGAATTCGAAAAGGTTAAGGGCTTCCGCAAGAGTGAAGAAATGGTTGTTTTGGCACAGGAAGCCATTGTCGATACTGTCTATAAAGAGGCGCAGGATTTGCTGATTAAGGAGCAGTACGAAGAGGCAATTATCATTTTTTCGGAGATTGGAGACTACAAAGATAGCAAAAAGATGATTGCTCTTGCTCAGGAAAAAATCTGTGATAAGAAATATTGGGAGGCGAAGGCATTGCTTGACAATCAAAGGTACGACGAAGCAATTCTTGCGTTTCAGGAAATTTCGAATTACAAGGATAGTAAGGACATGATTCTGCTTGCACAAAGCAGTATCACAGCGGATAAGTATAACTTGGCAGAAGACTACTTTAATAAGCAAAATTATGTGGAAGCTATCAAACTATACAAAGAACTGGGAGATTTCAAGGATGCAAACCAGAAGATAGAGCAGATAAATAATCGATTGTCAGATGAGGAGGGTATTATTTATTTTGGCACCTATAATGGAACACCTATCGCTTGGCAGGTTGTTAAGGCTGAACAAAACAAGCTTATGTTGATTTCTAAAAATGTTATTACAGAACTTCCTTATAATAATGAACTTAAGAATGTGGTATGGGGTGATAGTTCTTTATGTAACTGGCTGAACACAGAGTTTATTATTTCATTCTCCGATGATCAGGTTATTTCTCTCATCAATACGGAAATTGACGGTGTTGAAAACAAGGTATTCTTGCTTAGTGAAAAAGAGTTTAAAAAGATTAAAGACAAGAAACTGGTCAAATTAGAGGTGGATTGGTGGCTTTGCACCAAAAAAGACAGTGCAGCCTTGTTTGTAGAGCCTTCCGGAAAGGTGAACAAAGATGGTGAAAATGTGGTCCGTGCCAAGGGTGTTCGACCTTGCATATGGGTCAGTTTAGAGGAGTAAACAATGGCATATAAGTGTAAAATTTGCGGTGGAGCAATCAGTCTTGACCAAATGGCTGGAATAGCAATATGTGATTATTGTGGTACTAAACAGGCACTGCCCTTATTTACAGATGACAGTGAAAGATTACTATACGAAAGTGGCAATAACTATCTTTTGCATAGCGAATATGATAAAGCTGAAAATGTGTTTAATCAGCTTTTGACCATAAAACCCCATGAAGCAGAGTTGTACTGGGATTTGGTGCTTTGTAAGTACGGTGTTACTTATGTAAAAGATCCTAAAAGCGGTAAGTATGTTCCTACCTGTAACAGAACCCACTATACGCCCATTTTCTCCGATAAAAACTACCAAAAGGCAATTGAACTGTCATCTGGAGAAAAACGGGTTCTTTTCGAGGAAGATGCCAAAAACATAGACAATATTCAGAAGGGTATAATCGCTGTATCCAAGATGGAAAAACCCTTTGATATTTTTATCTCCTACAAAGAAACAGATATCAATGGAAATCGTACAGAAGACAGTATTGTGGCGCAAGATCTTTACGAAAGGTTAACAAGTGAAGGCTATAAGGTATTTTTCTCTAGAATTACCTTAGAGGATAAGGTCGGTACGCAATATGAACCCTATATCTATGCTGCACTTTCTTCCAGTAAGGTGATGCTGACGATCAGTTCCACTCAAGATAATATTGAGGCACCCTGGGTCAAGAATGAATGGAGTCGTTACTTAACATTGAGACAACAGGATTCCAATAAAACGTTGATTCCTCTTTACTTCAGTATGGATAAGAACGCATTGCCGGAAGAGTTTGCACTCCTCTCAGCGCAGGATATGAAAAAAGAGGGTTTTGAGCAGGAGTTGATTCGCGGTATCAAAAAACTGATCCCGTTGCCCGTACTGTTAGTTCAAAAACGGATACAACTCTTAAAATCATTTGGAATAGTTGCAGCAATTTTGGGCGCAATCGTATTGGCCGTAATGGCTATTGTACTTCCAGATTACCTAAAAGAGAAACGATATGTGCAGGCGCAGCAACTCTTCGCGCAAGCAGAGTACGAGGATGCGCTTGCAGCATTCTCAGAATTGGAAGATTATAAAGATTCCAAGAAAATGACATACCGATGCACCATCCAGCCGGACTATGATGTAGCAGTACAGTTGTTTCACAGTGGTAATTATGTAGAAGCTGCACGGGCATTTGAAAAACTTGTGGATTATGAAGATTCAGCCATAATGAAAGAAAAGTCAGAAGCGGCTCATCTTGAGAACGTTAAGGCTCAAGAATACAATGATGCCATGCAATTGTATTATAATGGTAATTATGCAGGTGCAGCATGGGCATTCAAGAAATTGGATGGTTTTAAAGATGCCGCATATATGCGGGATAAAGCAGAAAAAATGTGGAGAGAAAAGCTGGCAACAGTTGTTACGGCCAATGTGCTGGGTTCGAAATCATATGGTTCTTACTATATCTCTGCCAACGGATCGGTGGAGAGTTTTAGCTATGATTTCGGTACTGCAAACGAAGGGATTGACATCAACGCTCATGGAAAAATTGTATCATTGGGAGATAATTATGAACTCTGTGCCTTGTATGAAGATGGTTATGTTAGTAACTCCGCAAAAGCTAATAATCTTGAGGAGGATTGGGAAGATGTAATCCAAATTAGCCCGGTCTTTAATAGTACTAACGTTGTCTTAAAGTCGGATGGAACGATTGCGTATGGATCTTTACAAAATCAATACAACGAAAAAGATACGGACACATGGCTGGAACCTGTTAATACATGGAAAGACATTGTGTCATTAAGTTGGGATTTATATCGATTCGGATATGGTGGATTGATGTATGCCGCACTTGCGGGAGTTGATATTAATGGGAAGGTATATGTGGTTACTTATGGTGTAGATAGTTTTGGAGCACAGGCACAAATGGAGACAGAATATCTGTGCTCATTAACTAATATTAGTCAACTCAGTCTTTTTATATCTGAGCCGATTGACACAACAAACCGTTTACATGTAAATTTTGCTGCATTGGATAAGGATAATAACTTGATAACCTATATTGAGGGAAAAGCAGAGACTCAGCAAAATCCTAATTATTCATGTGTACAAATTGGTTGTTTATATGGGGATGGCTTCGACAAAGAGATAGGTCTATTTGCGGTTAACAATAAAGGAGAGTTACGTTTTGGGAACAGCAATAAACTTATAATGGAAGATGTGGTGCATATTACCAAGGATTATATTATCACACGAAGCGGCAGTATTTATTATAGTTATTGCTCAGAGCTCAGAAAACCAAAGAGCACAGAAGCAAAGACACATGTTAAAGATGTTTGGTTAGAAGGGAACGAATAATATGTTGTGTGAAAATTGTGGAGGATTGTTGGTATATGCAAACGGTTTTTATGTTTGTGGTAACTGTGGAAACAAGTACTCACCGACTGCTTTTTATGAGGATATAGATACTTATATCTGTTACGTAGAGTCGGATGATGCGGGGAGAAGAACAAAGGATTCTATTCTTGCACAGGATATATATCAAACTTTAGAGCGCTCCCATATTAAGACTTTTTACGCTCGTATTTCAGGAGATAAGGCTATGGGTTCTGACTTGGAGAGAGTCTGCAATGCAGCTCTGCATAATTCCAAAACAGTTATATTGTTGGGTACCCAGAAGTGTTTTTTTGAGTTGTTAGTGGAGAAGTATTCAGACTTTTTTGCTGGGAAAATCATTATTCCGGTATATGCTGATATGGATGCATATGATATACCTAATAGAATCAGCGAGATTCAGGCGTTAGATTATAATAAAGTTGGTGCAGCCATTGATTTAACAAAAAGTATTTACAATGCTTTGGAGAGGGAGCAGGTACCGGATTATTCAGCACTGCATCGAAAATATAGCACGAAGATAAAATGGGCATTATGGATTTCTGTTGCTGTGTTTATGATTGTTGTATTAGGAATAAGTATTTATTATTTGATGTTAAATGCGACTAGAGAAAATGATTTTGTACAGGCAACATTGCCTACAACAGAAAGTACTCCCGCCATTTTAAACGCAGAAGACATACAACAGGATCAGTACATAGAGGCCGTTACCTGTATGGAGGCACACGACTACGTCAAGGCAATAGACCTATTTTCAGGATTGTTAGGCTATAATGATAGCGAAAAGCGTTTGAATGTGATTTATCAGCGATATGCAGGTTATTATCAAAATAAGGATCAGGATGTAACATTTCATTTACAGATTTGGGAGGGGAATGCTGGTGCTATCGAATTGTCTAGGACTACATCAGGAGGCGCTCGATGCAAGATTTCAGAATCTTTCCAGTTACAAGGTGAACTGCAAAGTTTTACATTCAATGACAGTGAAAACAACCAGGGAAAATTAATTTTGCAATTGAGCAATGACGGGTTATTTATTAGTGTTGCCACAACGAATGTTGTGAGCAGCATTTCTATCGGAAATTTTGAAGAGAAATTCCTACTGGCAGAGAAAGCAGATAAACCTTTTGCTGAAGAAGTGTCAACTGATACAATTAAGAAATGGTTGTCTGTTCGTACAACGGAAAGCGAATTAAAAACCCTAGGTCATGAGTTGGTTTTTGAAGATGCCTTGTATAAGGATACGGTGGCGAGTCAATACGGAATAAAGAATACCGACATCAAGATAGCACTGTTTGGCAGCGGTGCATTTTCTCCGAATGCAGGATATGATGAAGAGACAATCGCGGGAGAATGTAAAGTGGCTCTTGGTTTTTCTGTCCCAGCCAGCATAATAATACCAGATAAAATAGGAGAAAGTGCATTACCATTTGTTGAGGATGATGTCTTGTATTTTCCTAATGGTAAAATGACACAATCCTATATACCGCTTTTATTTTATGAAGAGGATGAAGGCGAAAATATAATAACAAAAGATATGGCAATTTGTTGCACATCAAAGGCATTACTTAGTGATGAACATTGGAATGAACTTTTAAAAGAATGTGTATACGGATTGCGAATACAGAAAGAAGCATTACGCACATATGGGAATGAGATTACCACTGTATTTTCCATTTATGCGGAGGCGGAAAACGACACTCACTATCTATACAGTGCGGTCGCATGGCGAGATAATTTGGCATTTTTATATAAAATTAACAAAGAAAGCTTAAAAATAGATTATGTCTCCGAAGTCTATTGTGATTTCCAAGATTATGAAGTTTATTGGAAAGATCAATCTGAATTGGTCTCTGAGTTCCCGTTAGACCTTGACTTGGTTTGAGGAAAAAAAGTTTTATAGGTCGGAGAAAGGTAAAGAAGAAGGACTATGAATAGCCATACGAATGATGACCCCTATTGTTTTGATAAGGATATATATGGATTTCCGGCACTTACAAAGAAGAATATTGAATTTATAAAAGTACTTATTGAGAATGATCCCAATTATCGTATGTCAGGGGATCCCAATCAGAATTATAAACTAATGCTGAAAAAGCAGTTTCCCAAAACATACGAAAATGTGCTTGAAGTAGTAAAATTAATCGACAGAGCAGACTCTACACATTTAGCTTCTGAGGGAATAAAAAATGTGGGTAATCGTAGGGGAAGAGAAATTACAGCAATAAAAATAGCAAATATTAAAAATTTGTGTAAGTTATTAGATGAGGGAAATGTAGAAGTTGTCCATACAATTGCCGATGCTGTTAATGCTGAATATAGAAAAAAAGGTATGGGTTCAGGTAAGTACAATTTCTCATTTGCTACAAAATTCTGCGCATATGTTTCTTTATATGCGCTTGGAAAAGACAATTATTGTATATACGATGCTGTAGTCAGTAATGTCCTTCCTTATTATGCTCACTTATATCTTGGTGAGAAATATTGGAGAGTGAATAGAAATGGTGCCGTTGTTAGTACGATTCCTGATTTGTTCAAAAATGGTCATGAATATAATAATTATCGTAATTTGATGAACAGGATTTGTTGTGCCGCATTCAATTCTTTCGGTTATAAGCCAACCTATCAAGAATTAGATGAACTGCTTTGGTATTATTTTAAAGGAGAAGATAGTCGAAGAAAAAGTGCATTAGCGACAATAGCTGATAACTAGCTTAGGATAGCGCGCCATATTAACTTAATTTAAATTTCCAGTATATATTGCGGCTTGCGATTGAATAAAACTACAATCCAAATAATATTCGGATATTTTGTATTTCAAAAGTCAATTCTGTTTTGGAAAACCAGAGCATAATTTCTGAAAAGGAATGCGGCTCTGGTTTTTTGTGTCGGAAGTACAGGGTTTGTTTTGGGTTTTTTATAGAATTTCAAACACACTCACTAGCAGATAAGTGAGTGCATACAAAAGTGGCTGGTGAAGCAGATAGATCCAAATGGTTCTTTGGCCGATCCGTGAGAGGAATGGAATTTTCGTGCGAAACAGAATCAAAAGTGTGGGGTGTCCACAAATCAGTTCCCATAAAAAATATCCGACGGCAAAAAGGAAGAACCAGGGAAAAATGGGGAAGTAGTCGCCGGAGGCAAATCCCGGATGAGGAAAGCCCAGTGCGGTCATCGGCCAAAAAGTATAGAGCCATTGAGGCAGATCCATGTGATAGCCGAATATATTCAGGTAGCCGTCGTCCATGTGCCTGGTCAGGACAAAAAGAACCAGGGAAAGGATAAGTCCCAAAACAGGCAGGAGCACTTTGCAGGAGGCGAAGCGGTTCCGCAGTCTGTTCATCAGACGGTGAAAAGGAATCATGAGGAGCGTTGTGCAGCCAATACAGTTTAAAATACCAAACCATACTGTCTGAGAAGGCATAAAGATCATAGTGACGACGGTGATCAGCACCCCATAGAGGTTCAGAAGGATGCCGCGTTTTACGTTGTTTTTGGAAAAATGCCAGGAGATGCCTGACACCAGAAGAAAAGTAATACAAATAAACTGCTGCCAGATTTTGGCAGCAGGGTGGGTATACCAGCGAGAGTTTATGTCAAAAACAACATATACGTCAAAGAAAAAGTGGTACAGAAGCATATTCAGCAGGGCAAAACCGCGTATTCCATCAATGAGATGATACCAATTGCCGGACGTTGTTGTTTTTTCGGTCATGGGTTCGATTCCTTTCTCGGAAGGTATGCAGTGCCTTGCGTCAATATTTTTTCCAACAGGAGGGTACCAGAAGGATCAGCATGGGGAACAGTTCCAGTCTTCCTGCCAACATGTTAAACATCAGTACGATCTTGGAGAAAGGCGAAAACAGGTTGAAATTCTGGGTAGGACCAACCAGCTCCAGACCGGGGCCGATATTGTTCAGTGTGGCGGCTACTGCAGTAAAGTTAGTGGTGAAATCATATTCGTCCACTCCGATCAATAATACAGATACAAAGAGGATCACGATGTATACTGCCATAAAGACGTTGGTGGAGCGCATTACCTCGTGAGGAACACTGCGGCCATTCATCTTTATTTTTTTCACCATGCGGGGATGGATCATCATGGACAGCTCTTTGCCGATGCTTTTAAATAAGAGTACAATACGCGATACTTTGATGCCTCCGCCGGTACTGCCGGCACATGCTCCGATGAACATCAGGATCACCAAAACGGTCTTTGACATTTGAGACCATTGGTTGAAGTCTACGGTTGAAAAGCCTGTGGTTGTGATAATGGAGCCCACCTGAAAGAATACATGGCGTATGGTTTCTGCGAGGCTTCCGTACATATGCCGGATATCAATAACAATGGTTCCTACTGCGGCAAAAATAATCACAAAGTACCAGATTACTTCTTCAATGGAAAAGGCTTCTTTCATCTGTTTTCTGAGAAGACAGAAATAAAAAGTGTAGTTGACACCGCTCAGAATCATAAATAAAGTGACCATGTTCTGAGCCAGAGGTGAAAAGCTTGCCAGACTATCATTGTAAATGCCGAAGCCGCCGGTTCCGGTAGTGCCGAACATGGTAGTGACGGAATCAAACAAATTTACACCGCACAGACATAAAACGACGATGCCGACAACAGTCAGAGCAATATAAATAATGTATAACAGCTTAGCTGTATCCTGTGCTTTAGGGACTAACTTACCTACAGAAGGGCCTGTGCTTTCCGCCCGCATCAGGTTCATGGTAGAACCGCCCATAAGGGGCAAAATAGCCATGATAAATACAAAAACTCCCATGCCTCCGATCCAATGAGTGAAGCTTCGCCAGAACAAATTGGCGCGGCTCAAGGCTTCCACATCGGCCAGGATACTTGCTCCGGTAGTAGTAAATCCGGAAATGGTTTCAAACAGTGCGTTGATATAATTGGGAATATCGCCGGTAAATACAAAGGGAAGTGCCCCGAACATACTGAGTGAGATCCAGCCCAGCGCCACGCTCACAAAGCCTTCTCTTGTATAAAGCTGGAACTTTGCGGGTTTTTTTCGACTCAAAAGAATACTGGCCGCAAGGCAGATCAGAGAAACGGCAAAATAGGAAAGCATGTCTTGTATTTCGCCGTAGAGCAATCCGACAAGTGCGGGCAGCAGCAGGAATCCGGCTTCAAATCTCAGAATCCATGCCAAAATATATCTTACAATTGCAAAATTCATCTGCTTAATCCTCCAAAATGTCTTTGATGTCGTGGAGTCTGGAGTTGGTGAGTACCAGTACCACGGAATCTCCCACATGGATTTCATCATGACCGCCGGGGATGATGATCTGATTATGCCGGTTGATGCAACAGATCAGAATATTCTTCCTGATTTTAAGCTTACTCAGAGGAGTGCCGGTGACAGCGGATTCCTCGTTGATAATAAATTCCAGTGCTTCGGCGCGTCCATCTTCCAGCTTGTACAGATTTTCCACATTACTGTTCATGGATGCGTTCATGGAGCGTACATAACCGAGAATGGTGTCTGCAGTGAGCAATCTGGGGAAAGTGATGCTGTCCAGATTCAGCTTGTTCAGGACGCTGTTAAAGTTGACGCGGTTGACCTTGGTGACGACTTTGGCATTGGAAGCTTCTTTCGCATAGAGCGAGAGAAGGATATTTTCCTCATCAAGCCCGGTCAGTGCTGCAAAACCGTCTGCATTGTCAATTCCTTCCTGCTGTAAAAGCTTTTGATCAGTGCCGTCGCCGCAGATGATGGTGGCCTTGGGCAATAACTCACTCAGCTCCTCGCAGCGTGAGGGATCTTTCTCAATGATCTTGGTGTCAATGCCTACGGAGAGAAGTCTGCGGGCCAGATAGTAGGCAATAGTGCCTCCCCCTACGATCATCGCAGTGTTTACCGGGCTGACGCCGATACCTATTTTCTTAAAGAAATCATTTGCCTTGGGAGGTGTGGAAACGATGGATACCATATCACCCTCGCTGAAAACAAAATCGCCCCGGGGAATGATTACTTCCTCTCCGCGGATGACCATACATACCAGAACATCACACTTTAAAGTGGTCCTGATATGGATCAGTTCATAATTGTTCAGCAGGCAGTCTTTGGTTATGCGAAACCGCAGCAATTCAATGCGCCCCTTGGAGAAGGTATCAATTTTAACTGCAGAGGGGAACTGGAAAATCCTGGCAATTTCAGAAGCAGAAGTATATTCCGGATTGATGACCATGGCGAGTCCCAGTTCCTTGCGTAAGAATTCAATCTCCATATTGTAAATGGGATTGCGCACTCTGGCGATGGTCTTACAATTGCTGGCTTTTCTTGCGATCACGCAGCAAAGCAGATTCTGCTCGTCAGAACCGGTTACCGCAATCAAAAGATCGGCCTTGGAAATGCCGGCCTCCTGCAAGGTCTGGAAGCTGACACCGTTACCCACGATACCCATGGCATCCAGATCATCTGTGATGGCACGTACTTTTTCTTCGTTTTCATCGATTACAACAATATTGTGATCCTCGCCGCCAAGCTGTTCCACCAATGTATATCCAACTTTGCCACAGCCTACAATGATTATCTGCATAAGTAATATCCTTTCTGTGTCGCGCAGCTGTTGCTGTGCGGCTTGTTTATTATTGTACCACAATCGGCTGAAAATGAGAAGATGATTGCCGTAAAAAAACAGAAGGCTAAAGTATTACAAGTAAAATGACGATAAAAAACCGTTTGTATGAGAAAACAAAAAAAATCGCAGAGTTAATCACTCTGCGAAAAATAAAATGTTTATTTTGAGTATTGATTTCGCCATCATTTTAGCACGAACCAAGAAATACTGCAAGGTATTTTTGCAAAAACTGATTAAATTTATCACTACTCATCTTTGAAATAAGATGATTTTGAAGGTTTTTCCTTCATTTTTTTATGTTTTTCGGGGGTAATCATCGTCAAATCAGCCGTCAGAAGAATCAGCAGGAAATGAAAGGAGCGCCGTCCGAAATCAGACCAATTTTACATAACAATCTTACTTTTAAGCCGTCAGAATTTTGGTCAGAATTGTTTAAAAAGCCAGCATTTTGCGGCTTAAATTATGTTCTTTCGCAGAGTGATTAACTCTGCGAAAAAAATAATGGTAAAAGGTGGTAATTATTTGCAGAATTTTTGGGGGATGTCCGGGGAAGAAAAGGCGCAAGCTTGTAAGTATTACGCTCAGAATATGCGCAATTTACGGACGAATCTTGGATTGAAACAGAGTGAACTGGCAGAAGCCATAGGAACAACGCAGAGACATATTTCAGAAATAGAAAACGGGAAAGCTAAGGTATCGTGGACTTTAGCTCTTGCTTTGTTGATGGTGACAGGAAGATCAGAAACATATGCCAAAGATACGGAGTGACAACAGATGCGGAAAATAGGGTTTAAGATCTGGAAGATTTTTACAACCTTGACAGTTCTGGTTGTTTTGATTCTGGCCCTGCTTTTGATAGGGGTAAGGATTACGGGACTGCAGGTTTATATGGTTTTGTCCGGTTCCATGGAACCGATATATCCCACCGGATCGGTTATTTACGTGAAAAAAACAGAGGTCTCAAGTCTGAAAGAGGGAGTGGCCATTACTTTTAAAATGTCCGGCGGTACCATTGCAACCCACCGGATTGTTGAAATTATTTCCGATTCCGATCAATCTGACGGCATCAGATTCCGCACGAAGGGAGATGCCAACGACGTGGTGGACGGATCCCTTGTCCGCGGGGAAGATATTATCGGAACGCCTGTGTTTTGTATTCCGTATCTGGGTTACCTCGCTGCTTATATACAGAAGCCGCCCGGTCTGTATCTGATGGCCGCCGTATGTGTGCTACTTATCTTTTCGATGGCTGTACCGGATAAGTTTCGTGACAGAAAAAACGTAATAACGGGAAATAATAAAAAGGAGAACGCATTATGAGAAGAAAGAAGAAAGCTCTGGTGCTTGCTGTGTGCGCGCTGCTGTCAATTGCTGCGTCAGTTTTTGGCACTTATGCCTATCTTACCAGTCAGGATACGGTGGTAAATACCTTTACCGTCGGTCAGATTGGTATCGTGCTGGATGAAGCCAAAGTAAACCCGCAGGGAAAGCCACTGGACGAGGCAGGCAATGAGGTGGCAGAAGTGGAGGAGGCAGCCCGTGTAAAAGGGAACCGTTATCATCTGGTACCCGGGCAAAGTTATGTGAAGGATCCCACCCTTACTGTGATAAAGGGCGGAGAGGAGGCTTATGTCCGTATGCTCGTTACGATCAGCTGCTACAGTGCGCTGCAGGATATTTGCAATAATGCATTTCTTCCGCAGAATTTTGTGGAAGGATGGGACAACAGTGTTTGGGTAAGTACGATGGCAGTCGGGGTGGACGAGGAAGCTGACACCGCAACCTATGAGTTCCGCTATCACGATGTGGTCAACCACAAGGACACGGTAACACCGGGAACAGGAGAAGACCTTGTTCTGGATGCTCTGTTTGATTCTTTTACCCTTCCCGGAGACATTGACGGTGAAGAACTGGCTTCTATCAATGAACTTGAAATCACAGTGGTAGGTCACGCCATCCAGGCGGCAGGATTTGCCGATGCCGACAGAGCGTGGGCGGCATTTGATGCCGAAATCAATAATTAGGACATTTTTATGATTTCACACAGTCGTTAGTTCAGCTGATGGCTGTTGAAATAAAATTTGTGGAAAGGAGGAGTATAACGATGAGAGACTGGCAGAACCGAAAGAGCAGGAGAAGGTCTGAAAGGACAGGAGTATTTATGACCCTGATGGCTTTTAGCCTTGTTCTTTTTACTTTCATCGGTGGAACTGTGGCATGGCTCATCGATGATACGGATCCGGTAGTCAACACTTTTACTTATGGTGATATCAACATCGACCTGAAAGAGACTGACACCAATAAAGACGGTGACGACGACCCGAATACCAATGATTATCCCATGATCCCGGGCAACCCCATCGAAAAAGACCCAAAGGTAATCTTTAAAGCAGAAAGCGAAGCTGCGTGGCTGTTTGTGAAGCTGGAAGAGTCAGATAACTTTAATGAATTTATGACTTACGAGATTGCAGAGGGCTGGGCAGCGCTTGCCGGAGTGGACGGTGTTTATTACAGAACGGCCGATAAGGCTGGGACTGATACCGAGTATCCGGTGATCAAGGATAATACCGTGAATGTGAATGCCGAGGTCACAAAGGAAAAACTCAATGAGTTGAATTCTGGCGGAGTGGACAATTTCCCCACACTGACTATTACTGCATATGCAGTACAGCGTGACGATAATATCACCACGGCTGCTGATGCCTGGGCGAAGGTACCGAACAGCACAAATCCGTAACAGAAACGACAAAGTCGTTACATAAACAATAAAAATGAAAGGAATTTGAACTTATGAAATTGAAAAATTTATTGATGACAGGTTTGAGCTTCGTGCTTGTAGCAGCCGTGTCCGTGGGCGGCACTGTGGCTTACCTGACAAACTCTGACAGCAATGTCAACGTGATGACACTGGGAAATGTAAAGATTGAGCAGCACGAGTATCAGCGTGCAACAAACGATGATGGTACCTACAAGACGGCTACCTTCGATAATGTGAACAGCTATGTACTGGAAGATTTTGAGCAGGCAAAGCCCCTTCTGCCTATCGTCGGTGATCCCTCTGAACCCGGAAACAGCCCTGCTTATGCCGGTTGGGATGAAACGGTCGTTCGTATGTCTCAGGTTAAGTCCTATGGCGGTATGCAGGTGTTTGCAGGTAAAAACGCACAGGATAAGTTTGTAACCGTAGAGAATACCGGCAAGACAGATGCTTATGTTCGTACTCTCATAGCTGTTGAGTGCGGTGCCGCAAATACTGACCTTGTTTCTTCCTCTAATCATCTGACTTGGGAAAAAAGCCCGATTGGTATCATTGCAATTGACGGTAACAATTATTTCCTGACCGAGTACGTTTACAAAGGTGCACAGCTGAGTGACGGCACTTGGAGACATGAGAACGGTATTCTTCCTGCCGGAGATACTTCTTATCCCAACCTGTCTCAGGTTTATCTGAAGCATAATGCAACCAATGAAGACATGGAAGCGATTGACGGTAATGACAATGGAACTCTGGATATTCTGGTTCTGTCCCAGGCTGTTCAGGCTGACGGTTTTGCTGATGCCAAGACCGCTCTGGATGAGGCTTTTGGCAAGTCTTCCGATAAGGCGGCTGAGTGGTTCGGCGGCATTACCATTGCCTCTGAAGTAGGTATCACAGAAGGTGGAACATATAATCTGCCCGGAGATGTTTACACCATTGACTCAGCATATTTCCATACCCAGAAGGTTACCGGTGAGACCGTAACTATCAATGGTAATGGTGCAACTGTAGAGGGTATCGCTACCTCTGTCGATGCGTTCCAGTGGGAGGGCGGCACGATTCCCGCAATGTCCGCAATTTTCTCCTCCACTGACGGTAGCAAGGTTACTGTAAACGACCTTAAGTTTGCCGGAACGATGTCAGCCATTTGTCTTGGTCATTATGTTAACTCCAGCTCCAACTGGTACAATACCGAGCTCAATAACGTAGACGTAATCAACACCCAGGTTGTTTCCTTCTCAGCGAACGTTTCTCCTGCAGTAGCAGTTTACGGAACAGCAGTTCTTAACAACTGTAACGTCTATGGTACTACGCTCTCAGAGCTTGACACCGACCCTATGTGGCCCGTATATGATGTTGTTGCCGTAAACTATTCGGACCTTACCGTAAATAACAGCAAGATCGGTTCTGTTCATATGTGGAATCAGGCAAAGGTTACCATTGCTGAAAATTCTGAAGTGGATACAATCGTTGTTCGCGGCAATATGAACACCGCCAATTATGGTCTTACAATCAAGGCTGGTACGACTGTTGATGTAATTGACCTTTCTGCGATTACTAATAAGACGAAAGTTAACATCACGATCGAAGATGGCGCTACTGTTGGCAAGATCATTGCGAATGGCTCAGAATACGCAACCATTGCTGAGTGGCAGAGCGCTATGTAGTTTTTAACTATAAGTCCGTCCTATCTCCCTCGTGAGGGATAGGACGGCAATCAAAGGTAATTATAGGAGGCATAAATATGTCAAAATTCAAAAAAGTACTTCTTATGGGTACTGCCTACGCGCTGGTTGCGGCTCTTTCTATCGGCGGCACTGTGGCTTACCTGACAAGCTCTGACAGCGAGGTCAATGTTATGACTCTCGGAAATGTAAAGATCAAGCAGCACGAGTATCAGCGTGTTGTTGATGAAGACGGTAATTATAAAACTACTACTATTGATGGACAAACCAGCTATGTTTTGGAAGATTTTGAGCAGGGGAAGGCATTAGTTCCTTCAGCTGTTAAGACCAACGGAACCGGTTGGGATTGGGACAAAGATGCAACCATCAGAATGAAACAGGTTGGTTCCTATGGTGGCATGGATGTTTTTGTGAAGGGCTCCAATGCTCAGGATAAGTTTGTAACCGTTGAGAATACCGGTAAAACGGATGCCTATGTGCGTACTTTTGTGGCTTTTGAGTGTGGTGAAGCAGATCCTGGATTAGTTGGCAACTCTTACCATTCGACTTGGACAAACAATCCAATTGGTACAATTGAGGTTGATGGAAACCAGTATTTCTTAATTGAGTATGTTTACAATGGCGGTCAGCTGAGTGATGGCAGCTGGAGACATGAGAACGGTATTCTCCCTGCAGGCGATACTTCCTATCCCAGCCTTGCACAGGTTTATCTGAAAGCAGAAGCCACCAATGAAGATTGCGAGAAGCTGGATGGTAATGACAACGGTACCCTTGATATCCTTGTTCTTTCTCAGGCTGTACAGGCTGCAGGTTTTGATAACGCAAAGGCTGCTTTGGATACAGGCTTTGGAGTGGCAAACACCGAAAATGTTGCTAAGTGGTTTGACGGCATTGTCGTACCTGTTTATGCAGAGGATTCCGAACAGGTTACAAAAGTTCTTAGAAATGGCGGCGAGCTTTTCCTTCAGGAGGACATTTCTGACGACACTCACACTGTCAGCGAAAATATTGCTGTAGCTATGGACTTGCAGGGAAATACCCTGAGCGGTATTTTGATCAACAATGGTGATCTGAAGGCTTCAGACGGTGAACTTGACGGTACATATATTGAGAACAATGGCAACGCGACGTTTACTGATATGGTAATTAAGGCAGGTACTCCTACTGATTATGCCAACATCAACATCAATGGTTCCGAAACCGTATACAACAATGTAGAGATCATTTCCGGTGGCGGCGGTATTGGTGTTGACGAAGGTTCAAAAGTTGTGTTTAACAGTGGAAGCATTGCGGTTAACTCAGCAAGTACTTCCGGCAGATATAATATTTATGCAGTCGGAGATGGAACAGAAGTGGTCATCAATGATGGAGAGTTTTCTTTCAGTAAAACGCTCAATCAGAAACGTGCATATATATATGCAGGTGCAGGTGCGACCGTTTATGTAAAGGGCGGTACGTTCGGTGCAGCGTCTACACGCAGCGGTTATACAGAAGGTATTCTTGGTGATGGTGATGTAATTATTACCGGAGGAACCTTTGGATTTAACCCTTCCAAATGGGTTGCGGATGGCTATGAAGCAGTTCAGAGTGGAAAAACTTGGACGGTTTCAGCTAAATAGTCCGGCTACAGGTGTTTGTACCAATTAATAAACAGGCCGTTCCTATCCTCTCTGTGAGGATAGGCGGCAATCAAAGGACATAAAGGAGTTTTGTGTCTTTTGATTGCTGATAGTATGATTTCTTTTTCAAGGAGACAAATACATGTTACAAAGTAAGATTCGCAGGCGGCTTTCCATTCTTGTTATATTGGTCGTTCTGCTTACATCTGTAATAAATACCACCTATGGTTATATCGTGACAAAAACGGACAGTTTTCTCAATACCTTTACGCCGCCTGAACAGGAAGTCCCCGAAGGACCGGCGGCCGAAATTAGGATCCATAAGCTTCTGGAAAACAAATCTGCTCAGAATATGACACCGGCAGGTTTTACCTTCGGTTTGTTTACAGAGGAGGGTGTGCCGGTGAAAGAATCTGCAGCCACTTCATCCGACGGTGAGACCGGTATCAGAATGGTGTATGACTTGAGTGATGTGGGAAAAACGTATACTTATGTCCTGAAAGAGATTGTTCCGGATCAGCCCGTGGAGGGAATGATTTATGATACGACAGAGCATAAGATTTGGATTTCTGTCAGGACAGGTGGGGATGGAAGTATAAAGGCAGTTATTTGTGATGAGAACACGATAGATAGAGAAAGCGTGTCAGGGGGCGATGTATCCTGTGGAGATGCAATAACCGTATCCGGCGGCGATATGACGGCAGTGTCAGGTGGAGATGATGTTGCGGATAACGGCACAGTTTCCGGAGGTGATACAGACGGCGGTGTATTTACACCTGCTGTTTCCAATATTTATGAAGTGACGTTTACGAATATATATGATCCTCAGACTCCCGACATTCCGGATGTGCCCCATGAACCGGAAGAGCCTGATGTTCCGGACGAACCTGATACGCCGGATGTTCCCAAGGCGCCTCCGACAGGAGAGCAAAGCAATGCCATGCGGTATATTATGGTGGCAGGTCTTAGCGGAGTAATCCTGATTTTGTGCCTGGTTGCAAAGTGCCGGAAACAAAAAGAATAAAAACGGATAAAAGTGCCGGCCCATTCATGTGTAAGGTGTGAATGGGCCGGCTGTTTTATTGAGCTGTCAAAAAGAATGAAACATTAAATTCCTTCATGGAAAGTGCGGTTGATCACATCTCGCTGTTGTTCCTCGGTCAGCTTAATAAAGTTTACCGCATATCCGCTGACACGGATGGTCAGCTGAGGGTATTTTTCAGGATGCTTCTGAGCGTCCAGTAAAGTATCACGGTTGAGTACATTGACATTCAAATGATGCCCACCCTTTGCAGAATATCCGTCCAATAAATTAACTAAATTATCTACCTGTGCATTGTTAACACTCATATTGTAACCTCCTTTAAAATTAAATATAGTAACCATTACTGTTATTGTGATTTAAGAATAGCATAAATGTGTTGCTGTGTAAAGAATTTTTATTAATTTGAATGTACTTTTTCAAATACATTAAACTTCCCATTGCGTCTTTCAAGGGCCTTTTATACGAACTGTAGACGCCGGTATTGAGAGGGTCGCAGGATAGATTACCATGCAGGACAAAATGTACCTGCTCCGTGAAAAACAGCTGCCCGAGGGCGTTCTCCCTTTTTTAAAAAATATAGGCATATCTTGGACAGGGCTTCATATATTGAGATAGGAGGTGGACAAAGGTGTCAGGATATCTGTTACAGCTTTTTCCCAAAGATATGCGTCTGTTTTGGGAACAAGTGGCAAGGGATGAGAAAGCGATCCAGGAAATCCGGCTCAGGGCCGGACGGCCGGTTATTGTCCTTGGAGACAAAGGTGAGTGGATGCTGAATCGGCAGGGAAGTTATACACGGGATGAAAAGCTTGCCCGTTTTGTGGAGCAACAGGAGATTTTTACCATCCTTCAGCATATTTGTCACTATTCTTTGTATGCATACGAGGATGAGTTGCGTCAGGGGTTTATCACAGTGGCGGGAGGGCATCGGATCGGTGTTACGGGACAAGTCGTACTGGAAGGAAATACTATCCGTACCGTAAAGCATATCAGCTGTATGAACATTCGTATCGCGCATCAGATCATGGGGGCTGCGGATCCGGTGATCCCACGGCTTTACAGGGCAGGAAGGCTGTTAAATACGCTGATTATTTCTCCGCCGGGTTGTGGGAAGACCACGCTTCTTAGGGATCTTATCAGACAGGTGTCTGACGGCAATAAATGGGGAGCGGGCTTAAGTGTTGGGGTGGTGGATGAACGGTCGGAAATAGCAGGCTGTTTTCAGGGAGTTTCACAAAATGATGTGGGAATGCGGACGGATATTCTGGATGGATGTCCCAAGGCGCTTGGAGTGATGATGTTACTTCGCTCCATGTCTCCGAAGGTGATTGCAGTAGATGAGATAGGAAGCAGGGAGGACGCAGTGGCACTTCACATGGCATCCCGGTGCGGTTGCAGGATCCTTGCCACAGTACATGGAGACAGGCAGGAAGATGTGCTTTGCCGGAAAGATATGAAGCCACTCATGGAAGAAAGATTGTTTGAACGGATTCTGATCTTACATAAGGCCCAGGGCAGGTTTTCGGCAGACGTGATGGAGGGAGGGGAAATCTATGCTTAAACTGGCCGGGGGTATGATGACTATGTGCGGATGCATCGGGCTGGGATATTGGTATCGGCAGCAGTTTATTGGCAGGATCCGCCATCTTAAAATATTGATTGCTATTCTGGATATGATGATGAGTGAAGTGCGCTATGGAAAGGCATCGCTTCCGGAGTGCTGCAGGCAAATTGCCGGAAGGCTCCCCGAACCTTACGGGGAATGCTTTGAAAAAATATGGCTGGAGACACAGGAAAATGCAGGCTTGTCATATCATGAGATATTTGTCGGGAATATGCAGGAATGCATAAAACGTGTGCCGCTGGAAACAGAAGAGTGCAGGCTGTTTTTGGAACTGTCGGCGCGGTTCGGCTATGAAGAGGCGAGAATGCAGCTGAATTGCATGGAGCAATGCAAAGAGGAACTGAAGCGGATTGTGCAGAGGCTGGAGGAAGAAGTGGCGCAAAAAGGAAGACTGGCAATCGGACTTGGTACCATGGGCGGTTTTCTGCTGACCCTGATCCTTCTCTGATAAAGATTGAATCATGATAAAAAGGCAGGGAGAAACATGGGAATAGGTCTGATTTTTAAAATAGCTGCAGTGGGGATTCTTGTGACTATATTATGTCAGGTGTTGAAGTACAGTGGCAGGGAAGAACATGCTTTTCTGATCAGTCTTGCAGGGTTGATCCTGGTGCTCACCTGGATCATCCCTTACATCTATGAGCTGTTTACGACCATTCAGGATCTGTTTGCACTGTAAGAGCAAAATTCCATCGTGTGGAGGTTATTATGGCAGAAATGATCAAAGTGGGACTGCTTGGTGTGCTGGGTGTACTCATTGCCGTGCAGTTCAAGGCACAGAAGCCGGAGTATGGAATTTATATCGGTCTGGCCATCGGGATCCTGATATTTTGCTATGTGCTGAAGGAATTCGAGATAATCCTGGGACAGTTTGACCTGATCAGAGACTATCTGGGAGGCGGAGAGCGGTATCTTGCCATTCTTTTGAAGGTGATCGGGATTACTTATATCTGCGATTTCAGCTCCGGTATCTGTAAGGATGCGGGCTATTCTGCCGTAGCACAGCAGATTGAGGTTCTGGGCAAACTGTCTGTCATGTTCGCCGGGATCCCTGTTTTACTTGCAGTGATAGAACAGATGCAGGCGTTTGTCAGATAGGGCGGGTACTTATGGATATATCATTTCAATTGGAAGATATCTGGCAGGAGTATGATCTGGGCAGTCTGGAGGAAGGACTGGGCACCCTGTTCCCGACCATGGACTTTTCCTTGAAAAATCTGCTGGGACAGATTTTGTCAGGCGACATTCTTGGAGCATTGACCGATCTTTTTCGGTGGGTTACCGGGGATATCGGAGCACAATTTGCGGGCTTGAAAAACACATTAATCTGGCTTCTGGTGCTGGGCATCATATCCGCAGTGCTTTCCTATTTTTCGGATGCCTTCAGTCATCACCAGATCTCGGACTTAAGCTTTTACATCATGTACCTTATGACCACAGCAGTTCTGCTAACGTGTTTTGAACAGGCGGCTGTGACGGCGGTACAGGCTATGGATCACATAGTGACATTTATACAGCTTTTGATTCCCACTTATCTTGTGGCGGTGGGGGTGGCAACGGGCTCGGTCACCGTCAGTGCCTCTTATCAACTGGTGCTTCTTTTGATATACGGGGTAGAAAACGTGTTGGTGGCCGGTGTGGTTCCTTTGGTGTACAGCTATTGTATGCTTGCGGTAGTCAACGGCATCTGGATCGAGCAGAAGCTGACAATGCTCATGGATCTTTTGGCAAAAGCAGTGAGAGCGATATTAAAGGCAGCTGTGGGCGCGGTGACCGGGATCAGCGTGTTCCAGGCGGTGATCACGCCGGTCATAGACTCTGTGAAGGCGTCTGTCCTGCAAAAGACCATGTCGGCCATTCCCGGAATAGGTAACGCGGCCGAGGGAGTAGTGGAGCTTGTGACGGGGACAGCGGTTGTGATCAAGAACAGCATGGGGGTAGTGCTTTTGATCCTGCTTTTGGTGCTGTGTGCAGCGCCTATGATAAAGCTGTTTCTCATTGCCTGTGTGTTAAAAGCGGCAGCTGCAATGATGGGGGTTGTCAGCGACAGACGTCTCAGCACCTGCACGGATAGAGTGGGGGAAGGAAGTTTTCTTCTGATGCGCACGGCAGGAACTGCCATGTTGCTTTTTCTGATCACCATATCGATTGTTGCATCATCCACTAACAGGGGGTTTTAGCATGCAGGATTTTATGGAAACAATTGTCAAAATGGGTATTTTTATGATATGTGCACAGATGCTCATTCATTTCAGGCCTGACGGTTCTTATGAAAAATACATAAAGCTGTTGGTCGGTGTCATGGTGATTTGGCAGATTTTTTCCCCGTTGGCCGTTTTTTTTTCGGGGGAAGGAGAGGAGACAGACAAACGGGTGGAATGGTTTGAGGAACAGATGGAGCAGAGCAGAAAAAAGGCATTGGAAAATGCGGACGAAGCAGAAGAACTGTTAAATGCTAAGGCGATGGAGGAACTGAAACGGAAGCTGGAGGAAGAGGCTTTGGAGGAATCCCAAAGCGACATTGATCGGGTAGAGATCCGGATCGGAGAGAAGTGATGTTGGGGATTTGTTGGAAGGAGAGGACAGTCTGTGAAGGAAAAACGGAAGAACCTGAAAGAGCATAAGGACATTTCCAAGTGGCTGAAACGGGATAATCTGATCGTAATCATATTGTCGGGGATTCTTTTGATGGTGATTGCCCTGCCGACAGGGGAGAAAAGGAAGGCAGAAGAAAACACAAATGAAAAGCAGAAGGTGGAAGGTGCTGAAAAAATGGCTGAAGAAACCGGCGGCTTGCAGGCGGCGGAGACAGAATATGAGGCAATGTTGGAAAAGCGTCTTAAGCAGATGCTTGAAGGGATGTCTGGTGCCGGCAGAGTGGAAGTGATGATCACTCTCGCATCTTCCCGGGAATTGGTGGTGGAAAAGGACCGGCCCGTGACAAGGTCCAATACCACGGAGGAAGACGGAGAGGGCGGAACCAGGACCATTTATGAAACAGACAATGATGAGACTACAATCTATCGGGGAGAAGGAACTGACAGTGAGCCCTATGTGGTGAAAACACTGATGCCGGAGGTGGAAGGAGTGCTTGTGGCAGCCCAGGGCGCAGGGACGGGAGAGGTGACAAAAAATATCACGGAAGCGGTGCAGGCTCTGTTTGGTCTGGATGCTCATAAGGTGAAAGTGATCAGGCTGAAATCTTCTCAGTGAGTGAAGGAATGCCGTGAATATATTTTTTGGTCCAATCATACAATGAAGTAGTAACATATGTAAAAGGGAGAATGTCGTGAAAAGCTTATTCAAAAAAAATCAACTTATGATCACCGCACTGGCTATTATGATAGCCATCGCAGGATATCTGCAGTTTGCGGGAACCAATCTGGAAGAAGAGTACCTGACCGGGCAGGACTCAGTTGTCAGTCAGGTGGATTCGGATGGGATAATCACTGAAAATCTGACACCAGACAATATCGAGGATTCTTATGTGCTCGACGGAACTCTTGAATTGTCGGATGAGGATCTGCTGGGTGCGCAGCTGACAGAGATTGGAAGCCTGGACTCCGATGTGACAGTGATCGTGGATGACTATCTGGATCAGGATATGCAGGTGGCGCAGGCACAGCCGGATGAGGAGGAGATACCGGGTGAGGCGGTGTTTACCTCAAACACTGCGGTGACAATTCTGTCAGAGGCGAAGCTTTTGAAAGAGCAGACCAGAGCAAAAAATAAAGAGACACTACTGGAGATCATCAACAGCAGCGGCCTGACGGACGGACAAAAGCAGGAAGCCGTAAACAGTATGGTGGAGATGACGGAGATCGCAGAGAAAGAAGCTGCCGCAGAAATTCTATTGGAGGCCAAAGGGTTCAAAGATGTTGTGGTCAGTATAAACGGTGATGCTGTGGATGTGGTAGTCAACGCCAGTGAGCTGGATGATGTGATGCGCGCGCAGATCGAGGATATCGTAAAGCGCAAAACGGACGTGGAACCCCAAAATATCATCATCAGCACGGTGGTGCAATAGTTTTGACGGGTATCTTCTCCGGTTGAATGTTGTGTAATGCATCGGAATGTGGTATACTGATGACAGTTGTGATTTGTATACGAAAGGGCGATGACAGCATGAAAAGAGTTTTTCTGATTGTTTTGGATAGTTTTGGAATTGGCGGTATGGAGGATGCGCCTGCTTACGGTGATGTGGACGTGAATACTTTAAGAAGCGTCTCCTCCAGCCCTTATTTTAAAATGGATCATATGGCTGAACTGGGCCTTTTTAATATTGAAGGTGTTACTGTGGGGGAAAAGTGTGCAGAGCCGAAGGCGTGCGTTGCACGCATGGCAGAGCGGTCCAAAGGAAAAGACACCACCATCGGTCACTGGGAGATTGCAGGCATTTACTCGCCGGATCCGCTCCCTACGTATCCCAACGGTTTTCCCGAGGAGATCATCGAGGAGTTTCGTCGTAAAACCGGGCGGGGTGTTCTGTGTAACCTTCCCTATTCCGGAACGGAGGTGATCAAAGCCTACGGTGATGAGCATGTGGCCACGGGAGATCTGATTGTCTATACTTCAGCAGACAGCGTATTTCAGATCGCAGCCCACGAGGACGTTGTGCCGGTGGAAACCTTATATGAGTACTGTGAGATTGCAAGGAAAATGCTTCGGGGAAAGCACGGCGTGGGCCGGGTGATCGCCCGTCCCTTTGTAGGGGAGAGCGGCGCTTACACACGTACGGCGCGTCGGCATGATTTTTCTATAGAGCCACCGAAGATCACTATGTTAGACCAGTTGAAGGCTGCAGGCAAAGATGTGATCGCAGTGGGAAAGATCAAAGATATTTTTGTGGGAAAAGGGATAACGGAGTCTGTTTATACCTCCGGCAACGGTGACGGTATCGAAAGGACGCTGGAATATTTGGACAAGGATTTTGAGGGACTTTGTTTTGTCAATCTGGTGGACTACGACTCTCTGTACGGACACCGCAATGACATTGACGGTTATGCAAAGGCGCTTGCTTATTTTGATGAAAAACTGCCGCTGATCCTGGATAAGATGAGGCCGGATGATATCCTTATGATCACGGCCGATCACGGTTGCGATCCCGGTGATCTTTCATCAACCGATCACACCAGAGAATATACCCCTTTTTTGATGTATGGCGAAAAAATAGCTCCTTTGAATCTTGGAACAAGGAAAACATTTGCAGATATCGGGGCAACTGTGTTACAATATTTCTCGATTGTGCCGCAGTTTGAGGCAAAAGGCATGCTGCCTGAGTAAAGCATGGAGACTGCAGGAGTGCGCCTGCAGACAGGATATACGAAATCGGAGGAAAGAAACGTGTCTGATTACACACAAGAGATTACAAGACGCAGAACATTTGCGATCATATCCCACCCGGATGCGGGTAAAACTACATTGACTGAAAAGTTTCTGTTGTACGGCGGAGCTATCAATCTGGCCGGAAGCGTAAAGGGAAAAGCTACTGCGCGCCATGCAGTTTCGGACTGGATGGAGATTGAGAAGGAGAGAGGTATTTCCGTAACTTCTTCCGTACTGCAGTTTGAATATGACGGTTATTGCATCAATATTCTGGATACCCCGGGACATCAGGATTTCTCGGAGGATACTTACCGTACCCTGATGGCGGCAGACTCCGCTGTCATGGTGATTGATGCCTCTAAGGGTGTTGAGGCCCAGACCAGAAAACTGTTTAAGGTCTGCGTGATGCGCAAGATCCCTATTTTTACGTTTATCAATAAACTGGACCGGGATGCCAACGATACCTTTGATCTACTGGACGAGATCGAGAAAGAGCTGGGCATCGCCACCTGTCCCATAAACTGGCCCATCGGCTCCGGAAAGAGCTTTAAGGGTGTCTATGACAGAAACAAAAAGTGCGTGGTTACCTTCTCTGACACAGAAAAAGGTACCAAGGAAGGTCGCAGCCAGGAGATTCCGGTTGAGGATGAAGCGCATCTGAGACAGATACTGGGAGAGGAAGCGGCGGACAGGCTGCTTGAGGAAGTGGAACTTTTGGACGGCGCCAGTGCAGAGTTTGATTTGGATGCGGTGCGAAGCGGTGAACTGACTCCTGTATTTTTCGGATCGGCTCTGACCAACTTTGGTGTGGAGATATTCCTGAAGCATTTCCTTGAGATGGCCACCACACCTCTTCCTAGAAGAGCGGACATCGGGCTGGTGGATCCGTTGGCGAAGGATTTCAGTGCCTTTGTCTTTAAGATTCAGGCCAATATGAACAAGGCGCATCGTGACAGGATCGCTTTTATGAGGATCTGTTCCGGTAAATTTGACGCCAGCATGGAAGTGCGCCATGTGCAGGGCGGCAAGGTGATGAGACTTTCCCAACCCCAGCAGATCATGGCTGACGAGAGAAAAATCCTGAGTGAGGCTTATGCCGGCGATATTATCGGCGTGTTCGACCCGGGTATTTTCTCCATTGGCGATACCATCTGCATGCCCAAAGAAAAGTTCTGCTATGAAGGGATTCCTACTTTCGCGCCGGAGCATTTTGCCCGAGTGCGTCAGGTAGACACCATGAAGAGAAAGCAGTTTGTTAAGGGTATTGAGCAGATCGCTCAGGAAGGTGCCATCCAGATCTTCCAGGAATTCAATACAGGCTTGGAGGAGATTATCGTAGGCGTGGTTGGTGTGCTGCAGTTTGATGTGCTGAAGTACCGTCTGGAGAATGAATACAACGTAGAGATCCGTCTGGAGAATCTGCCTTATGAGCATATCCGCTGGATCGAGAATAAGGAGGAGGTCAATATCGAGAAACTGGTGGGTACCTCTGATATGAAGAAAGTTAAGGACATGAAGGGGAATCCTTTGTTATTGTTTGTGAATTCCTGGAGTGTCGGCATGACCTTGGACCGCAACAAAGGCCTGGTACTGTCCGAGTTCAGCCGCAATTAGGAGGAATGAGATGAACGGGAAGCGTTTTTTATGTGCCCTGATATTCTGCGCGGTCTGTGTTTGTCTGGGGGGCTGTGCAGAAAAGATTTCCGGCTTTGTGGAATCCTTTCAGGAGTATATAGGAGAAGAAACCGGGCAGCCTGAGGAGCCTGACAGAGTACTTCTTCTGGAGGACCTGGACAAAGAAGTTTCCGGCGAAGATTCCCCATTGTATTTTGCCTATGAGAGCCTGACCGACGCGGAGAAAATCTGGTACGAAGATATGGACAGGATTGTCAGAAATGTGGAGACAGATGAGGAACTGTCCGAAGAAGGTCTTGACAGAGGACTGACAGAGTCTGATATAGACAAGATTTTTCAGTGTGTTCTGTGTGATCACCCGGAATACTTTTATGTGGAGGGCTATACCTACACTACCTTTACTAAGGGTGAAGAAGTGGTGAAAATGGAGTTTTCCGGAACGTACTCTCTGGATGCGGATCAGGTGTCTGCCAGACGGACCGAAATCCGGGATGCGGCAGAAAAAATCCTTGCGGGGATATCCGCGGATGCTTCTGATTATGATAAGATCAGGTATATCTATGAGACGGTGGTATTCAATACGGATTATGATTTGAGTGCACCGGACAATCAGAATATTTATTCCGTGCTGGTGCAGAACAGGTCTGTTTGTCAGGGATATGCCAAGACAGTGCAGTATCTTTTACAGGAACTGGGTGTGGAATGTACACTGGTTACCGGGACCGTGGACGGCGGTGAACGCCATGCATGGAATCTGGTAAAAGCAGACGGGGCATATTATTATGTGGATGCCACCTGGGGAGACCCCTCTTTTAACCGGGACGGAATGTCAATAACCGATGACCGGCAATATCCGGAAATCAGTTACGATTACCTGTGCATTACCACAGAACAGCTGCTTCGCACCCATACTATTGAAAGCGTATTGGACATGCCGGTTTGTACGTCCCGGGAGTTGAATTATTATGTTTTGGAGGGTATGTATTTTATAGAGCTTGATAAAGAACAGCTACAGAAGTGTTTTGAGCAGGTGCGTGACAGCGGAAAAGATACCCTGACTCTGAAATGTGCTGATGGCTCTGTTTATGAAGAAATGCTGGATTTTCTGATCACGCAGCACGGTATTTTTGATTATCTTGGCTCGGCAGAGAACAGAGTTACTTATTCCCAGAATGAAAAGCAGTTGTCGTTGACTTTTTGGGTGACAAATGAATAGAAAAATGGTATAATCAATAGAGCGGAAGAAATCGCAGGAGGAAGTAATATGGATAGAGAGATCGATAGAAATACGGTTATGCTTCAGGAGGATAGCGACATCGGTGCCGTACAGATCGCAGATGATGTGGTTGCGGTGATCGCCGGACTTGCGGTGTCTGAAGTGGAAGGTGTGTCTTTGGCCGGCAATCTGACCAGCGATCTGATCAGTAAGGTTGGAAAGAAGGGCGTATCCAAAGGTGTCAGAGTGGATGTGCTTGAGGGGAATGTGTCTGTAGATATGGTTGTCACTGTTGAGTTCGGACGGAACATTCCGGCAGCGTGCCAGAAGGTACAGGGCAAGGTGAAGGCAGCGATTGAGAATATGACAGGCCTTACCTGCTCAGATGTGAATATCCGCATTGCAGGAGTAAATACGAAAAAGGATAAATAGGACTTTAGCTATGGGCAGACACGAACAGAGAGAACAGATTTTTAAACTGCTTTTCCGTCAGGAGTTTCACTCCATACAGGAGATGGATCAGCAGGTGAGATTGTTTTTTGAAGATGAAGAAGTATCGGGTATCTCTGAGAAGGATATGAACTACATTACAGACAAGTATCAGAAGATCCGTGATATGATTCCCGGTTTGGATGAACTTCTGAATGAAAAGGTAGAGGGCTGGAACACCACCCGCATGGGAAAGGTGGAGCTTACAGTCCTTCGTCTTGCTGTCTATGAGATGCTTCATGATGATGACGTGCCTCAGGGTGTGGCAATTAACGAAGCAGTGGAGATTGCCAAGACTTACGGGCAGGACGGTTCCGGTGCTTTTGTTAATGCGGTTCTGGCTAAATTTGTAAAGCAGGGTGATTGATATTCGTAATGTATACACTGTTTCACAGGTAAATGCTTACATCAGGAATATGTTCACGCAGGATTATATGCTTCAGGCTGTCCTCGTCAAAGGCGAGGTCAGCAACTGTAAGTATCATTCCTCTGGACATATTTATTTTACGTTAAAGGATTCCAGGGGAACCATGAACTGCGTCATGTTTGCAGGGAACCGTTCGGGCCTGAATTTCCGGCTGTCAGAGGGACAGCAGGTGATCGTGGGCGGCAGCGTCGATATCTACGAACGTGACGGCAAATACCAGCTCTACGCCAGACAGATCATTCTGGATGGAGCAGGGCTTCTCTATGAGAGGTTTGAACAGTTAAAAAGAGAGTTGGAAGAGTTGGGAATGTTTGCGCAGGAGTATAAGCAGCCGATTCCCAGATATATTCATACATTGGGTGTTGTGACTGCAGATACTGGTGCAGCTGTCAGGGATATCATACAGATAACCAGACGGCGTAATCCGTATGTGCAGATTATTTTATATCCGGCTACTGTGCAGGGAGATGCGGCAGCAGCCAGCATTGTAAATGGTATCCGCGCATTGGAAGCATTGAAAGTCGATGTGATGATCGTTGGACGCGGAGGAGGCTCCATGGAGGACCTTTGGGCGTTCAATGAGAGGATTGTGGCACAGGCAGTGTTTGACTGTAAGGTGCCCATCATTTCTGCCGTTGGGCATGAAACGGACACAACCATCATTGATTATGTGGCAGACTTAAGAGCCCCCACCCCTTCGGCTGCGGCTGAGTTGGCTGTATATGATATCAGGCAGCTTACGGATACGCTGGATGGGTATGGAAGCATGCTTGGGAAGCTGATGCAGCGGAAGCTTTTAGAGAGCCGTGACAAAGTATCCGGCTATGAAAGACAGCTTCGTTATCTGAGTCCGGTGAGCCGTATCCGTGAGAAAAAGACATATGCTCTTTCGCTGGAAGAGCGTCTCCAGGTCAGAATGCAGCAAATACTGAGGGAAAAGTGGCACAGACTGGCAATTTATATTGAGCAGATGAAAGGTTTGTCACCTCTAGAGAAGCTGAACAGCGGTTATTCTTATGTGGAGAATGAGGGAGGACAAAATATCCGATCCGTGGATCAGGTGAGCTGCGGAGAGATACTGACCATCCGTATGAAAGACGGTGCAGTAAAAGCGAAGGTTACCGGAAAGTGCAGTGAAGAGTAAAGGAGCGGCAGAGTATGAGTAAAGAAGGACTGAGTCTGGAAGAAAATTTTGCAAGACTGGAACAGGAAATAGAGAAACTGGAAGGGGAAAATGTGACTTTGGAGGAGGCATTTGCCGCTTACAGTGCCGGTATGAAGCTTCTGAAAGAGTGCAATGCCCAGATTGATAAAGTTGAGAAAAAGGTACTTAAGCTCAGCGCGGAAGGCGAGTTGGAAGAACTGTAACCGATACAGTCCGCGACGATAAAGGAGACGGTATGTTAGACAGCAGATTCAAGGACATGCTTTGTGAGAAAACGCAACAGATAGAACAGCTTCTGAAGGAGTATCTTCCCGCAGAGGAAGGGTATCAGAAGACTGTATTGGAGGCTATGAATTACAGTCTCATGGCAGGTGGCAAACGGCTGCGTCCCATGCTGATGCAGGAGACGTTTGATCTGTTCGGAGGCAGAGGAGAAGTGATCCGGCCGTTTATGGCAGCGATTGAAATGATCCATACTTACTCGCTGGTTCATGACGACCTCCCGGCAATGGATAATGACGAATACCGCAGGGGACGCAAGACCACCCATGTGGTATACGGAGAGGCTTTCGGCATACTGGCAGGCGACGGACTTCTTAATTATGCATTTGAAACGGCGTTGTCCGCCCTGGAACAGCCGGGTGCAGATCCTGAAAGAGTAGGTAAGGCCTTGTATGTTCTTGCCCGTAAAGCCGGAATCTACGGCATGATCGGCGGTCAGACAGCAGACATTGAGGCGGAAGGGCAGGAGACTGCAATCACGAAGGAACAGCTTCTGTTTATCCACGAGAAGAAAACCGCAGCCCTGATCCAGGCAGCAATGATGGTCGGTGCCATTCTGGCAGGAGCAGACAGGGATGCGATAACTAAAATAGAGAAATGTGCTTATAATATTGGCATCGCTTTTCAGATTCAGGATGACATTCTGGATGTGATCGGTGACAGCGGTGAGCTGGGGAAACCGGTGGGAAGCGATGAGAAGAATCACAAGCAGACTTACGTTACTTTGAACGGTCTTGAGCAGTCCGGGAGAGAGGTTGCACTGCTTTCTGCGGAGGCAGTGGCGATCCTGGACGAGTTTGAGGGGGAGCATTCCTTTTTGAGGCAGCTGATCCTTATGCTCATAGACAGGCGTAAGTAAAAAATACAATACGGCTGTCCGGCAGATGAGTTTTGCAGTGCAGCTTTGGCAAATGAGGTAACCTTATGTTTCTGGAAAAAATTGAGAAAGTAAATGACATCAAGCAAATAGAGAAGCATGACTGGAACGCACTGGCTCAGGAGATCAGAGACTTTTTGATAGAAAAAATCAGCGTGACAGGGGGGCATCTGGGATCCAATCTGGGAGCAGTTGAGCTTACTATGGCCCTTCATCTGGTGTTGGATCTGCCTGAGGATAAGATCATCTGGGATGTGGGACATCAGTCTTATACCCACAAGATTCTTACGGGGCGCAGGGAGGGTTTTGACCATTTGCGCCAATACCATGGCATGAGCGGTTTTCCCAAGAGAAAAGAGAGCGACTGCGATTCTTTTGACACAGGTCACAGTTCCACCTCCATTTCGGCAGGTCTTGGTCTGGTAAAAGCAAGAGATCTTCTGGGTGAAAATCACAAAATTGTTTCTGTGATCGGTGACGGTTCCCTGACCGGAGGTATGGCGTATGAGGCCCTGAACAATGCTTCTAAGTTAGAGACCAATTATATTATCATTCTGAATGACAACAACATGTCCATTTCCGAGAACGTGGGAGGCATGTCAAAATATCTGAACAAAATCCGGACGGCCAACAGTTATCTGGGATTGAAGGAAGGGATTTATAATGCCCTGGTCGGCACCAGGAAAGGTGATAATGTGATTGCAAGGCTGCGAAAGGCCAAAAGCAGCTTTAAACAACTGGTGATACCGGGTATGTTTTTTGAAGACATGGGGATCACCTATCTGGGGCCCGTGAACGGCCACGACATCGCGGGACTGGTAAAAGTGCTCCGGGAAGCCGGCAGAGTGAAAGGCCCTGTACTGATCCATGCCATCACACAGAAAGGAAAGGGTTATTCACCTGCGGAGAAGCATCCGGCAAGATTTCATGGTACGGAACCCTTTGTGATCGAGACGGGGATTCCAAAGAAGACCAGGACGTCTTCCAACTATACGGATGTTTTTTCCACAGTTATGTGTAAGTTGGGAGAGCGCAATGAAAAAGTGGTTGCTGTCACAGCAGCCATGCCTGACGGTACCGGGCTTAAGAGGTTCCGCAATATGTATCCTGACAGGTTTTTTGATGTGGGAATAGCGGAACAGCATGCAGTGACCTTTGCGGCAGGACTTGCTGCAGGAGGATTGAAGCCGGTAGTGGCAGTTTATTCTTCCTTTTTGCAGAGAGCATACGATCAGATTCTGCACGATGTGTGCATTCAAAATCTGCCGGTGGTTTTTGCCATAGACAGGGCGGGCCTTGTGGGCAGTGACGGTGAGACGCATCAGGGAATATTTGACTTTACTTATCTGACAGGTATCCCCCATATGCATGTGCTTGCCCCTAAGAATAAATGGGAGCTGTCGGATATGATGAAGTTTGCAGTGGCTTTCGACGGACCTATTGCAGTCAGATACCCGAGAGGCACGGCGTATGACGGACTGAAAGAATACAGGCAGCCCATCGAAATGGGTAAGGCTGAATGGATCTGTCGGGAAAAGGAAATTGCGCTGTTTGCCGTAGGAAGCATGGTGAAAGAGGCAGAGCATGTCCGGGAGATCCTGAAGGCTGCAGGACGGAGCGTAAGTCTTGTCAATGCCAGATTTGTAAAACCCATCGATGATGATGCAGTACTTTTGGCAGCAAAGGAACACGAATTGATCGTGACTCTGGAAGAAAATGTTTCCTGTGGCGGTTACGGGGAAAAAGTGCTGGAATGCATGAAAGCAAACAACTGTGAGAATAAATACCTGAATGTGTCCATACCGGATGAATACGTGGAGCACGGCAACGTGGAAATTCTTAAGAAAGAAATCGGTATCGACGCAGAAAGTGTCGCCCTAAGAATTCTGGCGATCATGGAGAAAGAGAAAGTATGAAAGAACGTTTGGACGTGATTCTGGTAAATCAGGGTTACGCATCATCCAGAGAAAAAGCTAAGGCCATAATCATGTCCGGCAATGTATATGTTAACGGGCAGAAGGAAGATAAGGCCGGAAGCAGTTTTGATATGAGTAAGGTGCAGTTGGAAGTGCGCGGCAGTTCCCTGAAATATGTGAGCCGCGGCGGACTGAAACTGGAGAAGGCAATGAACAGTTTTCAGATCAGCCTGCAGGATGCAGTTTGTATGGACATTGGAGCTTCCACAGGCGGTTTTACCGATTGTATGCTGCAGAACGGAGCAGGCAAGGTCTATTCCGTAGATGTTGGGCATGGCCAGTTAGCCTGGAAGCTTCGCAATGATGACAGAGTGATTTGCATGGAGAAGACCAATTTCCGCTATCTGACACGGGCTGACATTCAGGATGATCTTGATTTTGCCAGTGTAGATGTGTCCTTCATTTCTCTCACAAAGATTCTGCTGCCTGCAAGGAATATCCTGAAGGACCGGGGCGAGATGGTATGCCTGATCAAACCGCAGTTTGAAGCGGGAAGAGAAAAGGTGGGTAAGAAGGGCGTGGTCAGAGAGCGTTCTGTCCATGAGGAAGTGATTCACAAGATCATAGATTTTGCACACAGCATCGGTTTTGAGGTAATGAACCTGGAGTATTCACCCATCAAAGGGCCAGAGGGCAATATTGAATACCTTGTACACATCAGAAAAGACAGTCAGCGTGCAGAACAGACGGCCCATTGGACTGAGGCAGACGGAGAAGCCAATCTTGTAATTTTGACAGATGCAAAAAGCGGAGAGTCCTGGTCATCCCGATGGGACAGTGTGATAAGAGAAACCGTAAACAGCGCCCACGGAAGTCTTGACAGCCGTGAGGGAACAGAAAGCGATAAATAGCCATCACAGAAATGAGGCGTGTTATGAAACATTTTGTGATTTATACCAATCTTCATAAAGACAGAGATCTGACTGTAACCAACAGAATCAGGGAGTATCTTGAGGCCGGAGGAAGGCGCTGCAGTATAAGGCTGATGGGTCCTGATGGCCTGATGCAGGACGAAACAGATACTGTGAAGGCGGAACCGTTTGTGCCGGAGGAGGCAGAATGTATGATTGTGCTTGGCGGAGACGGCACCATGCTTCAGGCGGCGCGGGATATCAGTGATCGCAGGATACCTTTGATTGGTGTGAATCTTGGGACGCTGGGATATATGACTGAAATTGAGTTGTCTTGTCTGGAGGAGTCTCTGGACTGTCTGATGGAGGATCGCTTCAGTGTAGAGAGCAGGATGATGCTTCACGGAACAGTGCTCGAAGGTGACGTGGCAGAGGAGGACAGAGCCCTGAATGATATTGTTATTTCCAGAAGCGGCTCGCTGCAGATCATCAAGTTTGATATTCTGGTAAACGGGCAGTTTTTGAACCAGTACAATGCAGACGGTGTGATCGTCACGACTCCCACAGGATCCACAGGATACAATCTGTCCGCAGGTGGTCCTATCGTGGAGCCGAAAGCAAAGTTGATCATGATCACCCCAATCTGTCCCCATACACTGAATCAGAGAAGTATCATTCTTTCTCCCGAGGATGTGATTGAGATAGAGATTCCCCAGGGCCGTGACGGTCAGACGCAACAGGTAGAAGTGAATTTTGACGGAAGCCGAGCCGTGCCGGTAAAGACCGGAGGCCGGATCAGGATTGAACAGTCCGGCAGAACCACAGATATTATCCTGTTAAATCAAGTAAGTTTTTTGGACGTATTACATAAAAAAATAAGTGAGAGCTGACCATAGACAGAAGGCGCAGACCGGTCAGGAAGGCGGAGGCATATGAAAAAAAGCAGACATAAGAAAATATTGGAGATTATAAAGCAGTATGATGTGGAAACACAGGAAGAACTTTCGGCTTACTTACGGGAGGCAGGTTTTGAAGTGACGCAGGCTACAGTATCCAGAGATATCAGGGAACTGCAGTTGTCCAAAGTGACCTCCGGGGGAGGCAGGCAGAAATATGCGTTATTAAAGCAGGGTGATAATAAGGTTGAAGATAAATATGTCCGCGTTTTGAGAGACGGTTACCATTCCATGGACATGGCGCAGAATATACTTGTGGTGAAGACAGCATCCGGTATGGCTATGGCTGTGGCGGCTGCCATTGATGCATTAATGTTCCCTGAGGTTGTTGGCAGTATTGCCGGAGATGACACGATCATGATCGCGGTTCGTACCGTGGAAGATACTAAGAGGTTGATGGAACGTATTCACAGACTGATGGAGAAGTAATATGTTACAGAGTTTGCATGTAAAGAATCTGGCCTTAATCCGGGAGGTTGAGGTGGAATTTGACCGGGGACTGAATATTCTGACCGGTGAAACAGGCGCGGGTAAATCCGTGCTAATCGGATCGATCAATCTGGCGCTGGGAGCCAAGTTCGACAAAGATATGCTGCGAAAAGGGGCAGAATATTGTCTTGTGGAGCTTGTTTTTTTATCTGATGATCCTAAAGTGGAACGTAGGATGGAAGAGATGGACCTTCCCACCGAGGAGGACGGTACTGTTATCATCAGCCGGCGAATGCAGCCGGGACGCAGTGTGTGCAAGATCAACGGTGAGACGGTGACAGCCAGACAGGTCAAGGAACTGGCAGAACTTTTGATTGATATTCACGGACAGCATGAGCATCAGTCTCTGCTTCAGAAGAAAAAGCATTTGGAAATTCTGGATGATTACTGCCGGGAAGAGATAAGTGGATATCTGGAGCAGGTATCGGCTCTTTATCAGGAATGTAAGCATCTGAGGGAACAGGTGGAAGAGGAGTCCATGGATGAGGCGGCCAAAGCCAGAGAGCAGGCGTTGGCAGAATACGAATATCAGGAGATTGAAGGTGCGAGGCTGGTTTCCGGTGAAGATGAACAGTTGGAGCAGCAGTACCGCCTGATGATAAACAGTAAAAAAATTACGGAAAATCTTGGGGAGAGCTACCGTTTTACAGGAACGGACAGTGATGCCGGAGCCGGAAATGCTTTGAGTAGAGCCCTTCGCTGTCTGTCCGGCATTACTATGTATGATGATGCTTTGGAGAAACTGCAGGAGCAATTGAACGAGATAGACAATCTGCTGGCAGATTATAACCATGATGTGGCAGATTATTTGAGTAGTCTGGAATTTGATGAAGAGGATTTCGCCGCAGTGGAAGAGCGGCTGAATACCATTAATCATTTAAAAGGAAAATACGGAAAAACCATCGAGGCAGTTCTTGCATATGGCCGGGAGAAAAAGGAAAGGCTGGATAAGTTGGCAGATTATGATGCCTATATGGATCGATTGAAGGCACAACTGCAGAAAAAAGAGGCAGAACTTTTCACAGCCTGTGAGAATGTGTCGCAGATCCGTTCCCGAAACGCAGCGGAACTTACCATACGTCTGGAAGAAGCCTTGGTCAATCTGAATTTTCTGAGCGTGGAATTTGATATTGCAGTCCGCCCGCAACAGACGGTAACTGCAACGGGTTACGACGAAGTAGAGTTTTTGATTTCTACCAACCCCGGTGAAGCCCTGAAACCGCTGGCGCAGGTGGCAAGCGGCGGTGAACTTTCCAGAGTCATGCTGGCAATCAAGACGGTTTTGGCGGGAAGAGATTCCATTGATACGTTGATCTTTGATGAAATTGATGCCGGAATCAGCGGACGCACAGCCTGGAAGGTATCCGAGCAGTTGAATGTGGCATCTGATGCCCACCAGGTGATCTGTATCACACATCTGCCTCAGATTGCGGCCATGGCTGACGTGCACTACGTGATCGAAAAGAGCAGTACTGATGACAGTACGTTGACTGATATCCGGAGAATGGATGAGGAAGAAAGCATGAAGGAGTTGGCCCGCCTTTTGGGCAGTGATGTTCTGACCCGGGCCGCACTGAGCAATGCCGGTGAGATGAAGGAGCTGGCCCGCAGTCATAAGATCTGCAGGAATGCTGACCGGAGAGGTTGATGAAGGAGAAAATTATTATGAAAAAATTCTATCACAAATACATAGGACTTTTGCTTGCGTCTATGATGCTTCTCTTGCAGACCGGCTGCAGCCTTCCGACAGAGGAGCCGTTTTATCAGGAGCCGCAGTTTAGCGCCGGTTATATGGAGGCTGAGAGCAGTCATCCGGGAACGGTGGCAGAAGAGAGCAGTTTTGCGGATGCAGAGAGCAGTTTCGCAGAAACAGAGAGCAGCTCGGAAACAGAGATATTAGCTGATCTTCCCATAGAAGGCGAGAGCTACTATGATGTTGAAAATGTTGTGCTCTATCTGTATTTGTATGAGGAACTGCCGGATAATTATATTACCAAGTCCGAGGCCGGAAAGCTGGGCTGGGAAGGCGGATCAGTGGAAAAGTATAAAGAAGGTGCAGCCATTGGCGGAGACCGGTTTGGCAATCGGGAAGGCTTACTGCCTAAGGATGATGGCAGGACCTACACAGAGTGCGATATCGATACGGATGGTGCAGGGAGCCGCGGAGCCAAGCGTCTGGTCTTTTCCAACGATGGACTGTATTACTACACGGAAGATCATTATGAGTCTTTTGACGAAGTGACCGTGACCGATGACTATGAGGTGATATGGTGAGAAAACTGGTTATTCTTGATTGCAGAGAGTTGAATGATCGCGTCAGTGCCCATTCTTATCTGAAGGAGATCATGGGCTTTCCGGAATACTATGGCAGGAATCTGGATGCTTTGCAGGATTGTTTGACGGAAATGCAGGGGTGTGATGTGATCCTGCGTTTTTGGAAAGAGTCTTGTGTTGCCGGAAGCTATGCCGCAAGGATTGCAGAGGAGTTTGAAGAAGCTGCCAATGCCAATCCGAGACTGAAGATTTACAGAGAATAGTTTGCTTTACTTATAAAATTCTGCTTATAAAAAATGAAAAACCTCACATACTTAATGATATAAAAATTGCTGTGATACGGACTGCTTTATGAGGTCTGTGCCGGCAGATGGAGTGTGTGAGTATGGGTAGGATAGAAGAGGAACAGGAACAGATCCGGAGAAAAGCGTCTCAGGATATGGTTACCTTGATGGAAAATTGGAAAAAACGCAGAAGGAGGATGAGAAGCTACCGCAGATGTTTGGCTGTGCTGCTTGTCGTTAGTCTGTCTGCACTGATCGGAGTGGGGTACCTTGGTTTATATCACAGGGTACCCTCAGTTATTCGGATCAAATCCGGGACTGAGCAACCTCTGGACCTGAGGCTTCCTCTGACTGCAGAAGTTGCGGTTGTGGGAGGCCCTGATCAGATTCGGTCATCTGAAGAATCTATTACCATCGATCTGGCAAGTCCGTTGATGCTCAAGGCAGGGAGCTTTGACAATTACCGGATGAGTGTAAAACTGTTTGGATGGATTCCTTTTAAACAGGTGGATATTAAAGTTATCGAGGATCAGGAACTGATCCCGGTAGGGCTTCCTGTGGGAATCTATGTGGAGGCAGACGGCATTCTGGTGATCGGAGTGGGAGAATTTGACGGAGCAAATGGGAAAAAGTGTGCTCCTGCCAAAAACATCCTGCGCACCGGTGATTATATCAAAAAGATGAACGGCGAGCCGGTGGACGACAAAAATGACTTTATCACCGCGATTGAAGAGACGTCAGGACGGGAAACTGTTCTGACTATTGAGCGCTATGGTAAGATGTTTGATGTATCGGTGAAGCCGCAGCAGAATGACAGAGGTGTCTATAAGATCGGTGTGTGGGTCAGGGACAATGCCCAAGGAATCGGCACCATGACGTTCATAGATGCGGACGGTAATTTTGGGGCGCTCGGGCACGGTATCAATGATATTGATACCAGTGACCTTATGAACATGGATGACGGTACGCTATACCAGACGGAGATTGTGGCAGTCAAAAAGGGGAGAAGCGGCGAGCCCGGAGAAATGACAGGCATGATCATCTATACCCCTGAGCGTATTCTGGGAGACATTACCGCCAACAACACCAGAGGTATTTTTGGTGTATGTAATGACAAGGCAATGAACCTTGTATCAGAAGATCCGCTGCCCATAGGCCTGAAGCAGGAAATCAAAAAAGGACCGGCACAGATCATAAGCACGGTGGACGATACCCCGGAGTATTACGATGTGGAGATTACCGCTGTCCACCTGGATCATGACAATGTAAATCGTGGCATCGAGTTAAAAGTAACGGATCCGAAGTTGTTAGAGGCCACAGGCGGCATTGTGCAGGGAATGAGCGGCAGTCCGATACTTCAGAATGGGAAGATTGTGGGAGCGGTGACCCATGTGCTTGTCAATGATCCAACTAGGGGGTATGGGATTTTTATAGAGAATATGTTAGAGCATAATTAAGAAATAAGCAGATATTACAAGACCTTGCGAGCTCTTGTAGTATCTGCTTTGCTGTGATGCGCTTCTTTTTGGTTCGCCATACAAGCAAGCATAAACCCGGAGAGAAAATGTTGGATGAGTTCATAAAATACCGTGCTTGCGGCATTGTGTTTCTTGTTATGAATCTGGCTCTTGCACTGATAATATTCTTTATGGTGTATTGGAACAGAACGTTCAACCATCACGAGATTACAACCATAGTGTTGGCAGTGTACACGTTCACTTCGCTGACACTTGCTATTATCAATACAGTGAAGTACCGCAAATATAACAGTCCTGTATATTCCGCTTCAAAAGCAATCAGCTTGGCTTCTGCGTGTGTGTCTATGTTGACGCTGGAATCCACAATGCTAACCACCTTTGATGACGGAACAATGAGTTTAACAGGACGACGCGTTCTGCTGGGGCTTTCCGGCGGTGTAGTATCCGTATTTATCATTTCGATGGCAATTTATATGATCATACAGGCAAACAAAAAAATAAAGTTACTGAGAATAGAGGAAGAATAATAGAATGGAAAACAAAGAAATTTTTAACTATACATACTCCGCAAAGGAGCAAGAAGAAATCAAAGCTATTCGCAAAAAGTATGTTACTTGCGAGCAAACTGGGGATAAGATGGAACGGCTTCGCCGTCTTGATGGGGCTGTAACGCAAAAGGCATCTTCGGTTTCCCTGGCATTCGGTGTGATTGGTGCACTGATTCTGGGAATGGGCATGAGCCTCGCAATGACCGATATTGGAAAGAACATCGGGCTTGCCGGAGGGATGGCTATGCTGATTGGAATCGTAATCGGAATAGTTGGTATTGTGCTTGTTTGCGTGGCTTATCCCATCTACAATCGCATTACCAGGAAGGAGCGGGAAAGGATCGCTCCCGAAATCATCAGACTGACCGATGAACTGATGAAGTGAGAAACATCCGGGAAGGGAAAATCAGGTGTAGAAAGCATGCAATAAAAATTGGATTGTTCCAAAATTAATTGACAATACAACCGGATTTTGCTATAATTTGGATTGGTACAAAAATGGAACATTCCAATATGGCGCGCAATGCGTTACAGAAAGGATAAAATATGGCGACCAAACGGGTGAAACGGACGAAGCTTGATATTATAAAATGTGCGTCGAAATTCTTTTTTGAGCAGGGCTATTCAGCAACTTCTCCGCGACATATTTGCGATGAACTGGATATCTATACCGGCAACATTACATATTATTTTCCGACAAAGGAACAGCTGCTGTCTGTTTTCGTGGAGATGCTTGTGGATTTCCAATGGGAGATGATGGAGAAGGAAGCCGACGAAGGATTAAGCTCTGTTATGGCCATCTGCCTGGAGTTTGCAACGATGGCTGCAATGTGCGAGGAAAATGAGGTTGCAAAGGATTTTTATCTGTCGTCATATGCTAGCGATCTTTGCCTCGGGATCATACAGAAAAACGATATAAAGAGGGCAAAGCAGGTGTTTGGAGAATACCGGGCTGGCTGGACGGATGAGCAGTTTGCGGAAGCGGAAATGCTGGTTTCCGGCATCGAACAGACTACGCTGCGGACCAACAGTTTCTCTCCGCCATTGGAGATTCGCATCGCCGGTGCATTGGAAGCAATCCTCGCAATTTACGGTGTTCCCGAAGAGACGCGGAAGTTTAAGATCAAGAAGGTACTGGCTATGGACTACCGGAAGATCAGCAGGCGGGTTCTGTCCGAGTTCAAAGACTTTGTAGATAAAACAAATGAACAGGCTTTTGAGGAACTGTTCCGGAGAGGACAGAAGAGAGCATGAATAAGATGAAATGTAACGAAAAGCCGAATTCTGAAAGCCATATTTTTAAATCCATATACGGAGGAAACTATATGAAAACCAATAATTATTTTATGAGAAAAATGCTGAGTATCATGATCTGTCTGGCTCTTCTATTTTCCTGCATACCGATGACGGCATATGCTCAGACAATCACGGTGCCGGAGGGGTACACCGGCTATAATATTGAAAGCGGAAATGTGACCATCTCCAAGGACGGGAAATATTATATTTACGGCACAGGCACACAGACGAGCAACGTAATTGTGGTATACAGTGGCGTTACGGCGGAGATCATTCTGGAAAATGTAAATGTGCGGACGGAAGCTTCCTCGTCGCTCTCCGGAATGACTCTGATCGGTGGTTCCAATGTCACTTTGAAGCTGAAGGGGACCAATACCTTTGTGGGTGATGTCAACGGAGCCGGTATTGAAGTCCCTGGCGGAGCAACGTTAACAATCACCTCTTATGCCGGTGACGGTGCCACAGACGGCACCCTTATAGCCCGTGGCGGTGACAACGGAACCAACGGAGGCGGAGCCGGTATCGGGGCAAGAGGACTATTAAATAATATAGAGACTTGCGGAACCATTTACATAAAAGGTGGTACAATTGAAGCGATCGGTGACGGCGGAGGCGCTGGCATTGGCGGTTCTGCAGACGGAACTACCGGTGAAGTATATATCAGCGGAGGCCGTGTTACCGCAAGCGCAGAAGCAGCAAGTTATTACAATATTGCCGGCGCGGGTATTGGCGGCGGATTCGGAGGTTGCATTCAAAAAATAGTTATTTCCGGCGGAACGGTAAACGCCACCGGAAACAAGGAAAGTGCAGCGATCGGATGCGGATACGCTAGTCAAACGTATTCCAACAGTGAGATACTGTTAAGTGGCGGAACGGTTGTGGCAGAGGGCAATGTGGGATATAGCACGACCGGTGGAGAAGGAGGCAGTGTTACTGTTACTGAGGCCTGTGATCTCACGGTAACCGGCTCTATTGCTCCCGGTACAGAAGCTGCGTCTTATGCACTTACCTATGATATTTATGATGCGCGGTTTGCGTCTTCCCAGGCAGCTGTTCTGACTGTCAAAGCCGGTGATACCACATTGTTAAGCAGAAACATTACTTTGAATGCGCCTGATAAGCATGTTTTGGCAACGGCAAATTTTGTGAGTCTGACCAAGTATCAGGGGCAGACAGTTACAATCCATATTACCTCCGGTAGCTTAAAGTATACCTGGGAGACAGCTTTAAATAGGGCGACCACGGTTTCTGCGGGAAACAAGCTGTACCCGGTTCAGCTGCAGTTTGTCTCAGATGGCATTACAGGGGATATTACGGATTATTCGATTTCGGTAACTCCGGATTTAGATGCTTCTGAATACTGCAATACCGGTACGATCAAAAAGGTGGCAGATTACACAGGTGTATTGACCATATATGTGCCGGATGGAACCTATGATATTACGGTTACGGCTGCCTCTTTAAATAAAGGCAATGCCATATCAGCTGCGGGTCTGGCATTCGGAGAGGGCAAAGTAAACAGTTATCGTATGATTTACGAGTCGGCGGCCAATGTGCCTGAACAGTTGGTGCTGGATTACGGCAGCATTGAGTTTGGGCAGAGCGATGGCAGCTATTATGTGAAATACTATGAAGAGGACAGCGCAGCACAGAAAACGATCAGCGGTATCAATCCGTCCTTCGATTACTATGTGGTGCAGAATACCGGTGAGGCGATCAGTAATCAGATCACCGTAAAAAACTGGGGAAGTACGCCTGCGTTAAATTTGAATATCAGCAACTTGAATATCCGGTGCGCAAGCAAGCAGTATGGCATTGGATTGGTCGGAACCACGGAGGTAAATCTGAAGGTGCAGTCAGAATCCACGGTGACAGGCCATCAGGATTATAATTCCGGCGCAGCAATTATGGTGGAATCAGGTGCAGTGGTCAATCTGTATGGTCCGGGGAAGCTGATTGCCAAAACCAGCGCTTACGCAGCGGCAATCGGAAGCAACTTTAACGGCGATAATGCGACGGTCAATATTTTTTCCGGCGCTGATGTGGAAGCACACACCAGCGATGCCGGTGCCGGTATTGGAGGGGCGGACGATTCTGAGAATGCCAAGGTCAACATTTATGGGGGTACAGTTACTGTCTATGCGGACGGTTCCGGAGGGGCCGGAATTGGATCCGGAGCATATGGCAGTGGTTTCGTAAATATTTCAGGCGGAAACGTGAATGTGATAAGGACTGGGTATGGAAATGGCGCGGGAATCGGAAGTGGAGAAAGAGGATCCTGTACGGTGGAAATATCCGGTGGTACTGTGACAGTTGATAATCAGACAACTGCGCAATATAATGGTGCAGCCATCGGAAGTTCCGGCAGTTATAACTCTACTGCGATTGTAACCATCAGCGGCGGTATTGTAAAAGCTGATGTTGCGGACTGTGCAGCTGCCATAGGCAGCGGATTTGATAAAACAACCTCTGCAACAGTAACCATTACCGGCGGAACCGTAATGGCAGGTACCGGCGGTATCGGTCGATATGATAAACGGAGTAGCGCAACAGTAACCATCACCGGCGGAACTGTCACGGGGACGGTGAATGTCCAGCCCACAAACGGTACGGACAATGTCTATAAGATGACAGCAGAATTGCCTGAGGTGGGAGCCAATGCAAAAGTAAAAAATGCAGAGGTTACCGGCAGCTCCTACGGATTTACAGATGTTTATACCGACAGTGACAGTAAAATCTATTTGTATCTGCCGTTGAAGGACGCAGGCACAAAAACAGAGGCTTTATTTGCAGGTAAAGCATACCAAGGGGAAGTTATGTCTGATAACACAGGTGTGTTTGAACTTGCCCATGCACATTCCTATGAGTATAGGCTGAACGGAACAACCATAACCGCAACCTGTACCGCTGACGGCTGTCCTGATGCAAACGGCGGCAGTGTGAAGCTGAGCGTTCAGGATGGTTATTATACAGGAAGTGCCGTGGCTGCAGCTGTTGAAGGCAGCTTTAAAAACGGTGCAACCTATACGCTTCAATATGATAATGGCTCCGAAACGGCACCGGCCGGCGTGGGTACCCACAAGGCAACCCTGACCGTCAGTGAGAACGGCATCGGGAAGCAGAGCCTGACCTTGGAGTATCAGATTTCCTATCTTCCTGCACCGGCACCTGCTTACAGCTTAGGTGGCCACAGATACTATGACGGTGAAAACGGAACCTACTGGTTTCAGACCGGTGCCGCTGTAACGGTTACAGCACCCGCTGACTTTCATATTTCAAAAACCTTGGGCAGTGGCTACAGTAATGCTGTGACCTTCCTTGAGGGAGAGACCGGCAAAACCGTTTATCTCAAACGGAGCTCTGACGGCGCTATGAC
>JAZNMF010000091.1:0-37924 GCA_045579545.1 Acetatifactor sp. | reverse complement strand
AACAGGTTCTTTCCCGATCTCTTTTGTGGAGCAGAATACAAAGGTAGAGAGAAGAAGTGTCAGGGCTCCTGGGATGATAAAGGCAAAAGAGAGTCCCCACTTTGTGATGATAAATGTGTTAAGCAGGATACCTGCAATATTACCTACCGCCACTGAGGTTACCATGTAAGAGGTTTTACGCCGGGCGGTCTCCTCGTCATAGAGGCATGCAATAATGCGAAGGATGGAGCTCCAAAGCATGGATTGGGCAAAGGCATTGCAACCCCACAATAAAAGGATTCCCTCAAAAGGTGGGAAAAAGCTGATGGCAATGTTGCTGATGCCGGCAAGGATCAGTCCGATGCAGATCATACGGAAGGGGGGCTGGGAATCGCTGATCCGGCCGTTAAAAAGCCTGCCAATGGAATAAATGATGGAGAAGGCGCTGCCCATCATGCCGATCTGCGCCATGTCCATGAGTTGAGCATCGGCCAGTCCGGGTGATGCTGTGGTGAGATTCAGACGTGCAATGTATATGGCAGTGTATGCTATGTAACAGATGATAAAAATAACGGTAGTTTTCTTGTTTTTCATAATTCCTCTTTTCCGTGGGATCAATAGCGGATGCTGTTGATCAGCGAGTGAGTTTCCTGTGAACGTTTTAGGGTATCTTCGTAATGTATGGCTGAAAGAGCAGTGGTAATGGAATCGATCACGCTGATATGAGCGATCCTCGAGGAGATGGCCTCCATAGGATAATTGATCTCGTCGCAGAATATTTCAATGTGAAAATCGGAAACCTTTGTGATCCGGCTTTCGGGATAGCTGGTGATACATACGGTTTGAGCTCCTTTTTCTTTGGCCAAAGACAGCGCTTCTATCGTGGCGATTGTCCTTCCGCTGTGGGAGATACCGATGGCAACGTCGCCTTCGCGGATGTTCATAGTGGAAATCTTCATGGAAACCACATCCGTATAGCAGAATGCAGTGTATCCAAGCTGCATGATCCGATATTGAAAATCAGTCACGATGGCGGCGGATGTGCCGATACCGTAAATGTATATGGTGCGGGCCCTGTCCAGCAGTTCGATCACTTGTTGCAGAGTATTGCGATCGATTTTTTCGGCGGTATCATGGAGCGTTTTTACATTGGCAGAAAAAATCTTGTCCAGAATCGCTCCGGCATCGTCTGTGGGATAGATGTAGGGAGAGTAGTTCAGTTGTCTGTTCTTGGACAATTCAATGGCGAGAGACATTTTAAGTTCTGTATATCCCTCAAAGCCAAGAGACTTACAGCAGCGCACGATAGCGGACTTTGTCACGTCAGCTTTATGGGAAAATTCCGAAACTGACATGGAGCAGATCCGTTCCCGGTTGTGCTGAATGTAATCGGCCACCCTTTTTTCGACTGCGGTCAAAGAAGGGTATCTGTTTTTAATAGCGTTAAGGCATGAACTGGGACTCATATTATATGACCTCACTTGGTGAATACTGAAATTTGGTTCTAAAATAACAAGAAAAAATGAAACAAAGTTACAATACCACTGAAAGAGTGGTTTGTCAAGGGTCATTGACAATATTGAATTTCTGCGGTAGCATTAATAACAGTATGTGTGTTTTGAAATCGGAGGTAAATGTATATGAAGAGCACAGTGAGAAAAATAGCATTGATAGGTATCCTTTTGTCAGTTGTACTGCTTACTGCCTGTAAGAGCGACGACGGACTTTTGAGCGGAAAGCATTATGTTGAGATTCATATAAAAGACAAGGGTGTGATCCGGGCAGAGCTTGATGCGGACAGTGCGCCGATCACAGTGACTCAGTTTATCAGTCTGGCAAAGAGCGGCTTTTACGAGGGACTGACTTTTCACCGCATTATAGAAGGGTTTATGATGCAGGGCGGCGCTCCTGTGGGAAATACCGGCAATGAAATAAAGACGATAAAGGGTGAGTTTGCAAACAATGGTGTGGACAATCCCCTGCTGCACACCCGGGGAGCAATCTCCATGGCCCGGACGGAAGTGATGGACAGTGCCAGCACTCAGTTTTTCATTGTACAGAAGGATGCTTCCTGGCTTGACGGTGATTATGCGGCATTTGGCTATGTGACGGAAGGCATGGATATCGTGGATGATATCTGTAACAATACCACCGGTCAGGATGGTAACGGAATTGTGCCTGCTGCCAACAGACCGATCATCGAAAAAATCGTGGTGACAGAAGGGAAAGAGGAGTAGAAATGAAGATCAGTGCACCTTGTATCAGATGTCTCGTAGAGAGACAGGAAGAACGAATAAGGCATTTTGAAGACGCAGAGAAGAAAGCGGAATATCTGAAAGCAGTTCTCAGAGTGATCGGTGAGAGTAGCGGGGATGCGTCGGCACCGGAACTGGTGGCTGACATCCAAAAGGTTTATGAGGCGGTTTTTGGCAGTTCCTCTGACTATGCGCAGATCAAACATCGTTTTAATCAGATGATGCTTGGTATAGAAGAGAAGATTGCCGGGAGGATCGGAAAAAGTACAGATCCCCTCAGAGCAGCCCTGACATATGCCAGAGTAGGCAATTATATTGATTTTGGAGCCATGCAGGAAGTAGATACGCAGGTTCTTGAAGAAATGATCTACAAGGCAGAGGAAGCCCTTGTGGATGAAAGGGTCTATGAACAGTTTGTAGCGGAACTTTCCGGTGCAAAGCGCTTGGTATATCTGGTGGACAATTGCGGTGAGGTGGTGCTTGATAAATTGGCGATTCGCTGCATCAGGGAACAGTTCCCGGAATTGCAGGTAACCGTGATAGTCAGAGGCAGTGAGGTGCTGAATGATGTGACCCGGGAAGACGCTGAAGAAACAGGACTGTACCGGGTGGCGGATGTCATGGATAACGGTACGGATATTGCAGGTACCGTGATCAGACGCATCAGTGAACCGGCGCGTCAGGCATTGCTTGAGGCTGATCTGATCGTATCCAAAGGACAAGGTAATTTTGAAACACTTCACGGGTGCGGATTGAATATTTATTACCTGTTTCTTTGTAAATGTGACTGGTTCGTGGACCGCTTCAGGCTAACAAGGAATGCGGGAGTGTTTGTGCGGGAAAAAGAATTATAGGTAACAGTATAAGTCTGTGGATTAAAAAACAGCCTGCCGGATAGTACGGCGGGCTGTTTTGCGCATGTGTTTTAATCAGCATAGAAGAGGATTCCAAGAGTACCGGGGCCGCAGTGACTTGAGATAACGCCACCGGCTCGGTTGACATAAATATTCTGAAAGCGGTTTAAACTTTCAATGTAGCTGCGGACTTCGTCAAGCAGTGCATCATCGCAGCCGGAATGGGTAATAAATACAGTGGAGGGATCGGCGTGAAGCAGTGCTTCCTCCAGATCCTTTGCATATTTCATAATGACAGAGGATTGCTTGCCGCGATATTTTCTGGATACACCCATGGAACCGCGCTCTACCACAATCTGGGGCTTGAGTCTCAAGGTGTTGCCGAGAAGTGCGGTGACGGGCTTGCAGCGTCCACCTCTGGCAAGATAAGTAAGGGTCTCCACTACAAAACTGGCGCGAACCTTGCTTCTTCTGTTCTCTACACGTTCGATGATCTCCTCTGCAGAAAGTCCTTCTTTGATCAGCTCTGCTGCATATAAGATTTGCAGGGCGATTCCGGTGGACAGATTCATGGAGTCAATGACGAACAGTCTGTCGTAATTATGATCCCCGGCAAGCAGACGCATGATATTGCAGGTGGTGCTCATCTGTTCGGAAATACCAAAGAACAGAATGTCATCACCGTTCTTCATATAGGGTTCCAGAATCCCAAGTGCTTTATCGTAAGGCAGAGCAGCAGTCTTGGGGGTGAGTTTGTTGGTATCGGACCACTGATAGATCTGATCGGGAGTAATGTCCTCGCCGTCATAGTAGGTCTGTTCTTCCATTACAATACACAGTGGAATGGTTACGATGTTATATTGCTTCTTTAACTCCTCCGGCAGATCACAGGTGGAGTCGGCTACAATTTGAATAGTTCTCATCTGGTTTCTCCTTAACGGGGAATCAAATGGTGCAAAACAGTTGTCCCCTTTTCTTATAAAATTATAACCCCAGAACGGCAAAAAAGCAACATATTTGGAAGTTGTTACGAATATTTTACGATAAATTAAGAAGAAATTAATGATTGAAAAAAACGGAATATGGTAAGATGGTTTCGTATAGATGGTTTGTTAAGGAGAATGACCGGAAGATATTAGATTACGGAATTGCTATTTTTAACGGAATGTATTACAATAAAATCTGTTAAGGACGGTGTGTGTCATGAAAATCTTAGAAAAAGTGAAAGAAAACCGTAGAGCCATATGTGCATGGATCGCACTTATAGTCTGCCCGGTGATCGTATACTATCTGTTTGAATTTTATATACATAATCCTTTGAAAGACACAAGAGTGCCGGTGCAGCATCTGAACATTGTGTTTTACTGGATATTGGCCCTTTTGTTTCTGGGTATTTTCGGGCGGATCAGGACGGCACTTATGGTGCTGACCGGATTTTTTATGATATTCGGGTTGGCTAATTATTATGTGCTTACCTTCCGTGGAACGCCCATTATGCCCTGGGACCTTTACTCACTGTCCACGGCTGCGAGCGTGGCAGGCAATTTTGATTATTCCCTGAAAAAGGACACCCTGTTTGTTCTGGCAGGCTTTTTGGTTTTGCTGGCAGCAGAGAGCAGGATCAAATATAAGGGCAACGGGAATCTTGTGAAACGTCTGGTTCTTTTGGTCCTCCCGCTGTTTCTTTTGATAGGATATGCAAAGACAGTGCAAAGTGACAGCTTTGTGCTGAATTTCGGTCTGTATGACAAACTGTTTACGCCAACTTATATGCATAAGCGGGACGGCGGAGCCGTGGCTTTTCTCATGGAGATGGAGTATCTGAATGTGGACAAGCCGGAAGGGTATTCTGCCGGAAAGGCGGAACAGCTGCTTGAAGAAAACAGCAGTCCGCAGCTGGAAGCGGCACTTGCCGATCCCCAAAGTATAAACAGGCCCAATATTATTGTGATCATGAATGAGGCTTTTTCGGATTTGTCTGTTCTGGGAGAGTTTAAGACGAATGAAGATTACATGCCATATGTCCGCAGTCTCATGCAGGAGGAAGATGTGCAATCCGGCTGGCTGAATGTGTCGGTACTGGGAGGAAATACGGCAACCACGGAATTTGAGTTTCTGACAGGTCACAGCATGGCCTTTCTGCCCCAGGGAAGTGTGGCATATCAGCAATATCTGAAGAAGGAAGGGACCTTTCTTCCCTCTTATCTGAAGTCGCTGGGGTATTCTACCATAGCGATCCATCCCTATTATGCATCCGGGTGGGAGAGAGACAGAGTGTACCCGTTACTTGGCTTTGACGAATTCCTTGATATTAAAAGGTTCAGCGGTTCCCGGAAAATCCGCAGCTATATATCAGATTCCGCTTGTTATGACAGGATCATATCCCTTTATAAGAACAAAGAAGAGGGGAACCCGCTTTTTGTTTTTAATGTGACAATGCAGAATCACAGCGGATACGCAGATGAGTTTGATAATTTCAAACCGAATATTGAGATTGAAGGAATGGAATCAAAGGAACTGAGTCAATATCTGTCTCTGATAAAGAGATCCGATGCATCATTCCAGAGGCTGATCACATATTTTGAGCAGCAGGAAGAGGATACACTGATCCTTTTCTTCGGCGATCACCAACCTACCACTTATGTGACCAATCCGATTGTGAGAAATAGCGGTATGGATCCCCAGTCTCTGACGATGGAAGAGACGTTGCTGAAATATAAGGTACCCTATTTAATTTGGAGTAACTTTGACATGGATAACGGCCGGACTGTCGGGGAGACAAGTGTGAATTATCTGGCCATTGATGTGCTGGAGAGCTGTGGTCTGCCCCTGACAGAGTATCTGAGCTGTCTGAAGGAAATCCGCGAAGATTATCCCGTTATCACATCTATGCAGATTAGGGATGCCGAAGGTAATCTGTGTATGGACGGTGAAAAGACCGAAGAAGAGCGGAAAAAGGACGAGGAGGCGTTGCTTCCCTATCAGACATTGCAATACTATCAGTTGTTTGATTAGTTCGTATGATTTGGAGGAGAGAACATGAGTTTGAAAAAATTGGATCGAAAAACGGCCTGGGATCCCCGTGTGAATCCGAGTAGATGGATTCTCATACTGTCTTTCGGGATTCCGTTTCTGATCATGCTTGTCCTGTTTATCTTGAATGACATATATCCTTTTGGGGGTAGAAGCTTTCTCTATTCTGACATGTACCATCAGTATATGCCGTTTTTTAGTGAATTTATGGAGAAAATCAAAGCGGGTGAGGGGCTTTCCTACTCTTACAACGTAGGAATCGGTTCCAATTTTCTGGCGTTATATGTCTATTACCTGGCAAGCCCCCTGCACTGGCTGGCATTTTTGGTGCCTCAGGCTCATCTGATGGAGTTTATGAGTTATCTGGTTGTTGTCAAGATCGGACTGTGCGGCCTTACTTTCTGCATCTACCTGCGCAGGCATTTCCGGGCGGGACGTGACGCGAGCGTGCTGTTTTTCTCCTGTTTTTATGCGTTGTCAGGATATATGGCGGCCTATAACTGGAACATTATGTGGCTGGACTGTGTGGTGCTGCTACCCCTGATTCTGCTGGGTCTGGAGAAGCTTGTGAAGGAAGGAAAGTGTACGCTGTACTGTGTGACTCTTGCTCTTTCCATTCTGACTAATTTTTATATATCCATTATGATCTGCATCTTTTTGGTGCTGTATTTTCTGGTGCTTCTGTTTCTGGAAAAACGTTTTTGGCGCGCGGTAAGAGATTTTGCACTTTATTCCCTGCTTGCAGGTGCAATAGCGGCTGTTCTGCTGGTGCCGGAGGTTTGCGCTATTTTGGAAACGGATTTTGGTGACATGGATTTTCCGAAGACCGTGAAGTCTTATTTTTCTGTGCTTGATATGCTGGCGAGACATTGCATGTGTATCGATGCGGAGCGGGCTTTGGCCCACTGGCCCAATATCTACAGCGGTGTGGCGACCTTCCTGCTGGTGCCCATGTTTGCTTTAAATCGCGGAATCTCTGCCAAAAGAAGGTTTGCTTATCTTGCACTGACGGGTGTGATGCTGGTGAGCTTTTCCACCAATATTCTGGATTTTATCTGGCACGGCCTGAATTATCCCGACTCGTTGCCGGCAAGACAGTCCTTTATTTATATTATGCTGGTTCTTGTGATGGGATATGACGCCTGCCGCAATCTTATGAAAGAGGATGGCAGACGGATTATACATTGTTATATTGGAGCAGTGGTGTTCCTTTTGTTCGTTGAGAAATTCGTAGATGCGGAACACTTTAAAATGGGAGTGGAGTATCTGAACATTGGCTTTATCACGGTTTATGCAGTGCTTCTGTATCTTTATAGGACCAGAGATGATAAAGTGGTGCGAACGGTGGTGGCAGCAGCTGTGATGGCGGTTGTGATAGCGGAAAGCGGTATCAATACCTATAATACAAGCTTAGGAACCGTCAACCGTTCCCAGTATCTGGATGAGCTTAAGGATTATCAGGCTCTGTATGAAACTGCAAGGAATGATGCCTTGGAGGTATCAGATACGGACGGAGCAGAGGAAAAGACATTGCCGTTTTTCCGCATGGAAAAATTCTCCCGTAAGACCAAAAATGACGGTACGCTGGCGGGATACCCTACGGCATCGGTGTTTTCTTCCACACTGAATTCTTATGTAATGGACATGTATAAGAGGCTGGGCATGAGGCACAGCAAGGTGTATTACGGATTTGACGGAGCTACCCTTTTGACTTCTGCTATGCTGAATGTAAACTATATGTACGGTAAGGATGCGAGAGAAGAGGGGCCGCTGTTTGAACACCTTGCAGACAGCGGTGAAATCAGTCTGTACCGGTCGCTCTGTACCCTTCCTTTCGGCTATGTGGCGCCAACGGAGTACGATATTCCGACGGGCTATGACAGCAATGGTTTTGCACTGCAGAATGCTATGGTGAAAAAACTGGGAATCAAAGGAAATCTGTTTAACAAGGTGTCTTCGGATAAAACCGGAAATAATGTGCGTTTTACGGCAAATGAGGACGGATATTATTATGGTATCGTCACAGCGTCCGGCACAAAGAAAATTGAGCAGACCGTGGGAGAGGAGACGCGCAATTTCAGCGACCTCAAGAAGGGGTGTATTCTGCATTTGGGATATTTTGAGGCTGACACGGCAGCCTTGCTGAAGAATGGCGTTGAGGATGACGAGACCCCTAAGATCCAGGTTGATATTTATAAAATGGATGAGAGTATTCTGAGAGAAACACTGGCGATGCTTTCCGAAGACAGCCTGACGAATGTGACCTATGACAGCACTCACATTAACGGTGAGATCGAGCTTTCCAAGGCGGGCAGACTGATTCTGTCGGTTCCCTATGAAAAGGGTTGGACAGTAGTGGTAGACGGGGAAAAGACAGAGCCTTCCCTGTTCGGCGGAACACTTATGGCGTTAGACCTGGAGGAGGGATCCCATGAGATTTCCATGCACTATGTGCCTTACGGAAGGAATGCGGGTTTGATCATCAGTGTGATCGGTATTGCCGCATTCACAGCCATTACGGTCATTGGGCGCATCCGGAGTAAGAAGAAAGTCAGCTGACGGCAAGATTGGCGTATTTCTTGGGAGAGACTCCCACAGCCTTGGTAAAGGCTTTGAAAAAATTGCTGTAATCGGAAAAACCGCTGAGTTCATAAGCCTGGGAAACACTGACGCCCTCGTTTAACAGGGATTTGGCGATACTGATGCGTCTGGCGGTAATATATTTGTTGATAGTTGTGCTGGTGGCAGCTTTGAAGATCCTGCAAATGTAGGATTCACTCAGATAAAAATGCTCCGCAAGCTGTTCAATTGTGATCGGGTGGGCGATGTTCTGGTTGATGTAAGCGAGAATGTCGTCCACCTGATGATTATATTTGTAGGCCGTTACGGGAGTGTCTGCCACATTGGCACTGGAGAGTGTATTGATCAGTACCATAAGCTCGGCGAAAGCGCATTTTTCTACAATATCATGGGCGAAGCCGTTGGCGGAAGTGATCTTGTCTATATAGTACAGGAACCGCTGCTGTTGTTCCTTGTTGAGAGAAATCTTGTGCTGAAATCCGGGATGCCGGTTTAAAAAGCAGGTATTCAGGTCCGTGTCGGCGGAGGAAATGGATTTCACATAATCCGGACAAATATCCACCACGATCCTTTCGTGGATTCCGGTATCGATCTTGGTCAGCTTGTGGCTTTCGTACTGATTGATGATGAACAGATCGCCGGGAGAGATGGTATAAAAACGGTTATCGATGAGAAACTGCCTGCCGCCTGAAATAGAATAATAAAGCTCATAACAGTCGTGGATATGCATGTCCATGGCTTTTTCTTCTTTGTAGAGGTGAGCGATGGAGAATGTGCGGCTTTGGAGGCAGTTTTCAATTGCCTGTTGGCATGAGGTTAATTCTTCCATAAGGACATCCTTTCTTGTCAAAGATATATTTTTGACGATAGTGACTTAAGTATATACCGATTGTTCAAAATTTGCAAGGTTTATACTATAATTTGAAAAGACATGGAGAATTTTTTCAGTTATAATAGAATCACAGATAATAGGGATGAATTGTAACACGAGAATCCCATTTGTAATCCAAGAATCCCATTTTGTAAATGAGAATCTCGTTTTGTAAATTACTTTCCCGTTTTGTAAACGAAAATCCCATTTTGTAAACTACTTTCCATAGTTTACATTATTTTCAGAAGTGTTATAATAGCGTTACAGCATAAATTTTTATATGGCAAACAAGCGTCGAATCCCGCTCAGTTCTTTTTGTAACTGGAGATTCCACACTTCCGTAAGAATGATTTTCTGACGGCATCCACGTAATTATTTATGAGTTACTTTTTGAGAAGACGAGGCTTCAGGATGATTTTCTCGGCGGCAACCGGTCTGCATCCAAGCCTGTTCAAAACGTCCTCTCCATAGTAAAAGCTGAACGCTTCGTATGGGCTACGGTGGTTCAGCTTTTTCCTTTTGTAGGAATTGATGTGATCCATCATCAGAAAAATATCTTCCTGCGTAAATTCATCAAATGATTTACCTTTCGGAACGATTCTTCTGATCAGCTCATGGTTTACTTCTATGGCACCTTTTTGGTGCGGGCTGCTGGGATCACAATAAAAAACATGTGTCCTGCGTATCGAATTTTCATCCGGACCAAACTCTATTGCTCTGGGATTAGAGAATTCACTGCCGTTATCCGTAAGGATTACCGGAAACAGTTTCTCAAAAGTTTCCCGGCCTACTGCCCGGAAAATCAGATCCCATATATCGGTAACAGAGCGGGATGTATTGGCATCACGAATGAATGCCAACATTAAACTGGTATCTACAAAATGAATGGTCAGAAGCACCTTTCCTCCCTGATTTCCCATGACAGAATCCATCTGTACCACGTGGGCATCCGGATGTGCTTCCATGAACTTTTGAAAATCCTTGTAGGTTCTTCCGTTACGACAGGCTCTGTCAACTTTAAATTCAGGCTTTTTATAACGGGGACGGTACTTTACCTTTCGTGGCAGATCGATATTTCTGACGTCAAAAAGGCAGGCATCAATGTAGTTGTAAATCGTTTTTTCGCTGCACATAAGAACATCCCTGTTACTTTCGTATATCTGATGTATGGATTGCCCGTTTCTTACAAGCGGTGTAATGATTGCATTGATTCTTTCCAGTTCAAGTTCATTGGAAAGGATACCACTGCGGCAGTCTGAAATATGTTCCTGACAACGCAGATGTGCTTCCTCTGCATGATAAAACATCTTTTTTAGAGTACACCGGTTTAATTGTTCGCAACCATTGCAGACATAAGGTGGTTTTAACCTGTTTGTACAGATTTCCTCTACGAAATCGCCGCAGATATCATTGCACATGGTACAGAGACTGCATTTATATTTGGACTGTTTTGTACATTCGAGAGGGCATATGTTTTTCAGGTTACAGTTTTTTCGGTGTTTGCAGGCATTATAAGGGTAATTGGAATATCCTGTTTTTTGCTCAAAGGAATACTTTTTAATTTCTTTAGCAACAGTGGTTCTATCCTTGTTAATCAGCTTGGCTATCTGACCGAAGGATAATTGTTCTTTGAGCCCTTTTTGAATTTCAAGGCGTTCATCGTATGTTAAAAACTTAGACATAGCTGCTCCTTTCATGCCGCCAGTGATCTAAGGATAACATAAAAGAGACCAGCCTTAAAACTGATCTCTAAAAATCGTAAGAGAAAATCCATACCTTTCTCTGCAGTGATATATTTAACTCAATAAGGAGTATCCGGAATCGTGGGTATGGAATTTCGGATTACAATTAACGCACAGATAATAGGCGCCAACTTTGTCACAGGCAAGGACGGAAAGCCCGGGATCTTATTAAATTAAAAGATTTCTATTGGAATTGCCGGGAGCTATGTGATATAATGAAAATGATTTTATGAGAGTAGCTCACAATAGGAATTGCAGAAAGAGAGGAATAGCATGGAACTGAGAACAGCAGTATCCCCAAGAGATGTGAAGCACTATACGACGGACCGGCTGAGAGAAGAATTCCTGATTCAGGATCTTTTTGTGCCGGGACAGATCAAACTGGTTTACAGCCACATTGACAGAATCATCACAGGCGCAGCTGTGCCGGTAGAGCCTATCGCTCTTACCGCAGGAGACGAGCTCCGCGCAGAATATTTTTGCCAGAGAAGAGAGCTGGGAGTGATCAATATCGGCGGTGCGGGAACAATTACCGTTGACGGAAGAGTGTATCAGGTGGGCTTCAAAGAGGCTATGTACATAGGAATGGGTTCCAAGGATATCGTTTTTGCCAGCGAAGATGCCGGAAATCCCGCTAAATTTTATTTAAATTCAGCCCCTGCCCACAGAACCTGTCCTACCGTTCTGATCAAGCCGGAAGGAACTCCCGAGGACGGCGTGGTGATCGTGAAGGATGAGAATAAAGTGGAGCTGGGATCTTTGGAGGATGCCAACCACAGAGTGATTTGCAAATATATTCTTCCCGGTCAGGTGGAGAGCTGTCAGCTGGAGATGGGTATGACCAAGCTTGCCCCTGGCAGTGTATGGAATACCATGCCCTGTCACACCCATGACAGACGTATGGAAGTATATCTTTATTTTGAGATGCCCGAGGATGCATTCGTTATGCATTACATGGGTGAGCCCAATGAGACACGTCATATTGTTATGAGGAATGAAGAGGCTGTCATTTCTCCCAGTTGGTCCATCCATTCCGGATGCGGTTCCAGAGCATACACCTTTATCTGGGGTATGGTAGGAGAGAATCAGGACTTTGACGATATGGACGGAGTTGCCAATAAGGATCTGAAATAGGAACAGATTGACCGGCGCGAAAGTGCCGCCTACATTATATTAAAAAGGAGAGATATTATGTCACAGTTTACTAATTTTTCATTGGAAGGAAAAATTGCACTGGTTACCGGTGCATCCTACGGTATTGGTTTTGCTATCGCTGCAGCTTATGCTGAGGCTGGCGCTACCATCTGCTTTAACGATATCAAACAGGAGCTGGTAGATAAGGGAATGGCAGCTTATGAAGAGCTGGGCATCAAGGCTCACGGTTATGTTTGCGACGTAACAGACGAGGTTGCTGTAAACAATATGGTTGCTCAGATCGAGAAGGAAGTGGGAACCATCGATATCCTTGTAAACAATGCCGGTATCATCAAGCGTATCCCTATGCATGAGATGACCGCTGATCAGTTCAGACAGGTGATTGACGTTGACCTGAATGCTCCTTTCATCGTATCCAAGGCAGTTATTCCTGCCATGATCGAAAAGGGCCACGGCAAGATTATCAACATTTGTTCCATGATGTCCGAACTGGGCCGCGAGACCGTTTCCGCATACGCAGCTGCAAAGGGCGGCTTGAAGATGCTTACCAGAAATATCTGTTCCGAGTACGGCCAGTACAACATCCAGTGTAACGGCCTTGGCCCCGGTTACATCGAGACTCCTCAGACTGCACCTCTGCGTGAGATCCAGGCTGACGGCAGCAGACATCCTTTTGACCAGTTTATCTGCGCAAAGACTCCTGCCAACAGATGGCTGAAGGCAGAAGAACTCACCGGCCCTGCAGTATTCCTTGCCTCTGAGGCTTCCAATGCCGTTAACGGTCACATCCTGTATGTAGACGGCGGTATTCTTGCTTACATCGGCAAGCAGCCCTCTTAAGATTCAGATCGATTCCTGTATGAACTGCTCTGCCCGCTAAGGGCAGAGCCAGAAATATGAAATAATATGGAGGTTACATTTATGAAGATTGCGTTAATCAACGAGAACAGCCAGGCAGCTAAAAATGAAATGATCTGTGCAACCCTGAAGAAGGTAGTTGAGCCCATGGGTCACGAAGTGTTTAATTACGGTATGTGCGGAGCTGAGGATCCCAACTCTCTGACCTATGTACAGATTGGTATCCTTGCAGCAGTTCTGATCAACTCAGGAGCAGCTGACTATATTATCACCGGCTGTGGTACCGGTGAAGGTGCTATGCTCGCCTGCAACTCTTTCCCCAAGGTTCTGTGCGGACATATTGAGTCTCCCCTGGATGCTTACCTGTTCTCTCAGGTAAATGACGGTAACTGTGTGGCTCTTCCTTTTGCTGAGAATTTTGGCTGGGGCGGTGAGCTGAATCTGCAGTACACCTTTGAGAAGCTGTTCTGTGCTCCCGGCGGCGGCGGATATCCCCCTGAGAGAGTAGTTCCTGAGCAGCGCAACAAGAAGATTCTTGACAAGGTGAAAGAGGTTACTCATGTGGATATCATCACCATTCTTAAGAATCTTGACCGCGAGCTGGTTAAGGGTGCTTTGTCCGGAGCGAAGTTCCAGGAGTATTTCTTTGACAATTGCAAGTGCGATAAAATTGCAGAGTGCGTAAAGGAGATTTTGGCATAATGGCAATGCTTACATTAAAATTATTGGACAAGGACGGAAAAGTTCTGCTCGAGGACAGCGCCGAAGATATGGCAAGTCTCGTTGTGAGAAGGGAATATGAGGACGGAGACAGTATTATTCTGGAAACTTCTGAGCAGAATATTCATGTATGGTTCCAGGCCGACGAAGTGCTCGGTGAATCCTTCGTGTATCTTACCGGAAATGTGAAGTATGTGATTCCGCCCAGAAACAACAGAAGAAACATGGCACCCAAAGCTTTTAAGGGTGATTTACACTATCTGTATGCGAGAACCGCACTGGATGAAGAAGTGGGTCAGTACCGCAACCTGGCAAAGAATACCTGCGATCTGCGTGAGACGGAGAATATGTATCCCCACGCAACTGCCAACGTTGAGACCAGAGGAGAGGCTGTATTCTTCGCATGCAACGCCATCGACGGCGTGTGCGAGAACCGTTCCCACGGGGCATGGCCTTATGCATCCTGGGGTATTAACCGTCAGGACGATGCGGAGATCACCATTGATTTCGGCAGGCTGATTGAAACCGACAGAGTAATCCTGTTTACAAGGGCTGATTTCCCCCACGACAACTGGTGGACACAGGTGACGCTTACTTTTTCAGACGGAACTTCTGTTGACTGGGCCATCGAAAAGAGCAGATTTGCGCATACATTGACTTTTGAGAAGAAGCAGATTACCTGGATCAGGATGAGCAATATGATCAAAGCAGATGATCCCTCACCTTTCCCGGCGCTTACTCAGCTGGAAGTGTACGGAACCGTTGTGAGATAGTTACAGTGATTGGAGGATGAATAGAAATGAATGCAGTTCTTGAGAAACTCAGAAAGATCGGTATTGTGCCGGTTGTGAAAATTGACAGAGCAGAGGATGCAGTTCCCCTTGCGAAAGCTCTGTGTGCCGGCGGACTTCCCTGTGCAGAAGTAACCTTCCGTACAAGCGCAGCCGCAGCAGCGATCAAAGCGATGACAGAGAATTTTCCTGAAATGTGTGTAGGTGCAGGTACCGTTCTGAATGCGGCTCAGGTGGATGCCGCAGTGGCAGCAGGTGCGCAGTTTATCGTAAGCCCCGGCCTGAATCCCAAAACGGTACAGTATTGTCAGGAGAAAGAGATCCCCATCACTCCCGGTACTTCAAGCCCCAGCGATATTGAGCAGGCGATCGAACTTGGCCTTGAAGTTGTGAAATTCTTCCCGGCAGAGCAGTCCGGCGGTCTGGCTAAGATCAAGGCTATGGCAGCTCCTTATGTGAATATGAAGTTTATGCCTACCGGCGGTATCAGCGCAAAGAACCTGACAACCTATCTTGATTTCAACAAAATCATTGCATGCGGCGGATCCTGGATGGTACCCGGCGACCTGATCAATGCAGGAGAGTGGGACAAGATTGAGCAGCTTACCAGAGAAGCGGTTCAGACCATGCTTGGTTTTGAATTGGCTCATATCGGTGTGAATGCAGAGAATGAAGAGGAAGCGTTAAAGGCTGCCAACAGATTTGCATTCCTGTTCGGTATGCCCGCCAAGGTTGGTTCCAGCTCCATTTTTGCAGGAACAGCTTTGGAAGTGATGAAGACTCCTTATCTGGGCAAGAACGGACATATTGCCATCAGAACCAACTACATCGAAAGAGCGATCAACTATATGGAGAATGTTCTGGGTGTGGAATTCAATGAGGAATCTGCCAAGAGAGACGACAAGGGCGTTCTGAAGGCAATTTATCTGAAGGAAGAGATCGGCGGATTTGCAGTTCATCTTGTACAGAAATAAGTAGAATACGAAGGTGTCAAGAATTATTTTGACAGGAAAGGAAAACCAATGGCAAAAGTAATTACCATGGGTGAGATCATGTTGAGACTGTCCACCCCTAACAATGAGAAATTTATTCAGGCTGACGAGTTCGACGTTTGCTATGGCGGCGGTGAAGCAAATGTGGCAGTGTCTCTTGCCAACTACGGTCACGACGCTGAATTTGTAACTGCAGTACCGAACAATGAGATTGGTGAATGTGCAGTGGCAGCACTGAGAAAGTACAACGTAGGAACAAAGCACATTGCAAAGTGCGGCGAAAGACTTGGAATTTACTTCCTGGAGTCCGGCTCTTCCATGAGACCCTCCAAGGTTGTGTATGACAGAGCACATTCCTCCATCTCTACCGCTACCGAGGCTGATTTTGACTTTGATGCTATTTTCGCAGGCGCTGACTGGTTCCACTTTACCGGTATCACTCCCGCTGTATCCGACGCAGCAGCAGAGCTTACCGAGAAGGCACTGATCGCAGCGAAGAAGCACGGCGTAAAGGTTTCTGTTGACCTGAACTTCCGTAAGAAACTGTGGACCAGTGAGAATGCACAGAGAGTCATGACCAATCTGATGAAATATGTTGATGTATGCATCGGCAACGAGGAAGATGCTGAGCTGGTTCTGGGCTTCAAACCCGGTGAGACCGATGTTACCAGCGGAGAACTGGAGCTTGCAGGCTACAAGTCCATTTTCGAGCAGATGGTTGAGAAGTTTAACTTCGAGTACTGTGTATCCTCTCTGCGTGTGAGCCGTTCCGCATCTGATAATGGCTGGTCTGCTTGTATCTATTGCAGAGATACCAAAGAATTCTATCACTCCAAAGAGTACAGTATCCATCCCATCGTTGACCGTGTGGGCGGCGGAGACTCTTTTGCAGGCGGTGTGATCTGCGGTATGCTTGACGGCAAGGATTTCAAGGCTGCTTTGGAATTTGGTGTGGCCGCTTCTGCTCTGAAGCACACCATCCCCGGCGATTTCAACCTGGTATCCAGAAAAGAAGTTGAGACACTGGCAGGCGGAGATGCTTCCGGACGTGTACAGAGATAATAAGAATCATTGAAAAATTGAGAATAGGAAATGGCGGCAGGGAAACCTTGCCGCCATTTGTTGTCATTTCAATAATTTTCTGTGATAGTAGAAGTAGGGCAGTAAGACGCAGAGAAGTGCGCCCAGCCAGGCCACCGGCTCGGCGACAAAGAGCGCGTCGGTTCCCATCCATCTGATAATAACCTTTGCCATCAAAACCCGGCAAATGCATTCGGCGATTCCGGAGATCATGGACCATATGGAAATTTCCAGAGCCTGCAGCGCATTTCTGAAAACGTGGATGAGATAAAGGATCACAAGGCAAACCGAAATGATGGTGAGATAATGTATGGCGATCTCAAGTGCCTGCGGTCCACCTTCCTCTGTAATATCAAGAAAAAGAAGCATGAGATATTTTTTGAAAAAAAGAGTCATCACGCTGACTGCAATTGCCATGGCCGTAATTATGGCAATTGAGGTGCGGACCCCTCTTTTTACTCTGGTCAAATTGCCGGCTCCGTAGTTTTGGGCAAAGAAAGTGGAACAGGCAAGGCCAAGGGAGATTGCGCTGCTTTCAAGAAGCCCATATACTTTATTGGTTGCCGTATATCCCGCGATGAAGATGCTTCCCTGTACATTGATTGTGGATTGCAGAATAATGCCGCCCAGAGCAATGACGATATACTCCAGTGCAAGAGGCATACCAAAGACCAGGAGAGACTTGATCATCTTGCCGTCAGGTTTAAAAATTTCGCGTGTAAGTTTGATGTGTTCAATTTTTCGGATCTCATACAGGCAGTAGAGAAAAGAAACCAACTGCGAAATAACAGAAGCGATTGCTGCTCCAAGGATTCCCCAATGGAAAACAAACACGAACAGAGCATCCAGTCCGATGTTCAAAAGTGCCGCAATCACCATTGCCACAAGGGGAGATTTGCCATCGCCGAAGGCGCGCAGTACAGATGCAGCCATATTATATGCTGTGACGATCAGCGTTCCGCAGACCATCGTCATGAGATAAGTGGCAGCGCTGTCAAATATGTCGGCAGGAGTTTTTAACAGTGTAAGTAAAGGTCTTGCCGCAAGAAGCCCTGCCAGCGTCAGCACCGTGCCGATAACGGCACACAAAAGAGTTGACATGGCAATAGTCTTATTCAAATCACGATAATTTTTTTCTCCGAAGTATCTGGAAATAAAAGTGGAAAATCCCTGTGAAAGTCCCGATACCGTCCACAAAATAAGCCAATAGCACCAGTCGGTGGCACCCACGGCTGCAAGGGCTTTAACACCGACGCCACGGCCCACAATGGCAGCATCCGCTATCAAATATAATTGTTGCCCAATGTTTGTAACGATCAGCGGAAGTGCAAAGGTAAGTATATGCCTTGTGGGACTTCCGATTGTCATGTCTGTTGTTCTGCTCATAGCTATCCTTCTGCGCGTTTTAAATTACTGATTCTAATAAACTACATTTGAACGATAAAGTCAAGATAAGTTTAAGGGACAGCCGGAAAACCGGATTTTTTGTGCACAATACACATTTATTCTATTGGGAATGTATGGAAAATTATATGTGAGTATTTTGCGTATCATAAAGTGCAAACGGAAAAGGTGACAAAATTATTGCGGCAGCGTCTGTGCAATATCACGAAATTTCTTCAGTGATCACGAAAAAACTGACATTTAAAGTTTGGATTTGTTAAAATAAGGATAGAATAGTAATAGAACAATACACAAGCTGTCAAGTGTATATCTGTAAGGGTTGGTTGGCTAAAATGTGTTAACTGACTGCAAGATCATATTGTTGCGGAAAGGAGGCAAATGTGTTTCAATCAGGTGAAAAAGTAGTATGCGGTAGCAAAGGTGTATGCAGTGTGGAGAGAGTGGCCACTTTGGATATTTCAGGTGTAGACAAGGAGAGAGAATACTATATTCTGAAGCCCTTGTATATGGCGGCAAGCACGGTTTATGTGCCGGTAGACACCGCTCAAAGCTCTTTGAGGAAGGTTTTGACCAATGAGGAAGCCCATGAGCTGATTGAAAGGATGCCTCGAATCCCTCTCATTACCATTACAAATGAGAAGTTGCTGGAGCAGGAATATAAAAATTGCCTGAAGACAGATTTGTGTGAAGAATGGGTAAGAATCATTAAGACCATCTGGGATAGAAAGCAGAAACGCACGGAAGTTGGTCGGAAAGTGACTGCAGTAGATTCTAAATATTTTAAGATGGCGCAGGATTGTCTGTTCGGTGAGCTGGCAGTAGCTCTCGCCATCCCGAAAGAGGAAGTGGAAGAATATATCAGCCGGCAGCTAGACAAAGAGATTTGTGTGTAAACAGGCTTTCCAGAATGAAACGGTATTTTCGAAAAAAGGACATTCCCCAGTCCTTTTTTTCATTTTTATCTTCCCCAGTGTGCAGGAATGTGTTATAATGTTCGCAAAGGGCAGAGCCGAGCGCAAAGGAAAGAAGTTGCCGAGCTTGCTCGGGCAACTTCTTTCCTTTGCATTCGGCGAGCGAAGCGATCCTGAAAATGCGAAGCATTTTCGGGATTCGGCCCTTTGCGAAGCAGGAAAGGCGAGCGAAGCGATCCTGAAAATGCGAAGCATTATACGAAGCGGCAGTTCTACTGCAGAATCGAGGATAAAATGAAGCGAATCATGTTGAAATTAAGTGGCGAAGCCCTTGCGGGAGACAAGAAGACAGGCTTTGACGAAGCCACAGTCAGAAACGTAGCTCTTCAGGTGAAGCAGCTGGTTGATGCAGGTATCCAGGTGGGAATCGTGACCGGAGGCGGCAACTTCTGGCGCGGACGTACCAGTGAGAATATAGACAGAACGAAGGCAGATCAGATCGGCATGCTGGCTACAGTCATGAACTGTATTTATGTATCTGAGATTTTTCGCTCGGTAGGAATGATGACAAATGTGCTCACACCTTTTGAGTGCGGATCTTTTACAAAACTGTTTTCCAAGGATAGGGCCAATAAGTATTTTGAGAAGGGCATGGTTGTATTCTTTGCAGGCGGTACGGGACATCCCTATTTTTCCACAGATACAGGTGTTGTTCTCAGAGCAATTGAAATAGACGCAGAGGTAATTCTTCTGGCCAAGTCCGTAGACGGTGTTTACGACAGTGATCCTTCCAAGAATCCGGATGCCAGAAAGTACGATGAAGTAACGATTGATGAAGTGATTGCCAAGAATCTTCAGGTAGTTGACATGACGGCATCCATCCTTGCCAGAGACAACAAGATGCCTATGTGGGTGTTTGGGTTAAATGAAGAGAACAGCATCGCCAATGCAGTGAACGGTGTATTCAACGGTACCAAGGTAACCGTTTAAGATTGTAATATAAGATATCCGCAGAATGGCGGCAGAATGGAGGATACAAAATGGACGCAAGATTACAGCAGTACGAAGACAAAATGCAAAAGACAGTTGAATATCTGGAGGCTGATTACATTACGATCCGTGCAGGACGTGCCAACCCTCATGTATTGGACAAGCTTAAGGTTGACTATTATGGTATGCCTACTCCGATTCAGCAGGTTGGTAACATAACCGTTCCCGAAGCCCGTATTATTCAGATTGCACCTTGGGAGAAATCTTTGATCAAGGCTATCGAGAAAGCAATTCTTGCTTCCGATCTTGGGCTGAATCCTTCCAATGATGGCAGCGTGATCCGGCTGGTATTCCCTGAACTTACCGAGGAGCGCAGAAAAGATCTTGTTAAGGAAGTGAAGAAGAAAGGCGAGGATGCCAAGGTTGCGATCCGCAATATCAGACGTGACGGCAACGATGCTTTTAAGAAGCTGAGCAAACAGGATGTGTCTGAGGATGAGATCAAGCAGCTGACAGATGAGCTGCAGAAGAAGACTGACAAGTACATCAAGGATGTAGATGCTTTGATAGAGAAGAAGTCTAAAGAGATCATGACAGTATAGAAAAGTGTTACACAGCGATAATGTTGCAGGAAAGGAGCAGAATCTGCTCCTTTCCGTATATCAGGAAGCGGAAAGGGAAATGTATGGGTGAAGAATTAAAGGTGCCGGCTCACGTGGCGATCATTCTGGACGGAAACGGCCGTTGGGCGAAAGCGAAAGGAATGCCCCGCAATTACGGTCACATCCAAGGTGCCAAAACCGTGGAAACCATCTGCGAAGAGGCGTACCGGATGGGGATCAAGTATCTGACCGTATATGCTTTTTCAACAGAGAACTGGAACCGCCCCAAGGATGAAGTGGATGCCTTGATGAAGCTGCTCCGCAATTATATGAAGACCTGTCTCAAAACAGCAGAGAAGAATCGGATGTGTGTCAGGGTTTTGGGTGAAAAGTCCCGTTTGGATGCAGATATCCGAGCACGCATTGAGGAACTGGAGGAAGCGACCAGGAATAACGACGGTCTTCACTTTCAGATTGCCATCAATTATGGCGGCAGGGATGAATTGGTAAGGGCGATGCGCAGGATTGTTTCCCGGATACAGGATGGAACAATGAATGTGGCAGCGCTTGACGAGGCTTGCATTTCCGAACATTTGGATACCGCCGGGATTCCGGAGCCGGATCTTTTGATCCGTACCTGTAATGAGCAGAGAATTTCCAATTTCCTTCTCTGGCAGCTGGCATATACTGAATTTTATTTTACCCCTGTGGCCTGGCCTGATTTTACGAAGGAAGAATTGACCAAGGCGGTGGAAGCATATAATCATAGAGACAGAAGATACGGTCTGATCAAAGAATAGAGACAGTAGTACTGTGAGATAAAGGAGGAATGTGACACATGTTCGGAAGCAGATTGTTAAGCGGCATTGTGTTGATGATCATAGCAATAGGAGCCCTTACACTGGGAGAAGCGGTTCTTGCCGCAGTCCTTTTGGCAATATCCCTGATCGGGTATCGGGAACTCACCAAGGTGCTTCAGGTGTCGGGTGCGCCGGAAGGCGGCAACGCAAAAAAATGGAATGCTTTGGAAATCATAGGTATTGTGGGAATTACAGCCTACTATGCGGTTGTATATTTCGTGGGTTCTGCTACATTTTTGATGATGGGAATTGTGGGTGTGTTTATGGCCATGATGTTTGCCTATGTGATTGCATACCCGGTTTATCGCATAGAGCATGTGATGGGTAACTTTTTTGCGTTTATCTATGCACCGGTCATGCTTTCTTTTGTATACCTGACGAGAATGTGTCCCCAGGGCATCTATATCGTCTGGATGATTCTGATCAGCTCGTGGGGCTGTGATACCTGTGCTTATGTGGTAGGGATGCTTATTGGCAAGAAAAAAATATTCCCCCGTTTAAGTCCCAAGAAGTCTTTGGAGGGCTGTGTAGGCGGAGTGCTTGGTGCTGCGCTGATTGGTGGACTGTACGGTCATCTCGCTATGGAATCAGCTTTTCCGGAGCAGCCTGTAATGTGGATCGTTGCTTTCATCTGTGGTGTGGGCGCAATCATGAGCCAGGTAGGAGATCTTGCAGCTTCTGCTATTAAACGCAATCACAATATCAAGGATTACGGCAAACTGATTCCCGGACATGGCGGAATCATGGATCGTTTTGACAGTATGATTGTTACCGCACCTATGATTTATTTCCTGACGATCACACTGATTCGTTTTTAGTCGGAGGTTATTATGAAAAAGATTGCGATTTTGGGTTCCACCGGTTCGATCGGTACCCAGACGCTGGAAATTGTAAGAGCCAATCCCGATCTTCAGGTGGTAGCTTTGGCTGCCGGCAGAAGTGTTGCTGAGCTGGAGGCGCAGATCAGAGAGTTCAGGCCCTTGGTCGCAGGGATGTGGAGTGAAAAGGCCGCCTGCGAACTGCGGGAGAGGGTGAAGGATCTGCCGGTTCGTATTGTGGCGGGCATGGAAGGTTTGTTGGAGATTGCCACGATACCGGAGTCGGAAGTATTGGTCACGGCCATTGTGGGCATGATCGGCATCAGGCCCACCATCGCAGCCATTGAAGCAGGTAAAGCCATTGCACTGGCCAACAAAGAGACACTGGTGACAGCCGGTCATATTATTATGCCTCTCGCAAAGAAGTGTAACGTGCCTATTCTTCCGGTGGACAGTGAACACAGTGCAATTTTTCAGTCGATGAACGGAGAGCCGAAGAAGCGGGTGTCCAAGATTCTTTTGACGGCATCAGGCGGTCCTTTCCGTGGAAGAAAGCGAGAAGAACTTGCAACAATTCAGGTGGAGGATGCGCTGAAGCATCCCAATTGGGCCATGGGTAGAAAGATCACGATAGATTCCTCCACTTTGGTAAATAAAGGTCTGGAAGTGATGGAAGCCAAGTGGCTGTTTGATGTAGAGCCGGAACAGATACAGGTGGTGGTTCATCCCCAGAGCATTATCCATTCCATGGTTGAATATGTGGACGGAGGCATTATTGCGCAGTTGGGCACACCGGATATGAAACTCCCCATCCAGTATGCACTGTTTTATCCGGACAGACGACCCATGGAAGGGAAGCGCGTAGATTTCTTCCGTTTGAAGCAGATTACCTTTGAAGAGCCGGATACGGAGACTTTTAAGGGACTGGCTTTGGCCTATCGGGCCATGAGACTGGGCGGAAGTATGCCTACCGTGTACAATGCAGCCAATGAGAAAGCAGTATCCCTGTTTTTAAACAGAAAAATAGGATATTTACAGATTGCGGAGTTGATAGAGAACGCCATGGATCATCATAAGGTAGTGAGTGATCCTGCAGTGGAACAGATACTGGAGACCGAGCAGTTGGTATATGAATTTATCGATAAAGAGGTGCAACAGTGAAGATTGTTTTGTTTATTCTGATCTTTGGATTGGTAGTGATATCACATGAATTCGGTCATTTTCTGCTGGCAAAGGCAAATGGAATCCGCGTGTTGGAATTTGCGGTGGGAATGGGACCCAAGCTATTATCCTTTAAGAAAGGCGAAACGGTTTATGCTCTGAAATTATTTCCCATCGGCGGTGCCTGTATGTTTGACGGAGAAGACGGGATGAAGGCAGAGGAAGGAGAATTGGATGAAAGATCTTTCCTGAAGGCCGGTGTCTGGTCCCGAATTTCCTGTGTGATTGCGGGTCCTCTTTTTAATTTCCTGTTGGCATTTATTGCGGCATTTATCATGGTAAATATGGTGATTGCAGATAAGGATACTTCTTTTCGCGATGTGGTGGTAACGGAAGTGCTGCAGGACAGTCCGGCGCAGGAGGCAGGGCTTTTGTCCGGTGACCGCATTGTATCCATCGATAATGATAAGACTTATCTTTATGAAGATATCCTTCTGTTTACCATAACAACTGACGGTAAAGAGGTTCCGCTGAAATATGAGAGAAACGGCGAGAAATTCGAAACACTGATCACACCTTCCTATGACGAAGAATCCGGAAGGTATCTGATGGGAGTGACTTTCGGGGAACCGGCAGAACTGACCGGCGCCGATTCTGTCCGCTATGCCTGGTATGAGATGCGGTATTCCGCAATTTCTGTCGTAAAAAGCCTGGGGATGCTTGTGACCGGCCGCGTGGGCAGAGAAGATGTGGCAGGACCGGTAGGAATTGCGGCAGCAGTGGGTGAAACCTATGAGAGTGCAAAGGAATACGGTTGGGATATGGTGGTTCAGCAGATGTTGAATTTCACCGTACTGTTAAGTGTCAATCTGGGCATCTTGAATCTCTTGCCCCTGCCGGCACTTGACGGTGGAAGGCTGTTCTTTTTGCTGATTGAACTTGTTCGGGGCAAACCGGTTTCTCCTCAGAAGGAAGGCCTGGTTCATTTTATCGGCCTGATATTCTTTATGATCCTGATGGTGTTCGTGTTGTTTAATGATATTATCAATATATTTGGCTAGTATGAAGCGGCAGGGAAGAGATTCCCGGCCGCGTTTTTATGCAGTAAGAAATTCTTTCGGATATCTTATTGCATAAAAAGAGTTCCGCTGTGATTAACTACAACGGAGAGGAAGGTATTTGACAAAAGCGGATACAACTGATATAATCGCAGTACATCGAAGAAACAGGAAACTGTTCATCATAAGATGCAGAGTGATTGCATTTTCTTTTTGAGAGTTCTCTCATAAATCCCATGAAACCAATTGAATAGATACGGAGAGAAGGAGTGGACGCATGAAATTTTTGACCGGATATCTCTGGAGAGCGCCGCTGTCAGAGGGACAGCAACAGGAGTTATGTCAGGAGACTGCTCTTTTGCTGGAGCAGATCAGCTATGGCAAGCACAATGTGGTGATGGCTGTTGTCTGTAATGGCGGGCTGACCGGAAGTTATGTGACGGGAGGTTTGAAGATCTGGCTTGCCCAAAACGGGTGCAGATTGTTTGGGAAAAAGTGGAACAGCAGTATGGTCAGGAAAGAACTGGAAAGGGTGGTGGCACGTCTTTTGGAAGAAAGCAAAAGAACAGTGGAAAACGAGGAAATGGATGTAGAATTGACCGGCATCCTTATGGCGGAGCAGGATTTTTGGATTATGCAAAATGGGGGCGGAAGCATATTTTTGCTTAATAGAAAATTTCATAGGACCCGCTGTAGGAGAGTATGTGATTGGGGAGAGAGAAGTGCAGTTGTGGTGGAAGGCAGCATGGAAAGCTGCGTCGGAGTCTTGTTGGGAAACAGTGATTTTTTGCGGCATTCCATTGAGAAAACCATGGCCCAGTGTCTTGCCGCGCAGGATGTTTATCGGGAAGAGCAGATCAATAACCGACTGAAGGAACTGTCTGAAGAGAGCCGAAGGCAGGGATATTTGGGGGAATGCAGTGCGATCTATATCAAAAGTGTATGAGAGGGGATGAAGAGTGGATCTGAGAGATAAAGAGGAGAACTGTCTGAAAGTATTGGGATATCAGATTTGTGGAATGATAGGAGAAGGGGCAACCGGATGTGTGTATTGGATAAAAGAAAGAATGACCGGAAGAGATTATGCCTGTAAAATCAGCGATTTCACACAGAGGCTTGAAGCGGAAGCGAAGCTTCTTCAGACGCTGCGTCATCCTTTGTTTCCTTTATACCGGGATTATTATGAGGCAGATGGCAGGAGTTACCTGATTATGGAATATATTGGGGGTATCAGTCTGCAAAAGCATCTGAACAGGCGAGGCAGGTTTTCCCAGAGAGAAACCATCCGGATTGTGACAGAACTCGCAGACGGTCTGGGATATCTTCATGAAAGAACTCCTGCTGTCATTTATCGGGATATCAAACCGGCTAATATCATTTTGCAGCCGGATGGCCGGGCTCGACTTTTGGATCTTGGGGCGGCCGCAGCTTCCTCCCGGTGGAGAGTAGGTACGGTCGGGTATGCGGCGCCGGAACAATTAGGGGATGAAGGAAAGAAGGAAGGCTGTTATTTGTCTGCAGGATCTTTGTTGCCGGCCTGTGACGTTTACGGACTGGGAAAACTGATGCATCACATGTTGACGGGGTACGACCCGTTGAAGCATCATGATATGGTCATGCCGGTCAGAGCGTATTGCCGTGAGATCAATCGCGGGATAGAAGAGATTGTGCAAAGATGTATTGCCGGGCGCCCGGAAGAGCGTATTCCGGGAATGCGGGAACTTGTACGTGAACTGAGTGCATATTATAACAAAACACCTCTCCAGAGACTTGCCGGGGATGTGATCTGCCTTATAGGCCTGCACAGAACAAGGACCATATATATTAAAAATATATGGTTAAGCAGATACAAAACCGGTTTCTAACTTTATTTCATGTACCCTTTGACTTTATCAAAAAAAGATACTATAATGTAGCATATCGGAAGGAAATCAAGGGCGCCGCAGGCGCATTTGATTTCACCCGATATGCTAGCGAGAAAGTCAGGTGCGAAGCACCGGAGAGGCGCGAAAGCGCCGGAAGCGCGCAGCGCGGGACTTTAGAGTGTCTGGAGGATCATTATGAAAAAGCTGGAAGAGTACGTAAGAAGTATTCCTGATTTTCCTGAGGAAGGGATTATTTTCAGGGATGTAACAAGTGTTTTGCAGGATGCAGAGGGTCTGCACCTTGCCGTTGATACCATGCAGGACAAAGTAAAAGACCTGGAATTTGATGTGGTGGCTGGTCCGGAGTCCAGAGGATTTATCTTCGGAACACCGATTGCATATAATATGAGAAAACCCTTTGTGCTGATCCGCAAGAAAGGTAAGCTTCCCTGCGAGACTGTAGAGATTTCTTATGATCTTGAGTATGGTCAGGCTACCATCGAAATGCATAAAGACAGTATCAAACCGGGGCAGAAGGTTTTGATCGTTGATGACCTGATTGCTACCGGCGGCACGACAGAAGCCATGATCAAGCTGGTTGAGAGACTTGGCGGTGAAGTGGTGGGAGTTGTGGTTCTGATCGAGCTTGCAGGCTTGAAGGGTCGTGAGAAGATTAAAGATTACCGTCTGGATTCAGCCATTTGTTATGAAGGAAAATAAAATGAGCGGGAGCGTTTGCCCTGTGAATTGGAGCTATTTATGACAGAAGAAAAGAAGGACGCAGTTTTTGCAGATGGAAGAATAAAGAAATCTCAGGAATTTATGGCTCCTGATCAGTTGTATCGGGACCTTATTAGTCGTGTTCAAAAATATCATCCCAGTGATGATATTACCATGATTGCCAGAGCATATCAGATTGCAAGTGATGCCCATAAGGCACAGTTGCGTAAATCCGGGGAACCATATATCATTCATCCTCTCAATGTTGCTATCATTCTTGCTGATTTGGAACTTGACAAGGAGACACTCATTGCCGGCATCCTCCACGATGTTGTGGAAGACACGATTATGACGGAGGAAGACCTGATCAAAGAATTCGGGGAAGATGTAGCCCAGCTGGTAGATGGTGTGACGAAACTGGAGAAGATTCCTCTTTCCAGAGATACAGACCAGTCTGAAGTAAAACTTGAGATGCAGGCCGAGAATCTGCGCAAGATGTTTCTTGCCATGGCCAAAGATATCCGCGTGATCATGATCAAGCTGGCCGACAGGCTGCACAATATGCGTACTTTGCGATATCAGAAACCGGAGAGTCAGCAGCGTATTGCCAAAGAGACGCTGGAGATTTACTCGCCTATTGCCCAGCGATTAGGTATCAGTAAGATCAAAGTGGAGCTGGACGATCTGTCACTGAAGTATCTGGAGCCGGATGTTTATTATGATCTGGTGGATAAGATAGCCATCCGCAAAAGTGTCCGTGAAAAGTATATTCAAAGCATTGTTGATGAAGTGAGCGATCACATAAAGACAGCCGGCATCAAAGCCAAGGTTGACGGCCGCGTAAAGCATTTTTTCAGTATTTACAAAAAGATGAAGAATCAGAATAAGACGCTGGACCAGATTTATGATCTGTTTGCGGTCCGGATCATTGTGGATTCTGTGAAAGATTGCTATGCCGCATTAGGTGTGATCCATGAAATGTATAAGCCTATACCGGGGCGTTTCAAGGATTATATTGCCATGCCAAAGCCCAATATGTATCAGTCCCTGCACACTACTCTGATCGGTACCACAGGGCAGCCCTTTGAGATTCAGATCCGTACCGTCGAAATGCACAAGGCGGCTGAGTACGGTATCGCGGCTCACTGGAAATACAAAGAGGCATCCGATGGCAAGAAGCCGGAGGTCCGGGAAGAAGAGAAGCTTGTGTGGCTGCGTCAGATCCTGGAATGGCAGCGTGATATGTCAGACAACAGAGAGTTTATGAATCTTTTGAAGAGTGATCTGGATCTGTTCTCTGACAGTGTTTATTGTTTTACTCCTACCGGAGAAGTGAAAAATCTGCCGGCAGGTTCCACTCCCATTGATTTTGCCTATAACATCCACTCTGCTGTGGGTAATAAGATGGTGGGTGCGAGAGTCAATGATAAGCTGGTTAACATTGATTACGAAATTAAAAACGGTGACCGCATAGAAATTATTACTTCCCAGAACTCCAAAGGCCCTAGCCGTGATTGGCTGAACGTGGTTAAGAGTACCCAGGCGAAGAATAAGATCAACCAATGGTTCCGTAACGAGCGTAAGGAAGACAATATTGTAAAGGGCAAGGATTTGCTTGCCGCTTACTGTAAGGCAAAAACAGTTAATCTGTCCAATTTGTTAAAGCAGGAATATATGGAAGCAGTCATGCGCAAGTATGGTTTCCGGGACTGGGATTCCGTGCTTGCGGCAATTGGTCACGGCGGACTTAAGGAAGGACAGATCGTCAATAAAATGTCCGAACTGTACGACAGGGATCATAAGCGTGAAATGACCAATGAGGAAGTGTTGGCAAGCATTGCGCAGAATAGCGAGGCATCTTCTGCCAAGCCTGCCATGATGCGATCCAAGAGCGGTATCATGGTAAAGGGCATCGCCGATCTTTCCGTGCGGTTTTCCAAGTGTTGTTCTCCCGTGCCCGGAGATGAGATCGTTGGTTTTGTTACCAGAGGTCGCGGAGTATCGATCCACCGAACCGACTGCATCAATGTGATCAATTTGCCGGAGATTGAGCGGACCAGGCTGATCGACGCGGAATGGCAGCTGCCCGATAAGGCAACGGCAGAAAAGTATGAAGCGGAGATTATGATCTTTGCCAATAACCGAAACGGTTTGCTGGCGGATATTTCCAAGGCACTTACAGAGAAGGATATCAACATCCTGTCCATGAATACCAGGATCAACAAGCAGGGCCTTGCTACTTTGCAGACCACCTTTGAGATATCGGGCAGAGATGAGCTGAACAGGATCATTGATAAGATACGCAGTATCGAGAGCGTGATCGACATAGAAAGGACGACAGGCTGATGGGTAAGATCAAGATCGGGCGCATGGTTCTGGGCGCTTGCCAGACCAACTGTTACTTCCTATACAGAGAAGACAGCAAAGAATGTGTTTTTGTGGATCCGGCAGATCAGGGAGCCAATATTTACAACGCCCTTTTGCGCAATGGATTTCAGGTTGCCGGGATCATTCTGACCCATGGACATTTTGATCACATCTGGGGGACGAAGGAACTCAAAGAATTATCCGGTGCGAAGTTGTACGCTTTGGATGCTGAGAAAGAGCTTTTGCAGGATGCCCGAAAGAATGTATCCTCTCAGGTGGGAAGGGCTTATACCGTTGATGCAGATGTCTATCTGAAGGACGGAGAGGAGATTACCCTGGCCGATATTACCTTTCAGGTGATCGCCACGCCCGGTCATACGGGAGGCGGCTGTTGTTACTATATTAAGGAAGCCGGTTTTCTGGTAAGCGGTGACACGCTGTTTCAGGAATCTGTGGGCAGGACGGACTTTCCTACAGGCAGCATGGGTACCCTGATCCGTTCCATCAAGGATAAACTGTTTGTGTTGCCGGAGGATACCTTGGTGTATCCGGGGCATGGTGACAGTACGACCATTGCACACGAAAAGAAATACAATCCGTTCTGTCAGTAGAGCGGTATAATATGCAGATGGGCAAGGATAAATGCGGTGGAAGATACTGCTTTTATCCTTGCCCATCTGCGGAAAGAAGGAACTATGTTAGCAGTTTGGATTAACAAAGCTAATTTTGAATATGATGTGCATTCCATAGTGAAGGCATTTTATCCGGAAGAGACTGTCAAAGTGCTTACCCCGGAAACCGGAGAAGAGAAAAGGAAAGAACTGGAACCGGATGTGAGGCTGGAACTTCTGCTCACGGATGATGGAGCGCAGTTGGTAAACAGAGGGCTTACTCATTTTGCGGAAGAAGTCTGCGCCAAGGAAAACAAAGTGATTTCATGGAAGTGGGATAGCGATTGCGGTGATTCCTACAAGGATTGCTTCAAGCGTTTTTTGTATGAGAGTCTGAGCAGTATAACAAAAGTTACACTTCCCTGGGGGAATCTCACCGGAATCCGCCCTACCAAGATTGCTTACGGCATGTTGGAGGAGGGGAAAAATGAGGAAGAGATTTTGCGTTATCTGGAAGAGAAGCACTTTGTCAGCTGTGAAAAGAGCCGGTTGAGTCTGGATATTGCCAAAAGGGAACGGGAACTTCTTTCAGCTGTCCATTATGAGGGCGGTTACAGTCTGTATATCGGAATTCCTTTTTGTCCCACTACCTGTCTGTACTGTTCCTTTACTTCTTATGCCATCGGAGCCTATCGCAAACAGGTGGAGGATTATATCGACTGTCTGATTAAGGAGATGGATTATGTCTCCAAGAAATATGCCCATAAGATTCTGGACAGTGTTTATATAGGAGGCGGAACGCCCACCACTTTGGAAGCAGATCAGTTAGACAGGCTGATCGGTGCGCTGAAAGAAAAATTTGATTTCAGTCAGGTGAAAGAATTTACCGTGGAGGCCGGTCGGGCCGACAGTATTACGGAAGAGAAGCTTCGCGTACTTTTCAGTCACGGTGTGAGCAGAATCTCTATTAATCCTCAGACCATGAAGCAGGAGACTTTGGATATTATCGGCAGAAGGCATACTGTGGAACAGGTGCTTGAAGCCTATGAGATGGCGCGCAGGATCGGTTTTGATAATATTAATATGGACCTGATCCTGGGACTACCCGGGGAGACGGCGGAGGATGTGCAGCACACCATCGACCGTGTGGTAAGGCTTGATCCTGACAGTCTGACAGTTCACTCGCTGGCGATCAAGCGCGCCAGCCGTTTGAGCCAATGGATTCAGGAAAACGGTGTTTCCACCCTTCGAAACACCGATGAAACCATGGAGATTGCGGCAGCGGGAGCAGCAAAGCTTGGCATGGAGCCGTATTATCTTTACCGTCAGAAAAACATGTCCGGCAATTTTGAGAATGTAGGTTATGCGCGCCCCGGCAAATTTGGTCTGTACAATATTCTGATCATGGAGGAGAAACAGACCATCGTGGCTTTGGGAGCCGGCAGCATTACCAAGATTGTGCTTCCCGGCGGAAGAATTGAACGGGCGGACAATGTAAAGGATGTAAAGCTTTACATTGAAAAAATCCAAGAGATGATTGAGAGAAAGGACCAGCTGTTATCGCTGGAGTCTTGACATCCCCCGCAAAAAAACATATACTGAAAAGAAGAATGTAAAAAGCAGGAGAGTGACTATGGCACTTAGTAAGAAGCCGACTACCGGCATGAAGGATATTTTGCCCGAGGAGATGCAGATCCGCGATTATGTGATCGGTGTGATCAAGGATACTTACGGGAAATTTGGTTTTACTTCCATTGAAACACCTTGTGTGGAGAATATTGCCAACTTAAGCAGTAAGCAGGGTGGCGACAATGAAAAATTGATTTTTAAGATTTTAAAACGAGGCGAGAAACTGAATGTGGAAGCTGCGACTACAGAAGATGAAGTGGTGGACAGCGGGCTGCGCTATGATCTGACAGTACCGCTGGTAAGATTCTATTCCAACAATTCCGCACAGCTGCCGTCTCCTTTCAAGGCACTGCAGATGGGTAATGTATGGAGAGCTGACCGTCCCCAGAGAGGCAGATACCGTCAGTTTATGCAGTGTGATATTGATATTTTGGGAGAACCTTCCAATCTGGCGGAGATTGAACTGATCCTTGCAACCACCACTACGCTGGGCAGATTGGGCTTTAAGGGTTTCCAAATCCGCATCAACGACAGACAGATTCTGAAGGCCATGGCTGCCTATAGCGGATTCCCCGAGGAATCCTACGACAGCGTATTTATTACGCTGGACAAGATGGACAAGATCGGTCTTACCGGCGTGGAAGCTGAGCTTCTTGAGAATGGATTTGCAGCAGAGAGTGTGGATAAATATCTCGAACTGTTCAAGGGCCTGGAAGCTGCCGAGGATGGAGTGGCTTATCTGGCAGAGGTTCTCAAAGGGGAACTGGATCCAGAGGTGGAGCAGGGGCTGCAGGAGATCATTTCCAGTGTCAAGGCGACTAAGTCTTCCGATTTTGAGATTGTATTCGATGCAACCCTGGTCAGAGGAATGTCTTATTACACCGGAACCATTTTTGAAATCGCAATGCCTGAATTTGGTGGAAGCTGCGGCGGTGGTGGAAGATACGATAAAATGGTGGGTAAGTTTACCGGAAAAGACGTTCCCGCTTGCGGTTTCTCCATTGGATTTGAGAGAATCATCCTGCTTCTCATGGAGAGCGGGTTCAAGGTGCCTTCCCAGCCTGCAAAGGTTGCTTACCTGATTGAGAAAGGTGTCAGCGGGCAGATGCTTTGTGATGTGATCGCTGAGGCGCAGGCAACCCGGAAAGACGGTACCCAGGTGCTGGTTGCACGGATGAACAAGAACAAGAAGTTCCAGAAAGAGCAGCTGGAAAAAGAAGGTTATACAGAGTTTAAAGAGTTTTACAAGGAAGCTTTAAAGCAATAAGAGTTCTTTAAAACAGTAAGAGATAAGGAAGGAAGAGGATCATGGCTGAGTCAATGAAAGGTCTTAAAAGGACATACAGATGCGGAGAACTGTCTGCGGCTAACGTGGGTGAAACAATCACTGTCATGGGCTGGGTTCAGAAGCAGCGCAACAAGGGCGGTATTATATTTGTAGATTTGAGAGACAGAGCAGGTATTCTGCAGGTCATTTTTGAGGAGAGCGATTGCGGAGCAGACAACTTTGCAAAGGCGGAGAAGCTGCGCAGTGAGTTTGTAGTGGCAGTAGTGGGACGTGTGGAGAAGCGTGCCGGTGCCGTGAATGAGAATCTTGCAACCGGTGAAATTGAGATCAGAGCCACAGAACTCCGTATCTTATCGGAAGCTGAGACCCCGCCTTTCCCTGTGGAAGCAGAGACCAAGACCAAGGAAGAACTTCGCCTGAAATATCGTTATCTGGATCTGAGAAGACCGGATCTTCAGAGAAATCTGATGCTCAGAAGTAGGATTACCACCACCATTCGCTCCTTTATGAGCGACAACGGTTTTTTGGAGATCGAGACTCCTATTCTGTGTAAATCAACGCCTGAGGGACCAAGAGACTATCTGGTACCCAGCCGTGTGCATCCCGGTACTTTCTATGCATTGCCTCAGTCCCCTCAGATTTTCAAGCAGCTTTTGATGTGCTCCGGATATGACAGATATTTCCAGATTGCAAAATGTTTCCGCGACGAGGATCTGCGTGCCGACAGTCAGCCTGAGTTTACCCAGGTTGTCTTAGAGATGTCCTTTGTGGATGTGGATGATGTAATTGATGCTACCGAGAGAATGGTGAAGCAGGTGTGCAAGGATGCCATCGGACTTGACGTTGAACTTCCCATCAAGCGCATTACCTGGCAGGAAGCTATGGACCGTTTTGGTTCCGATAAGCCAGACACCCGTTTCGGCATGGAGCTTACCGATGTATCAGAGGTGGTTGCAGGATGCGGATTTGGCGTATTCACTTCTGCCCTGGATAACGGCGGCAGTGTTCGCGGTATCAATGTAAAAGGTCAGGCAGAGATGCCCCGTAAGAAGATTGATGCCCTTGTGGAGTTTGCCAAAGGATACGGTGCAAAGGGACTGGCTTATTTGTCCGTAATGCCGGACGGAAGCTACAAGTCTTCCTTTGCAAAGTTTATGACAGAAGAGCAGCTTGCGGCTCTGGTAAGCGCTATGGGCGGTGAAGCAGGAGATCTGCTTTTGTTCGCAGCTGATAAGAACAGTGTTGTATGGGCTGTTTTGGGTGCGCTTCGCTGTGAAGTGGCCAAGCAGCTTGAACTGATCGATAACAATAAGTTTAATTTCCTCTGGGTAACCGAGTTCCCTCTGCTTGAGTGGGATGAGGAGGAGAAGCGCTTTGTTGCCATGCATCATCCGTTTACTATGCCCATGGACGATGATCTTCAGTATCTTGACACCGATCCCGGCAGAGTTCGTGCAAAGGCTTACGATATCGTTCTGAACGGTGTAGAGCTTGGCGGCGGCAGTGTGAGAATTTTCCAGAATGATGTGCAGGAGAAGATGTTTGAGGTGCTGGGCTTTACCAAAGAGCAGGCTTATGACAGATTCGGTTTCCTGCTGAATGCATTCAAGTACGGTGTTCCCCCGCACGCAGGACTGGCAATCGGTCTTGACCGTTTCGTAATGCTCCTGGTGAAGGCTGAGAGTATCCGTGAAGTAATTGCATTCCCTAAGGTAAAGGATGCTTCCTGTCTTATGACCAATGCGCCGGATGTGGTAGATGAGAAACAGCTGGATGAGTTGTATCTGAGTTGTGTTCCGGTAGAAGAATAAGTTTTATGTACTTTTGAGAAAATTGCGGCCCGGCAGAGCGTTCTGTCGGGCTGAATTTTAATCATTTATAGCAGAACGGATTTTCCGGCTTGCATGGGAGTTTTAATGAGAAGACTATTGATCTATTTAAAGGATTACAAAAAAGAATGTGTTCTGGCACCGCTTTTTAAACTGCTTGAGGCCTTTTTTGAACTGTTTGTACCCCTTGTCATGGCGGGTATCATTGACCGCGGGATTGCAAACAATGATAAGACCTACATAGGCTTGATGGGTTTGTGTCTGCTTGGCCTTGGTCTGATCGGTCTGGTAAGTGCCATCACGGCCCAGTTTTTTGCTGCCAGAGCAGCGGTTGGTTTTGCAACCGGCCTCAGAAGTGCACTGTTTGCTCATATTCAGAGTCTGAGTTTCAGAAATATTGACAAGGCCGGAACTTCTACCATGATCACCAGAATTACCAGCGATGTGAACCAGGTGCAGTCCGGTGTGAATATGGTTCTCCGCCTGTTTTTGCGTTCACCGATCATTGTGTTCGGTGCCATGATCATGGCCTTTACCATCGATGTAAAGAGCGCGCTGATTTTTGTAGTGGCAATCCCTCTTCTTGCGATAGTTGTATTCGGGATCATGTTGCTTACGATTCCTATGTACAGCAAAGTGCAGGCAGCTCTAGATAAGGTGCTGGGAATTACCAGAGAGAACCTGACCGGTGCCAGAGTGATTCGGGCATTTCATCAGGAAGCAGTGGAGGAAGAACGTTTCCGGGAGAATAACAGAGCACTTGCAGCTCTTCAGACGTTTGTGGGTAAGATCAGTGCCTGCATGAATCCCGTGACATATGTCATTGTCAATGGAGCTCTCATTGCGTTGATTTATGTAGGTGCTATCCAGGTCAATGTGGGTAATCTGTCTCAGGGGCAGGTTGTGGCGATCATCAATTATATGTCACAGATTCTCATAGAACTTGTGAAATTGGCTGATCTGAGCATTCTCGTTACTAAGTCTCTGGCCTGCGCCAACCGTGTCACGCAGGTGTTTGACATTGGTGACGAGGTGCAGGATAAAGCTGTGGATTCACCGGACCGTGTTAACATAAAAGAGGCACCGTTTTTGGAATTTGACCATGTATCTTTGACCTATGAGGGTGCAGGGGATAAGACGCTTGAGAACATTTCTTTTTCTGTCCAAAAAGGGCAGACCATCGGTATCATTGGTGGTACCGGCTCCGGCAAAACCTCTTTGATCAATCTGATTCCCGGATTTTATCCGGCCACAGAAGGCCAGATCCGGCTGGAAGGTGTGGACATTGCGTCCCTCTCTGATCAGGCGCTCAGAGCGAGGATTGGCGTTGTCCCTCAAAAGGCTGTTCTGTTTAAGGGGACGATCAGGAGTAATCTGCTTTGGGGGAATCCGAATGCGACAGACGAAGACCTTTGGGCAGCTCTGGAAACTGCCCAGGCCAAAGAAGTGGTAGAAGGAAAACCGGGAATGTTGGATGCACAGGTTTCCCAGAACGGTAAGAATTTTTCCGGCGGTCAGAGGCAGAGGCTGACCATTGCGAGAGCCCTGGTGCGAAAGCCGGATATCCTGATTCTGGATGACAGTGCTTCGGCCCTTGATTATGCAACAGACGCAAAACTGCGGGCGGCTTTGCAGCAGATTAATAAGGAAACCACCACTTTTATTGTTTCCCAGCGTGCTTCCAGTATCATGCACGCAGATCAGATTCTTGTGCTTTCTGACGGAGAACTGGCGGGTCTGGGTACACATGAAGAACTTTTAGAAAAATGCGATGTATATCAGGAGATTTATTATTCTCAGTTCCCGGATGAAAAGGGGCCGAAAGTGAAGGACCATAAGGAATCTCAGAAAGGGGGCAGTGGTTTATGAATCAAAAATCCACGATCATGAAGGTACTTCGATATATCCGCAAGTACAATCTTTGGGTGATACTGTCTCTTTTGCTGGCGGCGGTCACTGTTGCGCTGACTCTCTATATTCCCATATTAACCGGTGAAGCGGTGGACCTGATTGTAGACAAGGGCTCTGTGGATATGGCCGGTATCCTTCGCATCCTGAAAATCATAGCTGTTGTGATGGTGCTTACTGCCATCGGGCAGTGGGTGATGAATACCTGCAATAATTATATTACCTTTCACGTGGTGAAGGATATCAGGGAAGATGCCTTTCACAAGCTGGAAATCCTTCCTCTGAAATATCTGGATTCCAAATCATACGGTGATATTGTGAGCCGCGTGATCGCAGATGTGGATACCTTTGCAGAAGGACTGCTCATGGGCTTTACGCAGCTGTTTAAAGGTGTCATTACAATTGTAGGAACCTTGGGATTTATGCTGATGACCAACGTGCCCATCACTTTGGTAGTAGTGTGCATCACGCCCTTATCCTTTCTTGTGGCAAAGTTTATTGCCACAAGGACCCATAGTATGTTCCGGCTTCAGTCCCAGACCAGGGGAGAGCAGACGGCTCTGATCGAAGAGATGATCGGAAATCAGAAGATCGTCAAGAGTTTTTCCAGAGAAGAGGCGGTGATAGAGCAGTTTGAAGAGATCAATGAGAGATTGAAAAAATGCTCCTTGAAAGCGATTTTCTTTTCGTCCATCACGAACCCGTCTACCCGCTTCGTAAACAGCGTAGTATATGCGGGAGTAGGGATTATCGGTGCCTTTGTGTCCCTGGCAGGGGGCATCAGCGTGGGACAGCTTTCCTGTTTTTTAAGTTACGCCAATCAGTACACCAAGCCTTTTAATGAGATTTCCGGTGTGGTAACGGAACTGCAGAATGCGATCGTCTGTGCCTCCAGAATTTTTGAACTGATCGAGGAACAGCCGCAGACTCCTGACAAGGAGGACGCAAGGGTACTCACGGATGCCGAGGGAATCGTGAATATGGAAAAGGTTT
>JAZNMF010000090.1:0-12983 GCA_045579545.1 Acetatifactor sp. | reverse complement strand
ATATACTATGGAATATAAGGCACGCTCTCGCTCCGTGAAAAATCGCAGCGGACGCTAAGCTCGAGACAAAACCTGCGGTTTTGCCTGCCCTCGCTAAGCGCCGGCGTTTTTCAAGGGCCTTATATCCCACAGTATATCCGGCCGCCACCTGCTACAGGTTTCTGACAAAATTGCCGGATATTATGCGGGGAGTTTTTATGTAGGATGATTTATAGGAAATGCGCTGAACGCATCCATATCATTGTGTTATTTTTATGCCGAGAATGGGATTTATTATAAATCGGGATTCGTTTCTCTTGTTATTGTCAAGCAATAAAAAGATGGCCTTTCGGGGTACCTTTTGTCCGGAGCGTTCCAAATTGCAGCACTGTTAATCTCTTTGATATGCTCTATTGTTAATTCGCTAATGGAAATTGTTTTTCTGTGAATATAAGGTCTGTCCTCATATTCGTAGAAATCCATTAACCACACATTCCAAAACTCAATACTAACCGTTTTCTTCAAAGCAGTTCTTATGTATTCAGCGATTGGTTCTGCTCTGCCATCGGTATAATCCCATTCAAGATTAACACTATAATCTTTGTCTGTATAATCTTTGACACTATCAAAAGATATTAAATAATAGTTATCGTCTGCACCGCCATCTTCTATTATTCCTTTGTCTATATCCATTTTAACAGGATATTCTTGTAACGGTGCAAACTCTGTCAAAGGTATATCCGAAGCAATAAACCTGCAAATACTCATACCCTCTCACTCCTTTGCCAACTTCTCATTTATGCATCAACACCCATTTCTTTAAGTGTATCTACAAAACGTTTTCTCCCAAAGAACACAGCAAACTTATATTCTTCTCCATTTCGCATCCTTACCAAGACCGTCGGCAATATAAAGAGCCGGCCGGTTGTCACTTCGCAAATATCTCCATATTTCATTACCAGATGCCTGTATTCCCGGGGTATTGTCACCTTGCCTGTACGGTAAGTAATCGCCTCCTGATCAGCCACAATGCCGCCGCCCAAAATACCGTTTTTGATCAAACTGACAACAAAGTATTTTTTCATCTACAACCCTCCATGCCAATCGGAATTTACTTATTTAATCAATTCGGATTCCTTTTTTAACATCCAAAACCATATTGAAGGTATCCTATTCATATAAACTTTAGCACACTGAAATTTGTTTGAAAATAGCTTACGCAGAATATGATGAATTTTATTGTAAATTTACAACACCCGTGTTCCAACCATCAAATTAATTACAGCCGTACTTGAAAATCGGACAAAAATTGGTTACAATCTAAATAAGCTTAATTTTGCATCCGGCGCCGCGGATCACGTTCCGCAGTTGCCGACGCTATGAGCAGATAAGGAGACCTGAAATGAAAGCATTTATGGACAAAGATTTTCTGTTAGAAACAGAAACCGCCAAGAGACTGTATCACGACTTTGCGGAGACCACACCTATTCTGGATTATCATTGCCACATCAATCCCAGAGAGATTGCGGAGGACCGTCAGTTTGACAATATCACCCAGGTATGGCTGGGCGGAGACCACTATAAATGGCGCTTTATGCGCTCCTGCGGCGTGGAAGAAAAATATATCACCGGCGACGCGTCAGACTATGAAAAGTTTGTAAAGTGGGCGGAGTGCATCGGGAAAGCCATCGGCAATCCCCTGTTCCACTGGAGCCATCTGGAGCTTCGCAGGTATTTTGGCTACGAGGGCGTATTGAGCCGGAAAACCGCCGACGAGGTGTGGAATCTGTGCAATGCCAAGTTAAAAGAGCCCTCCATGAGTGCCCGCAATCTGATCAAACAGAGCAATGTGACGCTGGTGTGCACCACAGACGATCCCATCGATTCTCTGGAATGGCACAAGGCCATCGCAGAGGACGAGAGCTTTGACGTGCTGGTGCTTCCCGCATGGAGACCTGACAAGGCTATGAATATCGAGAAGCCCGACTTTACCGATTATCTGGCAAAGCTGGCGAAAGCTGCAGGCATGGAACAGATCTCTACCTTTATGGACCTGAAATCAGCGCTCACTGACCGGATGGCATTTTTTGCCTCCATGGGCTGCAATGTATCAGACCACGGTCTGGAATACGTGATGTATGCGCCCGCTTCCGATGTGGAGGTGGCTGTGATCTTCGACAAGAGACTGCGCGGCGAGGCCCTTTCCAAAGAGGAAGAAGCAAAGTATAAGACTGCATTCATGGTTTTCATGGGCCGCGAATGCCACAGAATGAACTGGACCATGCAGCTTCATTACGGCTGTAAGCGCGACAACAACAAGCTGATGTACAAGAAACTGGGACCCGATACAGGATTTGACTGCATCAGCAACTATACTCCCTCTGCCCAGCTGGCAGACTTCCTGAACGCGCTGAACGAGACCGACCAGCTGCCCAGAACCATCCTCTACAGCCTGAATCCCAACGACAATCAGGCCATCGGCACCATCTTAGGCTGTTTCCAGGATTCCACCGCAGTGGCCAAGATCCAGCAGGGAAGCGCCTGGTGGTTCAACGATCACAAGATCGGCATGCAGGATCAGATGCTCTCCCTGGCAAGCCTCGGCAACCTCTCCGGCTTTGTGGGCATGCTCACAGACTCCAGAAGCTTCCTGTCTTATACCAGACACGAATACTTCCGCCGCATCCTGTGCAACCTGATCGGCAACTGGGTAGAAAACGGCGAATTCCCCGCAGACATGGAGATTCTGGAGGAGATCGTAAGAGACATCTCCTACTACAACGCAGTGCGCTACTTTAACTTCCCTCTGTAACTCATCGAAAATACAGAATGGCAAAGCAAAAGCCCCGCCCGGCTGAAATGTTATCTGTCAAACAGACAAGGTAACCTGTCATATCCGGGACGGGGTTTTTATAAACTTTTACTTAATTTTATTCACGTCCTCAAACTTACCCATAACCATGATGCTTTCCTCCTCATCAAACACACGATTCGGATGCGGCAGCGGATAAATCTGATTGTCTTTCTTGGTCGCCAGAACACTGATGTGATATTTCGTGCGGATGGATAACTCCAAAATACTTCTTCCCACCCATTTCTTCGGAACAGCTATCTCGTAAATCCCGATCTCCGGTGTCAGTTCCACATAGTCAAAAATATTGTCCGCGCCAAATTTGATGGCAAGCCTCTCTGCAATCTCACGCTCTGCATAGACCACATAATCGGCACCGTTTCGAAGAAGCAGCTTCTTATGCACATCCCTTGTTGCTCTTGCCACAATGTACTTACAGCCAAGATCCTTCAGAAGTACCGTAATCTCCAGCACACTCTGGAAATCCTCCCCAATCGCAATCACCGCCAGATCAAAATTACGGATACCGAGGCTCTCCATAAACCGCTCATCGGTAGCATCACCGATCAGAACCTGTTGAATCATCCCTATGGCCGCGTCTGCACGCTCTTCCCTATCGTCAATGGCCAAGACCTCATGACCGTTCTCAATAAATTTCTGCGCCATATGACGCCCGAAACGTCCCAAACCTATGATCAGTATGTTTTTCATCTCTTACGCTCCTTAATACAACGACTCTTGCAACTATGCTTCCCCACTCAGCCTGTCCGGGATCAAAAAGTCCCCTTCGTACTGATTGTCACAAAAAGTAATCTGTTTTTCCGCCTCCGGATCAATAATGGAGTAGACAGCTGCACCACAGGGTGCATCCCCGAACAGATTGTTTTCGATCAACAATCTGCCTCCTTCGCTTGGACTTTCAATTTTCCAGATAAAAATATGATGCCCCATGGGCTGCGGCCAGATTTCAGACTTTCTCGGGTTGGTGTCCCCCTGCATTGCAAATCCACAACCTGCATTGCGACAAATATTTCCGCTAAAAACGCCGCCTGCCGGCATCCGGTCACGACACTCATAGGCACCCATCCCATAATTGGAAAATCGATTCCCACGGAAAACAATATTTACCGGCACCTGACAGTTATCCCCTCCCTGATGTGTAACACAGGAATCATAAATCTGATCAAACTCACAATTTTCTACCAGAACATTTTCTGCAACATTCCAAAATTCCACCGCGTTGCCGAAACGGATCTTTAAGGGTTTACTCCAGACTGATCCGCCGATGTTCAAGAATCTGCAATTTCTGATAGTCACATTCCTTCCACCGCGTCCGCCTGCAATTGCGTGCACCCCGCTGTTCATAAATGTGATATTTTCAACCGTCATATGATTGGCAACTTCCATAAGCCATACACTGGCTTTTTGCACACATTCAATATCCTCATAAACCTCAGCCGGATTGCCTTTACAATACAGATAAAGTGCGCCGTTTTCCTTCTCCCACGGTTCATAAGGATTTTTACAGCGTTCGTCATAGAAATCCCCATTTTCCGAAAGATCCTCTTTCGTCCACCGCAAAGTACCAAATGATTTCCCATGGTCAAACACAAAATTTGCCGCATCTGTCTGTGTCACGGCAGTGCACCGCCATATATTCTCCCCTGCGCATTCCCACATATCAGGAGAACTCAGATTAACAGAGCCGGAAAAAACAGGGTTCTCCCCTTCTCCGTATGCACCATAGTACACACCGTCCCTGGCTGAGATCCAGGTGTGGAACACACTTCCCCGCCGAAACAGCACACGGTCTCCGCTTTTTTCAAAACCCACTTTATTGATGGGATCCTCGCAGGCAAGCCCCTTTCCACCCTCTGCCGCATTGAAATCCACATAATAAACTGCCATGAACACATCTCCTCCATTCTTTTATTCTTCTGCAAATGCAGAAATGCTTCATCCTACCTGAATCTTTTCCAGCGGGTAACTGGACGAAATTATCTTTTTCTCCGACGAAAACGCCAGCAGCATGGTGATGGATCCCACTCTGCCGCAGATCATCAAAAACGCAATCAGAAGCTTGGAAAACATACCCAAAGCCGGAGTCACTCCAAAGGAAAGGCCAACCGTCGCCATGGCGGATCCGGTCTCAAACAGGGCCGTTATCATAGGAAGACCCTCTACCGCCGAGATTACCACGGCAGCGGAAACCACGAGCAACAAATACGTCATAAATACACAAGAAGCCGTTCTGGTGATCCCTTCGTCCATTCTTCTGCCAAAGGCCTCTATGTTCTTCTTGCGCCGGAACGTTGCGAAGATACTGACACACAGAATCCAAAAGGTTGTGGTCTTGATACCGCCCGCCGTAGAACCCGTAGACCCACCAATAAGCATCAGACAGATCATTACCATCTTGCCGGCATCCGTCATAGCCGCCAGATCCACTGTATTGAATCCGGCGGTTCTGGCACTAACCGACTGGAACAAACCGGCCAGCGCCTTTTCCTGCAATGGCATTCCAAAGAGCATTGTATGATTATTTTCCAAAACAAAAATTGCTAAAGCCCCAAAAAACACTAAGCCCACACTGATGCAGAGTACCATTTTACTCTGGAGATTCAGCTTCCGGAACCGAAACCTTTTACTTTTCAAATCATGCCAGACAAAAAAACCAAGGCCACCGATAAAGATCAACAGACAGATCACCAGATTCACATACCAGTTGCCCGCAAAGCCTGTGAGGGAAGAAAATTCTCCCGTCTCACTGCCCATCAGGTCAAAACCGGCATTGCAAAAAGCCGACACCGAATGAAAAACCGAGTAATAGATTCCTTTCCCCCAGCCAAAGCGCGGAATAAAATCAAAGCTCAATAATACGGCACCGATTCCTTCAATGCACAAGGTTCCCAACGCAATAAACTTGGACATCCGAACGATTCCGCCTATCTGTGGCGCTGAGATGGAATTCTGCATGATGGACCGCTGACTCAAAGTGATTTTGCGTTTTGTGAAAGCCAAGATTACAATGGCAATAGTCATAAAGCCCACTCCACCAATCTGAATCAGACTCAAAATCACCAGCTGGCCAAATAATGTCCAATGGGTCGCCGTATCAAACCGTATCAGACCTGTCACACAGGTAGCGGAGGTTGCCGTAAAGAAACAGTCTGTAACCGAAGTTGCACCCGGACCCTTTGTGGCACCGGGAAGCGCAAGGAGCAGTGTCCCCAGCAGAATAATCAGACAATATCCGCTTACTATCAGTTTCATGGGCGCCATACTGTGCCACACACTTTTTTTTGCCTTCACTCGTCTATCCTTTCTTTTCACACTGGTTCTAAAAACCCCCTCCACGGCTGCCGTTATCATCAGAAACAGCGCACCCTGGAGGGGGCTTGCTTATTCATTTCTTAGTATTCCATTGCTTTTTCAGCACCGGTCATCACGCGCAGTGCGCCCTGTGCCAATGCAAGCAGTTCATCCTCGCCGGGATAAACGGTGAACGGAGCGATCCAACCGGCTCTCTCCTTCAGAGCTGCGATCACATCTGCGCCGTAAGCGATACCGCCGGTCACGATGATCTGATCCACTTTACCGTTCAGCACGCAAGCCATGGATCCGATATCCTTTGCGACCTGAAGAAGGAATGCCTCCTTGGCCTCTGCCGCCTCAGCGTTGCCGCCGTTAGCCATCTTGGTCACTTCACGCATATCGTTGGTTCCCAGGTAAGCATTGAAGCCGCCATTGCCTACGATCTTCTTGTACACTTCCTTCTCGGTATATTTGCCGGAGAAGCACATCTTGATCAGGGCACCGCTGGGCACGCCGCCTGCACGCTCAGGAGAAAATGCACCGTCGCCGTCCAAGGCGTTAAATACATCGATTACTCTGCCGTCCACATGTGCGCCAACGGACACACCGCCACCCATATGTACAACGATCAGACGAAGAGACTCATATGCTTTGCCGGTCTCAGCTGCATATCTCTTAGCCACTGCCTTCTGGTTCAGTGCGTGGAAAATGCTGACACGGGGAAGCTCGGGAACACCGGAGTATCTGGCGATGGGCATCAGCTCATCCACTACTACGGGATCCACAATGTAAGAGGGAACACCGATGGAATCAGCGATCTCACGTGCCAGAATACCGCCCAGATTGGACGCATGCTGTCCGGACACGCCGGCTTTCAGATCAGCAATCAGCTCATCTGTCACTGCGTAAGTACCGCCGGGGATGGGCTTTAACATACCGCCACGGCCTACGATCACATCGAGACTCTTCAGATCAAAATTCTTGGAATCCAACAGATCGGTGATGATCTTCTTGCGAAAATCCTTCTGATCTACGATGGTTGCATACTGACTGATCTCCTCAGTGGAATGCCTTAAGGTTTCTTCGAATAACAGTGTCTCATCCTCAAAAACACCGATCTTGGTGGAGGTTGAGCCGGGATTGATGATTAAGCTTTTGATAGACATATTGTCCTCCTTCTGCTGCCCGCGGCAGCCATATATCATTTACTGATTTTTCATCTCTTCTGCTACAACTGCTGCCAGTGCAATGGAATTTACCTTGGTCTCGAAGGTATCGGAACGGCTGGTCAGAATAACGGGAACCTTGGTACCGGTCAGAATACATCCGTTCTTTACATTGGGAACCATGTGAACGATGGCCTTGTAAACCTGGTTGCCCGCATGGATATCCGGGAACAGCAGCACATCTGCATCACCCTGGATCTTACGGTCGGTAGCGCCTTTATGCTTGGCAGCTTCCGGATCGATAGCCAGATCCAGAGACAAAGGTCCGTCCACGATACAATCGGTGATCTGACCTTCCTCCCACATCTTTGTGAGTTCAGCAGCTTCCACCGTTACCGGCATCTTAGGATTCACCACTTCAACTGCTGCCAGAGGAGCCACCTTGGGAACGTCAACGCCGCACGCCTTACATACGGGAATGGTATTCCTGATAATATTCACCTTATCCTCCAGAGTGGGGTATGTCATAAATGCCACGTCAGTCAAAAACAGCAGCTTCTCCATGCCGGGAATATCAAAAACAGCCACATGGGAAAGGGCGCCGCCGGTTCTTAAGCCCACTTCCTTATCCAGCACGCTCTTAAGGAAGTTCTTAGTGTCGATGATACCCTTCATGTACATGTCAGCCACACCGTCATGAGCCAGCTTCACAGCCTTCAAGGATGCCTGCACCATATCCGGCTCATCGATGATCTGAAATCCCTCCAGATCCATGTTCAGATCTGCTGCCAGTGCGCGGATCTTGGCCTCGTCACCTACCAGAATTGCATCCGCAATGCCTCTTGCCTTCGCTTCCTTTACCGCCTCCAGCACTGCCACATCCTGAGCTGCAGCAACCGCAACGGTCTTCTTGCCGCACTCTTTTACTTTTGAGATGATCTCGTCAAAACTCTTATTCATTTTCTTATGTCCTTTCTGCCCGCAGGCACCTTCTATTTCTCTCCGATCACCGGCATCGCAAGATTCTCCGCCGCAATATACTCTGCGCGGCGCGCTTTTCTGATGCAATGGGAAATCCGCAGAATCCCCCTCTTACGACACTGTCTCTATCGTTAAAATAGTAACACACAGCACCTGAAAATGCAAGGCACTATTGCCACTATTTACTGTTCCAATATTCCGATGATATCCGTCAGGCAGTCCGCCTTGCCATACAGCATAGCCTCCAGCTCCTCGTCCGGCTGCGTCGCATCCGGCACCATCACCACCTTACAGCCCGCGCGGTATGCGGACGTCACGCCGTTGGGCGAATCCTCCACCGCCATACAGTCCTCCGGCCTCTGCCCCAGCTGCTCGCAGGCATACAGATAGACATCCGGCGACGGCTTTCCCTCCTTCACCATGTGCGCACTGATCACCCGGTCAAAAAACTCCCTGAGCCCCACCATTTTTAAGTACTGCTCCGTCCTCACAGGATCCGTTGCTGTGGCGATGGCACAAGTATAGCCCCGCTCCTTCAGCCAGGTCAGAAGTTCTACCGCCCCACGCTTTCTCTCAATGCCGTTCTCGGCAATATATGCGTTCATGATCTCATTGCGATAAGCGCGCACGGCCGTATCATCAAAATCCTCGCCGTACCACTCCTTCAGCTTGGCCAGCCCGAAAGGCCTGCCAAGGCTCCGCAGCTGAAGCCACTGTTCCTCCGTCATCTCATATCCAAAATGTTCCATGGCCTTGGGCCAAAAGATCCGGTAGATCTTCTCCGTATCGATCAGCGTCCCATCCATATCAAAAATCACTGTGCGAATCATATGTTATCTCCTCACATTTTATCTCGTTTTTATCCGGAAATCTGTCTGAGTTGTTGCGGTTTGTCGGGTTCCGGGGATTACCGCGCCGGTTCTTACGATGTTATCGGAACCGGGATGCCCGGCCGGATCTACCGATAGGTAAAGCCGCTCCCTGCAAATCCTCTGCCGCAGATAGCAAACCTTTCGCCGCTTACGATAAGTTGTCCGCCGTAACGGCGGACTGAATTACTATCTTATTTTGATTTTTTACCAAAGCCCAAATGCTCCAGAAAGGCCTCACAGCCCTCCAGAATATCATTGTAGGTCTCCTCAAAATCTCCGGTATACCAAGGATCTGCTATATCCCGGGGCCGCTCCGTAAAATCCAGCAACCTGCAAATCTTCCCCTGCGGATCCCCTCCGGTGATCCGCAGCATATTCCGGATGTTCCACTGATCCATGCCGATCAGATAGTCATATTCCTCATAATCCCGCTTCGTCATCTGACGGGCGTATTTGCCCTCCGTGGAGATACCCAAGCTGCGCAGCTTGTTGCGGGTGCCGGGATGCACGGGGTTGCCGATCTCCTCGGTGCTGGTGGCCGCAGAGGCGATGGAGAATAGGGAGAGGATGTGGAGTTGGGTGGTCAGGTGCTTTAAGAGGAATTCTGCCATGGGGGAACGACAGATGTTGCCATGGCAGATAAAGAGGACTTTTATCATTTTATTTTTCCTTCTGAAATGCCTCGTTTTGCCCTATTTTACGCACTTATTTGACTTTCTTCAAGACTGACAGTTTTCCGTAAACTGTAATGAAAGTGGCAAAATACGGCAATTTGAGACCAAGTGTAGTAGTCTGCAGTAGTCAATCGGTAGTCCGTTTAGGGGGTGCAGACTACCGCGATTTTTGAACCTTTTAACGATAGAAAAGGTAAGGGGTACAATTTGCAGAAATAAAGTGCTGCTTATTCTTTATAATATTAGCAAATTTCCAAAATCTCATTTCCTACCTTCTATGAGTCCACTTTTGTACTCATTAATATTTTCAACAATTCTGGATACTGCTTTATCGCTTCTGCAAAATTCTCTTGGTACTCTTTTATTTCCTCTTGTGCTATTCCTAATAATTTAAAACTGTATTTATACCCTGTAATTTCTTTGAATTTTTCATATATATTTTTAAAGTCTAAGAATCCCTTCCCAATTCCAAAATATGTGATATTTTTCCCAAGACTAGAAAACGGATTGTTATCAGGTAATATTTTTAACAAATCTGACAATTGAATTTCTGATATAATTTGAATCAATCTCTCGTCACAATAACTGAACACAGGAATTGAACTAATATATTGGCTTTTTTCTAAAATCAATCGCCTCAATTTGTCGCAATCATTCAAAACAATATATGGATATGCATAGTTTTCTATTTCCTTATCCTCTTCATAACATAATCTATGACAATAGATTTCCTCGTTTTCAATTCTGATTTGATCTGAAACATACTCATTTTCACGATAATCTAATTGTTGTTTTTCTATCACATATTCAATTAATGCTATAAGTTCCCCCATGTATCTACCAATATTGTCTAGTTGTGGGGTTATAATTTCATCTGCCTGTTTCTTCTTTCTTTGCGCCGGTACATAATCAATAAAATAGTAAAAGATTAAACTTGTTACATATGCCGTAGTAAAAATATCAATTACATTTGCAACCTCTCTCCCAAAATCATGTTCCGGTTCATCAAAAATCAACGTAATTAACAAAGGCATCTCTATAACATATGGTATAGATGAATTTTTCAAGATAAGAATAATGCTTAATATAAATACTGTACTTAACCATTTGTGTTCTTTAATAAATGATATTACCATATATTTCCTCCAATAAATTCATCTGTTTATTCGCCACCTAAACAGCAGTAAACATAATCCTTATACTTTTGGTATTCTTCTTCCGCCTTTGTTCGCTTTTATCCATCCATATTCTCCTTAGTGCAATTTAATCTTTTATCATAATCCATATTATTTACAACATATGTAGTACCAGTTTAGTTACGTCAAAAATTATTCCCCTTGTTTTAACCGCTTCCTTATTTTGCTCATATGTCTTCTAACATCATGACGTATCTTTTCTTCTTTACCAAACTCTTTTTCTGCATTATTTATGTATGTAAAAAAATTCCCTCTCTTTCCAGTAGCACCTCTTTCAGAATATCTTTTGTAAAGATTATCAGCACCCACCATATCTTTATTACCAGCTATAGCTTTTGCCTTTCTGTTCATACGATAATAATATTTGCCAACTGTTTTAGCTCGAACTGATATATATTTGCCGTCATAAGAAAATCCCAAAAAGTTAATTTTCTTTTTGGAATCATCTGCATCAGCCGCAAATTCCCTACTTACATTTATTACCGACGGTAAATCCACACGAAAGAACTGTGTCTTTTTATTCTCCAAATAAAGATTCGGTATGCCTTTAATTATTTCAATTACCTCCTGAAAAATTTCGTATCCTTCCTGCTCAGGCAACACTATCATAAAATCATCACTGTAACGCATATAAAATCCATTATGTTCCAACACCTTTTCATTGATAAGTTTATCAGCATCAAGCATATAAACATTAGCTAATGTTGCACTTATTGGGGATCCTTGCGGAATACCATATGCCAATTTATTTTTTTCAATATGCCCTCTATTTCTTTTATATTCTTCTTTAGTGAGTACCACCTTCTTCTTGTTTAATGATATTCTTCCACTGTCCGAATTTGGTAGTCCATTTAACTCCAATAAATCATCCAATTCCCATTTACTATAACGAGTTATGTTCTTAAATACAGCATAATGATCTTTCGGCAATTGTTCCATTTTTAGCAAACTACACCATTGTTGTTTTAAATACCGATGATCCAAATTATCGAAGAAATTTGTAAAATCACCAATCATCACATAACATTTTGGATGATTTTTAATGAAATCAAATGCCTTTTTTGCAGATTGAATATTACTATCCTTCAAATCAGTCCTATATGCCACGGGCACTTTTTCTATTCCATCTTGCTTTATCCTCTGATTATAGTGTTCGTTCAACACAAATGAGTAATACTGATATATGCATCTGTCCATATGCGCAGCGTAACATATTTCTCTTTTCTTGGTTACTTTCCCTGTATCCTTATTATATTTATCCATTTCCATCGTATAATGGATAAATGGATAAAATCCATACGTTATAATATTCTCTGGATTTTGAATAAACGAAGCAACCTTATTAATATCTATTCTGTGATCAAAATGAGCATATGTCTTTTGGCTCTTCCGAATTGTTTTAGGATTCCGAATCCATTCTTGTACATTCATAATATTTCCCCTAAATGCAATACCCACCGACATGGAGGATAGCATTCCTTAGCCGGTGGGTATACCTTTTTACTTAGTAATCATATGAAAGGCCTATGCCTTTATTTGTGATTGCCAGCCATCCTGTTAATCGCAATACTTAATTGTGGTATAATAACAACTAAGAAGGAGGTTAGTGTCATGTTCCATACTATCATCTTATGGTTGCTGACCTGTATGGTCATCAATTCAGACGGACAGTTTCAGACATTCTTATACGAGTTTGTCATAGAACTGTTGACAACAATTCCCATCCCCTACAACAAATTTGTAAGGCAATATAATTATAATCCAAACACCAGTTCTTGTCAATAAATATTCAATAGTTTTTATAATCACTTTGAGTGAAAAACTAAATTCCACCCCTATGCTGAATTTAGTCTTACACTCTGGGTGATTACCCTGTATGATTATGATACCTCCTATCCGCAGTAGAAAGAGGTACCCATGAGTAAATCAATTCCCGGTAATCAAAAACA
>JAZNMF010000089.1:0-46289 GCA_045579545.1 Acetatifactor sp. | reverse complement strand
TTCCTGTGAAGTTCTTTTATACAATTTGTATCTTGACATGAACTTACTAATTTGTTATCATCTATCAAATTACAAATTTTTTAGTAAACAATATCATATTTAAGAAGAAAGCGAGGATAAAAAAATGGGTACAATTATCGGTGAAGGCATTACATTTGACGACGTGCTGCTGGTGCCGTCGTATTCTCAGGTAGTTCCCAATCAGGTGGACGTTACCACCTGGCTTACGAAGAAGATCAAACTGAACATTCCGGTTATGAGTGCCGGTATGGATACCGTAACTGAGCATCGCATGGCAATTGCGATGGCAAGACAGGGTGGTATTGGTATTATTCACAAAAATATGTCTATTGAAGCGCAGGCAGAAGAGGTGGACAAGGTAAAACGTTCCGAGAACGGTGTTATCACAGATCCTTTCTCCCTGACTCCGGAGCACACTCTGGCAGATGCAGATGCGCTCATGGGCAAGTTCCGCATTTCCGGTGTTCCTATTACGGAAGGACGTAAGCTGGTAGGTATCATTACCAACCGTGACCTTAAGTTTGAGACAGATTTCACCAAGAAGATCAAAGAATCCATGACCAGTGAAGGTTTGATCACCGCTCCCGAGGGAACCACTCTGGAAGAAGCCAAGATGATTCTGGCTAAGGCGAGAAAAGAGAAGCTCCCCATTGTGGACAAGGATTATAACTTAAAGGGTCTCATCACTATCAAAGATATAGAGAAAGCTGTGAAATATCCTCTTGCAGCCAAGGATGCACAGGGCAGACTGCTCTGTGGCGCTGCTGTGGGTATTTCTGCAAATGTTCTGGATCGCGTAGCTGCATTAGTAGCTTCCAAAGTGGACGTTATCGTTCTTGACAGTGCCCACGGACATTCCCAAAATGTACTTACCTGTGTAAAGATGATCAAGGAAAAATATCCTGAATTGCAGGTAATAGCAGGTAACGTTGCTACGGGAGAGGCTACCAAGGCTCTGATCGAAGCCGGCGTAGATGCCGTTAAGGTTGGTATCGGTCCCGGATCCATCTGTACTACCCGTGTGGTTGCAGGTATTGGTGTTCCCCAGATCACCGCTATCATGGACTGCTACAATGTGGCAAAGGAATATGGTGTGCCTATTATTGCAGACGGCGGTATCAAATACTCCGGAGATGTGACCAAGGCCATTGCAGCAGGCGGCAATGTCTGCATGATGGGTAGTATGTTTGCAGGTTGTGAGGAGAGCCCGGGAGAGTACGAACTGTTCCAGGGCAGAAAATATAAGGTATACCGAGGCATGGGATCCATTGCTGCTATGGAAAACGGAAGTAAGGATCGTTATTTCCAGGAGAATGCCAAGAAACTTGTTCCCGAAGGTGTAGAGGGACGTGTTGCCTACAAGGGAAGCGTGGAGGATACCGTATTCCAGCTGTTAGGTGGCCTTCGTTCCGGTATGGGTTACTGTGGTGCCAAGGATATCGAGACATTGAAGACAACCGGTAGGTTTGTGAAGATTTCAGCTGCATCTCTGAAGGAGAGCCATCCCCACGACATCCACATCACCAAGGAAGCTCCCAACTATAGTGTAGACGATCATTAAGTTTGCGCAGAACGGGCTTGTATTCTTTGGAAAAAGATAGTAATATATAAGTAGAGTTGCACGACTGGCGGAAAGCAGGTGACTGCGGTGGGATGACCCACAGGGAGTGTGACAGTAAGAAGAAGCCGACCGCCTGGGCATAACACGTATGGAATCGTGCATGCTCAGGCGGTTATTTGTTTGGGCATTGAGCAATGTAAACGAAAGGCAAAGATAAGGAGAAGAGAGATGAAAAAGTTATCACTGAAGCAGGAACTTTCAACCAATGCTTATCCCGGAAGAGGTATTGTGATCGGCCGCTCTGCCAACGGCAAATATGCAGTTACGGCATATTTTATCATGGGAAGAAGCTCCAACAGCCGCAACCGTATTTTCAGCACAGAAGGGGAGGGCATCCGCACAGAGGCCTTTGATCCGTCCAAACTGGAGGATCCCAGCCTGATCATTTATGCGCCGGTTCGCGTGCTGGGCAATGATACGATCGTGACCAACGGAGATCAGACAGATACTGTTTATGACGGCCTGAAGGACGGTCTTACTTTTGAACAGTCCCTCCGCAGCAGAGAGTTTGAGCCGGACGGCCCTAACTATACACCGAGAATCTCCGGCCTGCTCCATGTGGAAGGCGGTCAGTTTGACTATGCCATGTCTATCTTAAAGAGCAATAACGGAGATCCCTCCTGCTGTAACCGATATACTTTTACATACGATAAGCCCGTTGCCGGCGAAGGACATTTTATCCACACATATATGCATGACGGTAATCCCCTTGCCAGTTTTGAAGGTGAGCCTAAACTGGTGGGTATCGACGATGATATGGAAGCGTTCACCCAGATGCTGTGGGAGAATCTGAACGAGGAAAACAAGGTATCTCTGTTCGTTCGCTACATCGATATCGAAACCGGCAAATACGAGACCAAGATCATCAATAAGAATCAGTAAAAGGAGAACTTATCATGAATGAAATGCAGTTAAAATACGGATGTAACCCAAATCAAAAGCCTTCCAGAATTTTTATGGAGGATGGAAGCGAACTTCCGGTAACCGTATTGAACGGTAAGCCGGGATATATCAATTTCCTGGACGCTTTCAACGGCTGGCAGTTGGTAAAAGAATTGAAAGAAGCAACCGGTCTTCCCGCTGCCACCTCTTTCAAACACGTATCCCCTGCCGGCGCTGCAGTAGGTCTTCCTTTGGATGAGACTTTGGCAAAGATTTACTGGGTGGATGATCTGGGTGAACTGTCTCCTCTGGCTTGCGCATACGCAAGAGCAAGAGGCGCTGACAGAATGTCTTCTTTTGGTGACTTCATCGCACTTTCCGATATCTGTGATGCAGACACGGCGAGACTGATCAAGCGTGAGGTTTCTGACGGCGTGATTGCTCCCGGATATACCGAGGAAGCGTTGGCAATGCTGAAGGAAAAGAAAAAAGGCGGCTACAATGTGATTCAGATTGATCCCTCCTACGTGCCGGCTCCTATCGAGAGAAAGCAGGTGTACGGTATCACTTTTGAGCAGGGCAGAAATGAGCTGGATATCAACGGCGATCTGCTTTCCAATATTGTGACCGAGAATAAAGAGATTCCGGAGGAAGCTCTGATTGATATGAAGATCTCCCTGATTACTCTGAAGTATACCCAGTCCAACTCTGTATGCTACGTAAAGGGCGGACAGGCCATCGGTATCGGCGCAGGTCAGCAGTCACGCATTCACTGTACCAGACTAGCCGGACAGAAGGCAGATAACTGGTATCTGCGTCAGGCTCCACAGGTGCTGAATCTGCAGTTCCTTGATAAGATCGGCCGCGCTGACAGAGACAATGCCATTGACCTTTATATCGGCGATGAGTACATGGACGTGCTTGCTGAAGGCGCTTGGCAGAGAACCTTCAAAGTAAAGCCTCCTGTGTTTACTGCGGAGGAAAAACGGGCATGGCTTAACGGTATGCAGGATGTGACCCTTGGCTCTGATGCTTTCTTCCCTTTCTTTGACAATATCGAGAGGGCCAGAAAGAGCGGTGTAAAATATATCGCACAGCCCGGCGGCTCCGTGAGAGATGATGCAGTTATCGATTGCTGCAACAAGTACAACATGGTTATGGCATTTACCGGCATCAGACTGTTCCACCACTAAGAGGGGACGGCGCACCGCCGGCAAATATATGAGACCGGGGTTCCCCATATGGCATAAGGCTTTTGCAGTTGCAAGGCAGTAAGAGTGACTAAAAGCAGGCAGTTGGCCGAAAAGAAAGCTAAGGGCAAAGCCCGCAACCACAAAACTCGTCGCGCGTTGCGCTCCTCAGACCTGTTGTGGTTGTGGGCTTTAACACTTCCTTTTCCTTCATCTTTCTGCTTTAAGTCACTCTATCCGCCTTGCAGATGTCAAAAGTCTCATACCATATGGCAAGGCATCATTTGGTATCGCTGCCGTTGGCGCACTATGAGGATATCTAAGTGTAGTCAGCAACGAAGTTTGCACGTTTTTTCTCAAAAATACTTTATTATTTTTCTGCTTTATGATAAGATAAAGGATAATCAGGCAATAACAAGGTTGCCGGCAGGAAAGGCAAGGGATTCTTATGAGTGAAATGGATAAGAATATAGCGACAGAAGTGGAAGCGGAAGAGAAGGTTTCCAGGAATTTTATTGAGCAGATCATCGACAAGGATCTGGCTGAGGGCGTGTATGACACAGTGCATACCCGTTTCCCGCCGGAGCCCAACGGATATCTTCATATAGGACATGCCAAGAGCATACTGTTAAACTATGGACTGGCTAAACAGTACGGCGGTAAATTCAACATGCGTTTTGATGACACCAATCCTACCAAGGAGAAGATTGAGTTCGTGGAGTCTATTAAGGCTGACATTGAGTGGCTGGGTGCTGACTGGGAGGACAGGCTGTTCTTTGCCTCCGATTATTTCGGTGAGATGTATGAAGGTGCCGTGAAGCTGATCAAGAAGGGTAAGGCCTATGTGTCTGACTTGACTGCAGACGAGATCCGTGAGTACAGAGGTACTTTCGAGGAGCCGGGCAAGAACGATCCTAACCGTGACAGAAGCGTGGAAGAGAACCTTCAGATGTTCGAGGATATGAAGAACGGCAAGTACGCAGACGGAGAGAAGGTGTTGCGTGCTAAGATCGATATGGCTTCCCCCAACATTAATATGAGAGATCCCGTTATTTACCGTGTGGCTCATATGACCCATCACAACACCGGTGATCAGTGGTGCATTTATCCCATGTACGATTTTGCCCATCCCATTGAGGATGCTATCGAGGGAATCACCCACTCCATCTGTACTTTGGAGTTTGAGGATCACAGACCTCTCTATGACTGGGTGGTAAGGGAGCTGGAATACCCCAATCCTCCCAAGCAGATTGAATTTGCCAAGCTGTATCTGACCAATGTGGTTACCGGCAAGAGATATATCAAGAAGCTGGTTGAGACCGGTATCGTGGACGGCTGGGACGATCCCCGTCTGGTTTCTATTGCAGCGCTCAGAAGAAGAGGATTTACACCGGAGTCCATCAAGATGTTTGTAGATCTGTGCGGTATCTCCAAGAGCAATTCTTCCGTAGATTACGCCATGCTGGAGTACTGTATCAGAGAGGATCTGAAAGCGAAGAAGCCCCGTATGATGGCTGTTCTGGATCCCGTTAAACTGATCATCGACAATTATCCGGAAGGACAGACAGAGATGCTTGAGGTTCCCAACAATCTGGAGAATCCGGAGCTGGGAAGCCGTCAGGTGCCTTTCGGAAGAGAACTTTATATCGAGAGAGAAGATTTCATGGAAGTGCCGCCCAAAAAGTATTTCCGCATGTTCCCGGGCAATGAAGTACGCCTGATGAATGCTTATTTTGTCACTTGCACCGGCTGCGTGAAGGATGAAGAGGGCAACATCAAAGAGATTCACTGTACGTACGATCCCGCGTCCCGCGGCGGCAACAGCCCAGACGGCCGTAAGGTAAAGGGCACCATCCACTGGGTACTGGCGTCTGAGGCGATCAAGGCTGAGGCAAGGTTGTACGAAAATATCATTGATGAGGAGAAGGGTGTTTACAATGAGGACGGAAGTCTGAACCTGAATCCCAATTCTCTGACTGTTCAGACATGTTTCCTGGAGCCTGCATTTGCGGGAGCGAAGGCTTATGACAGTTTCCAGTTTGTGCGTCAGGGATTCTTCTGTGTGGACGCGAAGGATTCCAGACCGGATGCCATGGTATTTAATCGCATTGTGTCTCTGAAGAGTTCCTACACCCTTCCTAAATAACGGAGTGAGGCTATGTACGATCTGACGATTACATTGCAAAATCATAGTGAGAAATGTCTGTATGAGCAGATATATGAGCATATCAGACAGGAGATAAGAGAGGGGAAGCTTCTTTGTGGTGAGAGGCTTCCCTCTACCCGTTCTCTGGCAGAATATCTTCAGGTTTCCCGAAGTACGGTAGATGTGGCTTATGCCCAGCTGCTCAGCGAGGGATACATTGAATCCAGACCGTACAGGGGGTACTTTGTGTGCCGCATGGAGGAACTGTACAGGCTGGAGACGGTTCAAGGAGATAAGGACAGTGAAATGGCCGCTATAGGAGAGGATACCGGATATGCGGAGAATACTGGGGAGAGCCGGAAAGCTGACAAAGGCAATCATGGTACTGCAGCAGAGGACGGTTGCGATTTTTCGCCTAACGGGATTGACATGAGTGCCTTTCCCTTCAGTGTGTGGAGAAAGATCACCAAAAACGTTCTGAGTGATGGAAGCAGCAGCTTGTATCTTTTGGGGGAACCTCAGGGAGACTATGAGCTGAGACTGACCATCAGCCGGTATCTGCATTCTTCCCGCGGTGTCAATTGCAGTCCTGATCAGATCGTGATCGGCGCAGGTAATGACTATCTGCTTTTGTTGCTGCAAAAGCTTTTGGGACAAAATGTAAAGATTGCCATGGAGAATCCCACCTACAAGAGGGCGTATCGGATTTTCCGGTCCTGTGGCTGCACCATTGTCCCTGTGCCCATGGACACAAGCGGTATGCAGGTGACTTATCTGGAAAAAGAAGATGTCACGGCTGCCTATGTAATGCCTTCTCATCATCATCCCACCGGAATCGTGATGCCTATCGGCAGAAGGACGGAATTGCTTCGCTGGGCCAATCGGCAGGAAGGGCGTTATCTGATCGAGGACGATTACGACAGCGAATTCCGCTACATTGGTAAACCGATCCCATCCCTGCAGTCCTCCGACAGAGGAGACAAGGTAATCTATATAGGTACCTTTTCCAAAGCGATTGCACCGGCTATCCGTGTCAGTTATATGGTTCTGCCCCATAGTTTGCTGGAGAAATATCGCAGGGAATGCTATTTTTATTCGTCTACGGTTTCCAGGATTGACCAAAGGATTTTGAATGAATTTATCAGGGACGGTTATTTTGAACGCCACCTGAATAAAATGCGTAAGCTGTATCGGGCCAAACATGAAAGGATGCTTAAGTGTCTGGAGCCTTTTGAAAATAAGTTCAGACTGTCAGGGGAAAATGCGGGTTTGCATGTGCTTCTGACCTCAACCGACGGAATAACAGAGGAAGATCTGCTCCGCTCTGCAGCGAATATGCAGGTTAAAGTATACGGGCTTTCGGATAGTTTTATTCAAGGTTCTTTGGACTTTGAAAGTACGGTTCTTTTGGGATTCGGCGGACTTTCTGAAGATAAGATCACAGAAGGTATAGACAGATTGAAAAAAGCATGGTTATAAAAATCCCGGAAATCATTGGCTGCCGATGCAATCTGTTTGTCGGTAAGCCATTTACTTCCGGGATTGTGTGACACGAACCGGCTGCGTCGCAGCCGGGAAATCAGTTCTGGTTTGCGGAATCAGTTTCGTCGTTGAAGAATTCTTCTACTGCTTCTGCGGTCTCTGCTTCGGGTTCTTCCACTTCGGGATCTTCTCTGTTGAGTTCCACATAAGTGCGGTCCTCTGCATCGAAGCAACAATCTCCGCAGTCGTCATCCTGTTTTCTCTTAAGAGGTATGCCGGAGTCCTTCTTCTGAAGATAATAATAAGCTGCAGCTGCAGCAGTAGTAACAGCAGCAGTCAAGAGTACTATTTTTCCAAATTTTTTAGCCATAGGGTTACTCCTTTCGATACTTTGTGTTATATTAATATTAATACTATTTTGTTAAATTGAAAAGAGAATATGTATTATTTTTTCATTAATTTTTCATGCGGAGGACAAAATGAACGGTAAGTTTTTTGACCTGAACAAGGAGAAGCAGGACAAGATGATCAATGGTGCCCTGAAAGTGTTTGCTTTGCAGGGATATCGGCATGCGAGCACTGATGTGATCGTCAAAGAAGCTGGCATCAGTAAGGGACTGCTGTTCCACTATTTTGGCAGCAAGCTTGGCCTGTTTACTTTCATTTACGAGTACAGTGTCAGATTTGTGACATTGGAAATGAGAGCAGGGATTGACCCGTTGACAGCAGATCTGTTTGATCTGATGAAACAGATGGAGTATGCCAAAATGAATGTGATGAAAGCCTACCCATATATGCCCCAATTTCTGAACCGTGTCATGAATGAGGATGTCAGCGAGGCACTTTTGGCTGTGGAAGAAATGCGGAACATCTGGACCGAAGCATATGAAAACTGGTATACGCAGGTGGATTTTTCCCTGTTGCCTTATGGAGTAGACGGCATGAAGCTGCGCAAAATGTTGGAACTTATAATAAAAGGGCTGATGACGGAACGGCTTTTGGACCATTCCTTTCAGCCCGAGATGTTGTATGAAGAAATCTGTAGTTATCTGGATATGACGAAGCGGATCGTCTACCGTCATCTGGATATCCTATAACAGGTTTAAATAAGCCGAATACTTTTCCCTGTCAACTCACCCCGGAGTCGGGCGGGTTTCGTATAAAAAGCCCTTGAAAAACGTCGGCACTTGGCGAAAGACAACCGCAGGGCAGTCTTAAGCTTAGTGCCCGCTACGATTTTTCACGGAGCGAAAGCGTGCCGCTATACGAAACCTGTCTGACTCCGGGGTGTGTTGACCGGGAAAGATTTCGGCTTGCTTAATTCTGTTTTTTGTAAGGGGCGTCAGCAGGATATCCGCCCTTTAGTTTCTGCATGCCGCGCTGGATGGCGTCCCTTGAATTCTTCCAGTCGGCGTCTTTGTTGCGGTAGTCGAATTTTTCCACCAGCCACGCCACATCCTCAGCGATTCGATCCATGTTTTCTTCCATCAAAGGGAGAAGAATGCTGTAGAAAGCATCTCTGTCTTTGTCAGAAAGTGTGGTATCTGCTGCTTCGCACAGATCCCTGAAGTGGGGAAGGCAGAAGCCCTTGCTGTTCTTTACCTTGTCTCTGAATTCCTGATCTCTCTTATACATATAAAAGAAAGTATCCAAATAACGGGCATAAGTGTCTTTGTACTGACTGCAGATGTAGCAGGATGCTTCCTTGTCAGCGATCCACATGCCGATGGCATTGCCGCTCTGCACATTCTTGCGGAATTTGTCCTTCAGTGAGGTCTTGCCCGGGTGGAAAGAGGCAAATTGCTCTTTCATCTGGCCGATCATCCTGCGATAATGTGTCTTTAAGATCCAGGCATTCCCCAGTGTATTTCCATACTCAAACATTTTGTGAAAATGGGCACGACAAAAACCTGCTTTGTCGGTGAGGTCTCTGATATCCGCCTCCATATAGGAGGCACCGGAACCAAGGACAAAGTCTAAGAGATTGTTCTCGATGTTTCGTTCAATGAAGCAGAAAGGGCACTCGTCATTGGCGTTCATGGCATCGTTTAGGGGGATGGTGTAAAGCTGTTCTTTCATAGTTGCTCCTTTTTCCGGACCTTTGGGTCGATCAATATTGTTAGATATAGTTTATCGGAAAAGTAAGGAAAACGCAACGGGAATTTCCAACACATTCTCTTAGGAGTTCACGATCGGGTTTTGTCATGAAAAAACCGACCTCCCAATCGTCAGATACTTGGTCTGACTTTGGGGGATCGGTTTTAATTTGCATTTTCAGAATGAAAAACTAATTCTGTGCTGTGAAAGGATTATTCTTCCTTGCCGCGACCCAGAATAATGTTGGTAACAATACCAAGGATCAGTGCACATGCGATAGAGGTCAGGGTAACCTTTCCGAAAGTAACGGAGAGACCGCCGATACCTGCGATCAGGATAACGGATACCACGAACATGTTCTTGCTCTGTCCCAGATCTACCTTCTGAACCATCTTCAGACCGCTTACTGCGATGAATCCGTACAGTGCGAAGCAAACGCCGCCCATGACGCAGTTAGGGATGGATGCCAGGAAGGTTACAAAAGGACCAAAGAAGGAGATCAGGATGCACATAATGGCAGCTGCTGTAATGGTGATAACAGATGCGTTGCGGGTAATTGCAACACAGCCAACGGACTCGCCGTAGGTGGTGTTGGGACAACCGCCAAAGAGAGCGCCTGCCATGGAACCCACACCATCTCCAAGCAGAGTGCGGTGCAGTCCGGGCTCTTTCAGCAGATCGTTGCCAATAATGGTGGACAGGTTTTTATGATCTGCAATGTGCTCAGCGAACACTACAAATGCTACAGGAATATAAGCGACAGCAAGAGTTGCAATGTAAGCGCCGTCGATTGCCTTAACACCTTCGTCCAGGTTCAGGAAAGTAAAATCAGGAACAGCGACGATTCCCATGTTCTTAAATACGGAGAAATCGATGACCTGTAAAGCAACGTTGTCGGTAGCGATACCGATTACTGTGAAAATGGTAGCTACTACGTAACCAACCAGAATACCCAGGATAAAGGGAATCAGCTTCATCATCTTCTTGCCGTATACGGAGAAGAGAGTTACAGCAAACAGGGTAACGAGACCGCAGATCATAGCCACATAAGGGCTGCAGGCAGAAACGCCGTCCACCATAACCTTACCCTTGGACAGATCGCCAACAGCGTTACCTGCCAGGGACAGACCGATGATAGCAACTGTGGGTCCGATAACTGCAGCGGGCATCAATTTCTCGATCCACTGTACGCCAACAAATTTAATAACAGTAGCGATGATCACATACACAAGGCCTGCAAAGATTGCACCGATGATGAGACCAACGTGACCGGCAGCGGTGGAAACCGCACCGGCAAAGGCTGCGCCCATGGAACCAAGGAATGCGAAGGATGAGCCGAGATATACAGGACTCTTGAACTTGGTAAAGAGCTGATAAACAAGGGTACCTACGCCTGCACCGAAGAGAGCGGCAGACTGGCTCATACCATTACCGATAATGGTGGGTACCGCGATGGTGGCAGCCAGAATGGCAAGCACCTGCTGGAATGCGAATACCAGCAATTGAGGAAATTTTGGTTTGTCGTTAATACCGTAAACCAGATTCATGATGATGAAACCTCCCTATTATATTTTTTTGTAAGATAAATTATATCACTTCCCTGTCGTAAAAGCAAGAATATTGCGGGCGTTTTCCATGTTTCTTGGGCAATTGCGTTACTGTTCACAGGCACCCTCGCATCGGGTTTTAAAATGCTGTGAGGGTGCCTGCGAACAGTAACGCGATTGTGACATCGTTAGAATTGTATATTTCAGAGTGCGCCGGCAGACGCGGGAGAGTATCATTTTGCATCGGCTGCGGGCATAGAATAACATATCGGTAAGAGAGGGGTAAAATATGAGAATTGCAGATATGCATTGTGACACCATTTCCAAACTGTTGGAGCGCAGAACAAAAAGGGAAGAAGGTTCCCTGCGAAGGAATGACGGTCATCTGGATCTTTACCGTATGAAGAATAGCGGTTATCTGCTTCAGAATTTTGCGCTGTTTGTAAACAAGGGAATGTGTGAGGACCCATGGGAGCAGGTGCTTAGTCTCCTTTCGGTATATGAGGAAGAGATGGCCGGCAATCCGGATCTGATCGCGCCTGTTTACAGCTTTGCCGATATTGCGGCAAATGAAAGTCAGGGCAGGATGTCTGCTCTTCTGACCGTGGAAGGGGGCGGTGTGTGTAAGGGGGAAATAGAGAAGCTACGCATTTTATACGAAAAAGGTGTCAGGATGTTGACAATCACCTGGAACTACCCCAATGAACTGGGGCACCCCAATTTGAATGACGAAAAGGGAGAGGCCCTTCGTCAGGATCCTGTCCTTGGAAAGGATTATCTGAATACACCGGATACGGTGAACGGTCTGACAGAGACGGGGCACCGGTTTGTGGAGGAAATGGAGGAGCTTGGGATCATCCCCGATGTTTCTCATTTGTCCGATGCGGGATTTTATGATGTGCTGAAGTGTACGCGGAAGCCTTTTGCGGCAAGCCATTCCAATGCCAGAGCGGTCTGTCCTTGTGTAAGGAACATGACGGATGGTATGATACGGGCTTTGGCGGAAAGAGGTGGCGTGATGGGATTGAATTTCTGTGCTGATTTTTTGGTGCAGCGCCCTTACGGCCAACGGAATCCGGGAACTATAGATGATATTGTAAAGCATGCGAAACATATCGTTAATGTGGGTGGTATGGAGGTGCTGGGGCTGGGCAGTGATTTTGACGGGATCGATACCCATCAGGAGTTAAAAGGTGCCCAGGACATGGAAAAACTCTATGATAGGCTTAGAAAGGGCGGTTTTACGGCGAAACAGGCAGATCAGATTTTCGGGGAAAATGTGCTGCGGTTGTATCGGGAGTGTATCGGTTAATGAGAAGTCGTTTTTCCATAATTTTGGTAAAAAAAGACACTGAAAATTCTGTAAGAAAGAAGAATAGTAACTTGAAATAAGTAATTATTGGTGGTATGATTAGGGCAAGCAAAAATCAGAACGTATGATATTTACTCAAAACATATTTCGGAGAGGTTGATAATTATGAAACACACAGCAGGAATTATCGGCTACGGCAACATGGGAAGCTGGCATGCCGAGAATATTAACGCACGAATTGATGATCTGGATGTGGTTGCCATTTATGATGTGGAGCCGGAGCGCTGTGCGCTGGCTGAACAGAACGGGCTGAAGGTTTATGCTTCGGCTGAGGAGCTTTTGGCATCCGACATTGAGCTTGTGATCGTTGCCACACCCAATAACTTCCACAAGGCATATTGTATTCAGGCGATGGAAGCGGGCAAGCACGTTGTCTGTGAGAAGCCTGCCTGCCTGAACTGCGAAGAACTGGAAGAGGTTATCGCAGTCAGCGAGAAGACAGGAATGCTTTATACCATTCATCAGAACAGAAGATTTGACGATGACTATGCGATCATGAAAGAGATCATGGATCAGGATATGCTGGGCAAACTGTATTTCCTGGATTCCAGATTATACAGTAACAGAGGAAGCTCCGGAAGATGGAGAAGTACTTATGAAGCCGGCGGCGGCACCCTGTATGACTGGGGTATCCATATGATCGACCAGGTATGCTGTCTGGCTAAGAGTGAGCCCGCTTACGTGTTTGCACAGCTTCAGAGCGTGCGTTTTCCTAAAGTTGATGATGTCTGCCGTGTTATCATCGGTTTTGAAGACGGACTGAAAGCTCAGATTGTTGCGGATCTGTGGTGTTATGTGCCGGAACCCCGCTGGCATCTGTCCGGAGATGACGGTACTGCTACCATCTACGAGTGGTTCGGCAAGGAAGGTAAGATCGTTAAGGCCAATATCAAAGAGGTAGACTGGCAGCAGGGGTGTGTATATACTCACAACGGTCTTTCTAAGACTATGTGGCCCCGTCCGAAGCAGGAGATTGCAGAGCTTGAACTGCCTACTCCCAAGAAGACTCCCCGCTGGGAAGACTACTATGAGAATATAGTGGCTGTTATGGAAGGCAGAGAAGAGCAGATCGTGAAGCATGACGAGATCCGCCGCGCCATGAAGGTAATGATGGCAGCATTCGAATCAGCAAGAACCAATCAGACGGTTGTATTCAAGAAGTAATGTGTTATTAAGTGAATATAAATGAGTATGTGAAAAGAGCCTGAGAGATCAGGCCCTTTTCGTTTGTAATCTTGTATGATATGAAATTTATCAGAAATTCCTGCTATAAAAAACTATTCCACGGAGACTGCAAAACGACGCGAATCTTTCTTTTAACAAATAATAACACTCTCGCCACAGGCCAGATAGTGCAGATTGTGCATGAAATCTTTCATGTATTCATACTGCGTGATGCCGGTACAGTGACAGGTATAGTACACTGTTTTGTGGGTATCCAAAAGCTTCGCGGCGCGCTCCAGTTCTTTGCCCGGTTCTATTTTGGAGTAGTGAAAGCCGCCGATGAGATAGTCGGGTTCAAACCAGGAGACAATATCCAGAACGCCTTTGTGGGAACAGCCGCTCAACAATACCCGCCTTCCCTGCTCTTCGATCAGCAGGTACTGCTCGTGGCGGAAATCATCTTCCGTGATGACGCCATCCTTAAGCTGATTCAGACCAAAACTGCCCATGTAATTCGGACGGGGTCTGGCATTGCAGGCATACAGATGGAGTCCTTCTGCGGGATGGGCTTCTTCGCCTGTAAGAATCAGTCTTGGGTGATCTGCCAGAGAGGTGTCCAGACCGATATCCTTTTCCGGTCCGTGTAAATGAGGCTCAAAGGCAAAACGGCTCACATAGACAGGAGCCTTTTCGTTGATCTGCAGAAAAGTTTTTAGTCCGCCTCCATGGTCGTAATGGCCATGGGATAGAATGGCTATATCCACTTCGGAGAGGTCTATCCCCAGTGTGGCGGCATTGGTGGCAAACAGATGGGTTTGCCCCATATCCATCAGAATCCGGTGATGATCCGTCTCTATGTACAGGCTGAGGCCGTGCTCTGTCAGCATATCCTCTCTTGATGCAGTGTTTTCTAAAAGGGATGTGATCTTCATGGGTTTTCCTCCTGTTTTACGGCCGGTTTCATCAAGCTTCCCCGTTTGATCGCGTCGGAGCCGTAGCGGCTGCGGATGGCGTCAAGGGCAGCATCCAGCTTTTTTTGTTTCGCAGAAAGCGGTTTGGTATCAGCGAAATCGAACAGCGACAGCTGTATGGGCTCGCTGTCCTCAACAAGCTTGGATGTCCGGATACCCAACAAGCGGATGGGAGAACCATCCCACAGTTCATCAAAGAGCTCTAATGATGTGCGGTAGACCACATCTGTGGAAGCAGACGGAGTCTGTAGCACTGTTTGATGGGAAACGGAACGAAAAGTGGCATACTTGATTTCAATACAGACATTGCCGGCCAGCTCGTGGGAAGCGCGCAGTCTTGCTCCTACTGACTCAGCCAGAGAGAGAAGGACCGGACAGGCGTCCTGCCTTTGGGTTACATCGCTGGAGAGTGTGGTGGAATTTCCAATCCCTTTGGCCCTTGTTTGTCGGGATTCCACAACAGAATTGTCTATGCCGTTGGCGTATTCCCACAAGGTAATGCCATGACTTTTCAGGTGGGCTTCCAGAATAGAAGTATCTGCCTTTGCCAAGTCCCCGATGGTGAGAATTCCCAGCTTGTTGAGGGTTTCTGCACTGGAGTGGCCGCACATATAGAGATCAGACACCGGAAGAGGCCAAAGCTTCTTTTCAATCTCTGAAGAATAAAGAGTATGGACCAGGTTGGGCTTTTTGAAGTCCGATGCCATCTTGGCCAGGACCTTGCGGTCGGAGATGCCGATATTTACGGTAAAACCGAATGTTTCGTAAATGGAATTCTTGATCGATTCAGCGGCCTGCTCCGGCGATGCATAATTGTGCCGGATCGGGGTATAATCCATAAAGCATTCATCGATACTTATCTGCTCCAACTCGGGGCAGATATTATGCAGAAAAGAGATCATTTGTCTGCTGCGCCGCTCATACATGGCGTGGTCCGGAGGGGCCATGGTGAGGCTCGGACATTTGCGCAGGGCATTGACCACCGGTTCTCCGGTGGTGATACCGTATGACTTGGCAGGGATGGACTTTGCCAGCACAACCCCGTGCCGCTTGGCCATATCACCGCCGATGATGGAGGGGATCAGCCGAAGATCGGTCTCATCGCCGTTTTGGAGGCGCTCAAGGGCGGTCCAGCTTAAAAAAGCGGAATTTACATCAATATGAAAAAACAGGCGCTCTCTCATTCTGTCCTCCCAACTGTTTTTTTGTGTCATCAGCGCGTGAGCTGATGGTAAAGATTGTTTTCCTGACTTTTATTATATACCACGAAATAAGCACTTTACAACCAAAATAAATGTTGATAGAATAAAACTGTTACAAATTTATTACCGTTTTTGCCGGGATTGGTAACGATTTGGTTACAGAAGATAGGATTGGAACGGATGAAGAAGATTTCTTGGAAAAGAATGAAGTTTACATATATAGAAGCGACGCTTTTTGTGATGCTGGGCTATTTCCTGCTGTTTGGAAAAGTGATTACTTTTGAAAAAACAGGAGAGAACTTTTTCCATGTACAGCTTAACGGCCAGGCGGTAGGCTCGGTGTCGGAACCGGAGGAAGCACAGGAACTGTTGATCCGGGCGAGAAAGGCTGTTGCCGGCAGGGAAGAAGGGCTGGTGTTTGTTGAGGCTGAACTGACCTGCACGGGCGAGGAAGTTCTGTGGGGAGAAGTGGATGACAAAGAGACCGTACAGCAGAGGATGGAGACTGTTCTGGCCCGGTCCGTACAGGAATCGGTGCACAGATCTTATACAGTGAAAATAGATGAATATACGGTGAATCTGTGGAGCCTTAATGAGGTGGAAGCTCTGCTTCAGGCTGCTATCGACAAGTACGATGCAGAAGGCGGTTTTGATGTGGTGCTTTCTCAGGACAATGTGCGAGAGTTTAATGTGCTCTCGGTAGATGTGGTGGAGAAAACGGATGCAGTGCAGGAAGAGCCTGAACTGTTGCCGACTGCCGGTATTCAGGCGGTGTTCGGTAATGCCTTGGCGTCTGCTGAGCCGGAGAAAGAACTGGGATTTGAGGATTATAAGCTGGGTATCCTTGAGATGAGCTTTCCGCAGGAAGTAGAGATCGTCGAGGCGTATCTTCCCAAGAGCCGTGTAACCGGTCTGGAACAGGCGATAGAAGAGGTGACGAAGGAACAGGAACTCAAGACTGTTTACGTAGTACAGGCCGGAGATACTTTGTCGGAGATTTCCATCAAAGTTAACATTCCCATGGATCAGATCGTTGCGATGAATGATTCGCTGGAAAATGAAAACACGATCATCCGCATCGGTGATGAACTGGTGATCACAGTTCCGGAACCGGAACTTTCCGTCAACCGTGTGGAGGAGAGTTATATCGAAGAAGTCTATGATGCAGATGTGATCTATGTGGATAACAACAGCTGGTATACCACCCAGACCAAGGTTCTGCAGCAACCCTCTGCGGGTTTCCGCAAGGTCATTGCGCTCACCTATTATGAGAACGACGAACTGGTGGACCGTGAGATCATCAAGGAAGAGATCGTGATGGAAGCCGTGCCCAAGATTGTGGAGCGCGGAACCAAGATTCCGCCTACTTATATCAAACCGTTATCAGGCGGACGTATGTCTTCCAAATTTGGCCCCAGACCCCGTCCTACTGCCGGTGCCAGCACATACCACAAGGGCATAGACTGGGCAACTCCTACCGGTACAACCATATACGCTTCCAGCGGAGGAACGGTTGCCAAGGCCGGATGGGGAAGCGGCTACGGTTATGTAGTGTATATCAATCATGAGGACGGCCGACAGACCCGATATGCCCATCTGAGCAAGGTTTTGGTCAAGGTGGGACAGACTGTCAAGCAGGGAGAGAAGATCGCTCTCAGCGGCAATACCGGTGTTAGCAGCGGACCGCATGTACACTTTGAGCTCCTGATCGGCGGTAAGCAGGTGGATCCGTTGAAATATATTGATTAAATACCGATTTGTCACAGATGAAATACAAAAGTTCTGTTTACAAATGATTTATTTATGGTATAATATAGATATATAATTTAGAAGACCTTCAAATGCAAAGAGGTAGATACAATGGAACAATACGCGATTAAAGGCGGTAGTCCATTAGTAGGAGAAGTGGAAATAGGAGGGGCCAAGAATGCGGCGCTTCCTATTCTTGCGGCTTCCGTTATGACTGATGAGACGGTTTATATAGATAATATTCCCGATGTGAGAGACACCAAGGTTCTGACCATGGCCATGCAGAGTATCGGAGTTATGGTTAAGAGAGAAGGGCGTCACAGGGTTGCGATCAATGCTTCCCAGATACACAGTCTGGTAGTAGAGGATGAGAATATCAAGAAGATCAGAGCTTCTTATTATCTGATCGGTGCACTTTTAGGAAAATATAAACAGGCTGAAGTGGCACTACCCGGCGGTTGTGATATCGGTTGTCGTGCCATTGACCAGCATATCAAGGGATTTAAGGCTCTTGGTGCAGAGGTCCGCATCGAGCACGGCCTGATCAAGACCAGGGCAGAGCGTCTGGTAGGAAGCAACATTTACATGGACGTAGTCAGTGTGGGAGCTACTATCAATGTGATGATGGCTGCTGCAATGGCAGAAGGACAGACAACAATTGAAAATGCGGCCAAGGAGCCTCACGTGGTGGATCTGGCCAATTTCCTGAATAGTATGGGTGCCAATATCAAAGGTGCCGGTACAGATGTGATCCGTATCAAAGGTGTGCCGAAGCTTCACGGCAGTGAATACACGATTATTCCGGATCAGATTGAGGCCGGAACGTTCATGTTTGCAGCGGCCATCACCAAGGGTGATGTGACCGTCAAGAATGTGATCCCTAAGCATCTGGAGTCTATCAGCTCTAAACTGCTGGAGATCGGCTGTGAGATCGTAGAAGCGGATGACTGCCTGCGCGTGATTTCGTCAAAACCGCTGAATCACACTCATGTGAAGACTCTTCCCTATCCCGGTTTCCCGACGGATATGCAGCCCCAGATCACAGTGGCTCTGGCTTTGTCCAGGGGTACCAGTATTGTGACAGAGAGTATTTTTGAAAATCGGTTTAAATATGTGGATGAACTGACACGAATGGGAGCCAGCATTAAGGTGGAAGGCAACACCGCCATCATTGACGGAATGCAGAAGTACACCGGTGCCAGCATTTCTGCTCCGGATCTGCGTGCCGGTGCGGCACTTGTACTGGCAGGGCTTGCTGCGGAAGGATATACTGTTGTGGATAATATTCAATATATCGCAAGAGGATATGAAGATTTTCATCTGAAACTGCAGTCGCTGGGAGCGCAGATTGAGATCGTCAATTCAGAGCGCGAGCTGCAGAAGTTCAAATTGAAGGTTGGCTGATCCCGTGCGTGGCAAAAAGTGATCAAACCAGTGATTACCTGTTGACAATGCGCCGGTTTCAGTGTATGTTATATGCAGACATCAGCTTAATATTGTATTTGCGAAAGCAATGATTTCTCTTATTCAGAGTGGTGGAGATACATAGGATCGATGAAGCCACGGCAACCCCTTATGAAGGAAGGTGCCTACCTGAGCGAGCAACAGTCGAACAATAAGAGGATTTGATGAATGTTAGATTCAGGTCCGCTTCTTGTGAGCGGACCTTTTTAATTTCAAAGGAGGAAAACCATGGAAAAACGATTATTTACATCTGAATCCGTAACAGAAGGACATCCGGATAAAATCTGTGATGCCGTATCCGATGCTGTGTTAGATGCCCTGATGGCGCAGGATCCTTTCAGCCGCGTGGCATGTGAGACCTGTACCAATACAGGTTTTGTTCTGGTAATGGGTGAGATCACCACGAAAGCTAATATTGATATTCCCGCCATCGTGCGTAAGACTGTGACAGAGATCGGTTATGATGACTCTGCTAAAGGATTTGACGGTAACACTTGTGCTGTTATGGTATCTTTGGACAAGCAGTCTGCTGATATCGCTATGGGCGTGGACAAGGCGTTGGAAGCAAAAGAGAACAACATGACTGACGAGCAGCTGGAGGCTATCGGAGCAGGCGATCAGGGTATGATGTTCGGCTATGCCACCAATGAGACCCCGGAGATGATGCCTTATCCTATTTCTCTGGCACATAAGCTTACCAGACAATTGACCAAGGTGCGTAAGGACGGCACTCTGGACTATTTGAGACCTGACGGAAAGAGCCAGGTGTCTGTGGAGTATGATGAAAACGGCAAGCCGTTCCGCCTGGAGGCAGTAGTGCTTTCCACCCAGCATGATGAGAAGGTTACGCAGGAGCAGATCCATGAGGATATCAAGAAATATGTTTTTGATCCCGTGCTGCCTGCTGATATGATTGATGAGCATACTAAATTCTTTATTAATCCCACCGGTCGTTTTGTGATCGGCGGACCCAATGGCGACAGTGGCCTGACAGGACGTAAGATCATTGTAGACACCTACGGTGGTTATGCCCGTCATGGCGGCGGTGCTTTCTCCGGAAAGGACTGTACCAAGGTAGACAGAAGTGCAGCTTACGCAGCCAGATATGTAGCTAAAAATATAGTTGCAGCAGGACTTGCAGATAAGTGCGAGATCCAGCTTTCCTATGCCATCGGTGTGGCGCAGCCCACCTCTGTTATGGTAGATACCTTCGGAACCGGTAAGATGTCCGATGAGAAGCTGATAGAGATCATCCGCGAGAATTTTGATCTGCGTCCCGCCGGCATCATCAAGATGTTGGATTTGCGCCGTCCTATTTACGGACAGACTGCAGCTTACGGACACTTCGGACGTACAGACCTGGATCTTCCCTGGGAGAAGACTGACAAGACAGAACTTTTGAAGAAGTATCTGTAATCTGTGACAGTAAAACGATAGAGTGAGAGAGAAAGCACAAAATGTAAACCACTGATGCTCATAGTGGACATTTTGTGCTTTTTTGTATGATAGGAAAGCTCTGTGAGGATGTGCACTCGCGCGTACAAGGTAAATGTCACTTTCGAGACAGCGCACAGTGCGAGAATCCGCTGAAAGAAGAATATGCAACATTTATAGAGAAATTATTGGGCTGATATGATATAATCAGTAAAAAGGCAAGGAGAAAGAGAAATGATACTGTATATCATCCGTCATGCAGATCCTGACTATGAAAATAATACGATAACGGAATTCGGTTGGCAGGAGGCCCATGCCCTTGCTGACTGGCTGAAGGATGTGCCGCTTCATAAGATATATACCTCTCCAATGGGCAGAGCCATCGATACAGCGGTGCCCACCTGTAAGATCAAAGGGATGGAATCAGAGATCCTTCCCTGGACGGGTGAAGATATGGACTATATGCTGTCCTATCAGGTTACCCCGGAAAGCAACTGCAATTACAGCTACTCCATCCAGAAGGGGGTTTACGATTTCGAAGACTTTCTGGAGTCGGACCGCATGAAGACGGTGGAAGAGATGCAAAGGAATTCCGATGCCTTTCTGGCCTCTCTTGGATATGAGCGCGAAGGTGCCATCTATAAGGTGACGCGCCCCAACGATCAAAGCATTGCGGTATTCTGCCACGGCGGCTTCGGCGGTGCCTGGATCGCGCATCTTCTTGGCATGGCGCCCGGGCTGGCTTATCCTATCATAAGTCTTGGAACCAGCAGTGTGACAAGGTTTGTTTTTCACAATGCGGAGAGCGGATACATTCGCCCGCAGCTTCGAAGCCTCGGTGAGATACCTCATATTTATTTGGCGGGGCTCAGGGTGAATAACAGATAAGTTCGTCATAGATTTTGTGGCAAAAGCGAGGCCTTGGCTGAGGCTCCGCTTATTGATTTTGCAGCCCGGATGGTGTATGATAAAAGGGATAGTTGCCGGTAACACATAAGAGTTTTTTGTAAGATAAGGAGCTGCCATATGGCGTTTGTACATTTGCATGTCCACACGGAATATTCCCTGCTGGACGGTTCCAACAAGATTAAAGAATATGTGTCGAGGGTGAAGGCTCTGGGCATGGACAGTGCTGCGATCACAGATCACGGTGTTATGTACGGTGTCATTGATTTTTATAGAGCAGCGAAGGAAGCCGGGATCAAGCCAATATTGGGCTGTGAGGTGTATGTGGCACCCAATTCCCGTTTTGATAAAGAACTGACCGGCGGCGAGGACAGGTATTATCACCTGGTGCTTTTGGCGGAGAACAATGTGGGTTATGCCAATCTGATGAGGATTGTCAGCCGCGGTTTTACGGAAGGTTATTATTATAAGCCCCGCGTGGACATGGAGGTATTAAACCAATATCACGAGGGTATTATTGCGCTGTCTGCCTGTCTGGCAGGCGAGGTGCAGAGATATATTGCCAAGGGACTTGTGGATGAGGCGAAGAAAGCAGCCCGCAAGTACGAGGCCTGTTTCGGGAAGGGCAACTATTTCCTGGAACTGCAGGATCACGGTATGCCGGAGCAGAAGCAGGTGAATACGGTTCTGATGCAGATGAGCCGAGAACTGAACATTCCCTTGGTTGCCACCAACGATGTACACTATACCTACGCGGAGGATGCGGACTCTCACGATATTTTACTGTGTCTGCAGACCGGCAAGAAGCTTTCGGATGAAGATCGCATGCGCTATGAGGGCGGTCAGTACTATGTAAAAAGTGAAGAGGAAATGAAGGGACTGTTTCCTTATGCCTGGGAGGCGGTGGAGAATACCCAGAGGATCGCTGACAGGTGTCACGTGGAGATTGAGTTCGGCGTGACCAAGCTGCCTCATTATGAGGTGCCGGAAGGGTACGATTCCTGGACGTATCTGAACAAGCTTTGTATGGAAGGACTTTTGGAGCGCTATGGGGACGGCAGTTTGCCTGCGGGAGACACCGGACAGACCCTTCAGGAGCGCCTTGATTATGAACTTCAGGTAATCCGCACCATGGGTTATGTGGATTACTTCCTGATTGTGTGGGATTTTATTAATTATGCCAGAGAAAATGGAATTCCGGTGGGACCGGGGCGTGGTTCTGCTGCGGGAAGTATTGTTTCCTATTGCCTGAAGATCACCAACATCGATCCCATTCGTTACAGTCTCCTGTTTGAGCGTTTCCTGAATCCGGAGCGTGTGTCCATGCCCGATATTGATATTGATTTTTGCTTCGAGAGAAGGCAGGAGGTTATTGACTATGTGGGCCGCAAATACGGCTCCGATAAAGTGGTGCAGATCGTTACCTTCGGTACACTGGCGGCAAAGGGTGTGATCCGCGATGTGGGTCGCGTGATGGACCTGCCTTATGCCTTTGTGGATTCTATCGCCAAGATGGTGCCTGGAGAACTGAATATTACTATAGACAGATCTTTGGAACTGAATCCGGAGATGCGGAAACTCTATGAGGCGGATGATCAGGTACATCATCTGATCGATATGTGTAAAAGACTGGAAGGTCTGCCCAGACATACCTCTATGCACGCTGCAGGAGTGGTGATCTGTCCGAAGGCAGCGGACGAGTTCGTGCCTTTGTCCAGGGGATCGGACGGCTCCATCACAACGCAGTTTACCATGACCACGCTGGAGGAACTGGGTCTTTTGAAAATGGACTTTTTGGGCCTCCGTACCCTGACCGTGATCCATGATGCGGTAGAATTTGTAAAGAAAAGCACCGGCAGAGTGATCGATGTGGATCACCTTGATTATAATGATGCCAAAGTTCTTGCCTCCATCGGTACCGGTAAAACGGACGGTATTTTCCAGTTGGAAAGCGGCGGCATGAAAAACTTCATGAAAGAGCTGAAACCTCAGAATTTGGAGGATGTGATTGCGGGTATCTCTTTGTATCGACCGGGTCCCATGGATTTTATACCAAAATATATCAAGGGTAAGAACTCCGGGGAAGAAGTGTCCTATTCCTGTCCTCAGCTGGTTCCGATCTTAGAGCCCACCTACGGCTGTATCGTATATCAGGAGCAGGTTATGCAGATCGTCCGCGATCTGGGCGGATATACCCTGGGCCGAAGCGATCTGGTGCGCCGCGCCATGAGTAAGAAGAAGCAGGCGGTTATGGAAAAGGAGCGCGCCAACTTCATATACGGTAATGCGGAGGAAGGCGTTCCCGGCTGTTTGTCCAACGGGATCGGAGAGTCTGTTGCGGGCAAGATCTATGATGAAATGATGGATTTTGCCAAATATGCGTTTAACAAATCTCATGCGGCATGCTATGCTGTGGTGGCGTATCAGACTGCATGGTTAAAATATTATTATCCCGTGGAGTTTATGGCCGCTTTGATGACCTCTGTAATCGATAACCCCAAGAAGGTATCGGAGTACATTTTGACCTGTCGCAGCATGGGTATCACTTTGCTGCCTCCTGATATTAATGAGGGCGAATCCGGATTTTCCGTTTCCGGCAGCTGCATCCGATATGCTCTGACTGCCATTAAGAGCGTGGGACGCAACGTAATCGACAGTATTGTGGAGGAACGCAGGGAGAGAGGCCGCTTTACCAATCTGAAGGATTTTATCACCAGAATGGCTGATAAAGACATGAATAAGAAGGCGGTGGAGAACTTTATCAAGGCGGGTGCCCTTGACAGTCTGGGCGGTACCAGAAAGCAATTTATGAGTATCTATGTCCAGATCATGGACAGAATCGTCAAGGATAAAAAGAGCAATCTTGCAGGTCAGCTGACATTATTTGACATTGCTGCGGATGAAGATAAAGACGAATTTGATATTAAAATGCCCGATGTGGGAGAATATAATAAAGAGATGCTTTTAGGCTTTGAAAAGGAAGTGCTGGGCATCTATGTGAGCGGTCATCCTCTGGAGGAATATCAGAATCTTTGGGAGAGGGTGAAGAGCAATTCCACTGCTGATTTTGCGATTGATGAAGAAACGGGCAGGGCGCAGGTGGAGGATCAGACCAATGTGATCATCGGAGGTATGATCGCTGATAAAAATATCAAATACACCAGAAACGACAAGGTGATGGCCTTCCTGACCGTGGAAGATCTGGTGGGCAGTGTGGAAGTGGTAGTATTCCCCAAAGATTATGAGAAGTATTCTGCACTTCTTACGGAAGATGCCAAGATTTTCGTGAAGGGAAGAGTGTCCCTTGAGGAAGATAAAGATGGAAAGGTGATCTGTGAGCAGATTGTGAGCTTTGAGGAAGCGATGCAGGGAGGAGACCTTTTCCGGCGCAGATTTGACGGCGGGCGAGGCTACGGCAGCAGTTATACAGGAAGCTACCGGCGTCAGGCAGTTCCTCAGGCGCCCAATGCCTCTGCCGGCGGACAAGGCAAATTGCCTTCGGGGGTGTGGATCCAGTTTGCGGATCTTGAGAGCTATAAGGCTTCGGAAAAGCTGCTTTTAGATACGATTGCTGACTCTGACGGAACTGACAATGTTGTTGTCTTTATCAAGAATCCAAAATCCTGGAAAGTTCTACCCCCCAACCTGAGTGTCAACGCAGATGCGCATCTTGCCGACCGGTTGTACTCCGTTTTTGGGAAGGAAAATGTTAAGTTTTTGACAAAACCTATTGATAATTGATAAAAAATGGATTACAATAAAGACTTAAAGTGAAAAGCAATATTTTGTTACTGTAGGAGGTAGTAACGTCATGGCAAAAGAACTGAAAACAATTGGTGTACTTACAAGCGGTGGAGATGCGCCCGGAATGAATGCGGCCATTCGCTCGGTTGTGAGAACTGCCATTGCCAGAGGACTGAAGGTAAAAGGGATTAAGAAGGGATATATGGGCCTTCTTAATGAAGAAATCATAGATATGGAATCAAACAGCGTGTCTGAGATCATCCAGAAGGGTGGTACCATTCTGGGCACTGCGAGATGTTCTGAGTTCAAGACGAAGGAAGGACAGCAGAAAGGTGCAGAGATCTGCCATAAGCATGGTATTGACGGTATCGTGGTGATCGGCGGTGACGGTTCTTACCGGGGCGCACAGGCTCTTTCCAGATTGGGGATTAATACCATCGGACTGCCCGGAACTATCGATCTTGACATCACTTGCACAGATTATACCATAGGTTTTGATACGGCTGTAAATACTGCCATGCAGGCGATCGATAAGGTAAAGGATACTTCTTCTTCCCACGAGCGCTGCAGTATTATCGAAGTAATGGGCCGTAATGCCGGATATATTGCACTGTGGTGCGGTGTTGCCAACGGCGCAGAAGATATTCTGATTCCGGAAAAGTATGACTTTAACGAGCAGAACATCATCAATAATATCATTCTTAACAGAAGAAAAGGCAAGACCCATCACATTATTATCAACGCAGAGGGAATCGGTCATTCCACCTCTATGGCCAGAAGAATTGAGGCGGCCACCGGTATTGAGACCCGTGCAACTATTTTAGGACACATGCAGCGAGGCGGCAGCCCTACCTGTAAGGACCGTTATTACGCGTCCATCATGGGTGCTTATGCGGTGGATATCATGCTGAAGGGTAAGACCAACAGAGTTGTGGGATGTCAGCGCGGTCAGTTTGTGGACTTTGATATTGAAGAGGCCCTGAATATGCAGAAGGGTATAGATGAGTACCAGTGGGAAGTGGCTCACTTATTATAATGGAACCTGTAAGAAACGGCTGCATTGCCATGACGCATTGCAGCTTTCTTATATACATACCGTTTTCTTTAAGGGAGAAGGAATATGATTACCAGTACGTCCAACCAAAAGGTACGACAGGTGGTGCAGTGGCAGACCAAGGCGAAAGAGAGGAAGAAAGCAGGCGTTTTTCTGGCAGAGGGATTTAAGATGCTGGAGGAGGCCCCTTTGGATTGGATCCTTGAGGTGTATTTGTCTGCTGATTGCATCAAAAAGGCCGAAGAGAACAGTTTTATATGGGAGAAGCTGCAGCAGACCGGATACGAGACGGTGTCGGAAGAGGTGTTCCGGAAAATGTCGGATACCCAGACGCCACAGGGAGTACTGCTGGTGTTAAAGAGGCCGGAGTATTCTTTGGAAGAACTCTTAAAACAGGACAATCCCCTGTTTGTCTTGCTGGAGGATCTGCAGGATCCCGGCAATCTGGGGACCATCGTCCGCACGGGAGAAGGAGCCGGTATCACAGGCGTTATCATGTCGGACAGGACGGTTGATATTTTTAATCCGAAAGTGATCAGGGCTACCATGGGTTCTGTTTACCGGGTTCCCTTTGTCTATGTGGATGATCTTGAGAAAACCCTGGAGCTTTTTCAGGAGCATGGAGTCCGCAGCTACGCCGCACATTTGAAGGGGGAGCGCTACTATGATGGTTTTTCCTTCCGGGAGCCTACGGCGTTTCTGATCGGGAATGAAGGAAACGGACTTAAGAAAGAGACTGCGGACCGGGCAGATCATTATCTGAAGATTCCCATGGAGGGACAGGTGGAGTCGCTGAATGCGGCAGTGGCCACGGCTCTTTTGATGTATGAGGCACACAGACAGAGGCAGTAGCAGTGTGAGGTGAAGAATATGAAGATTGGTTTTATAGGACTAGGCAATATGGCAACGGCCATGATCGGCGGCATGATCAGGCAGGGAGTTGTCACCGGCGGGCAGATAATCGGTTCTGCCAGAACGGAACAGACATTGGAAAAGGTAAAAGCAGAGTACGGTATTGAGGTTACTGCGGACAACAGAGAAGTGGCAGAGAAGTCCGATATTCTGTTTTTGGCAGTGAAGCCCGCTTTTTTTGATGAAGTCATCTCGCAGATCCGGGATGTGGTAACAAAGGATATGCTGATCGTCAGCATCGCGGCCGGAAGGACACTTTCTTATCTCTACGATGCTTTTGGCGAGAAAGACTTAAAAATCGTCCGTTGTATGCCCAATACTCCTGCACTGGTTCTGGAAGGCTGTACCGGTGTTTGCGCCGGCGGCAGTGTACTTGCGGAAGACCTGGAAGAGGTGTTGCGATTGCTGCGCGCATTCGGCACGGCAAGTGTGGTGCCTGAGCGCCTGATGGACGTGGTAGTTGGTGTCAGCGGAAGCTCTCCGGCTTATGTTTTTATGTTTATAGAGGCCATGGCAGATGCGGCCGTTGCAGCCGGGATGCCCAGAAACCAGGCATATGAATTTGCTGCCCAGGCAGTTTTGGGAAGCGCGAAGATGGTGCTTGAGACAGGCATGCATCCTGGCGAGCTCAAAGATATGGTATGTTCCCCCGGCGGAACGACCATTCAGGCGGTAAAAGTGCTGGAAGAAAAAGGTCTTCGCGCCACAGTCATGGATGCGATCGAAGCCTGCATTGAAAAGTCCCGCAATATGTAAATTGTGGTAAGTAGCGCATAATCAAAATCCCCGGCGCAGATATTGTTCGTATAGCGGCACGCTCCCGCTCCGTGAAAAAGCGTAGCGGACACTAAGGTCAAGAAGGAACCACCGGTTCCTCTCTTGCTAAGTGCCGACGTTTTTCAAGGGCCTTTTATACGATCAATATCTGCGCCGGGGACTTTGATTATGTGCTGCTTATGACCTTTTACATGATATTGGCAGTAGGGGCTCTGAAAAAAGGGTTGACAAAAAGACTGTCATTTGTTATCATAACACGCGTAACAAATTTAACAAATGTGTAATAATTAGTTAAAAAGTGAGAAGTATACTTAACAGACATTTGTGACAGATTATGTTTTATTTGTTGGAGGTAAAGAAAATGGCAAGAAGCAGAAGGCTGCTTGTAACCCTGTCAGGACTTATGTTGTCCGTGCTTATGACAGTGGAGACAGGTATGACTGTAGAAGCCGGCAGCAACAAAAATTACCTGGATTCTATTGGTGGCGGTGTAGTAGCCATTCTGGATTCCGGCGTCAACAAGACGGTCGGAACCCCCAATACTACAGTCAGAAGATCGGTCGTGACTGATGAGGAGCCGGAATCTACAAGGGTTATGGCCAATGTAAAGGATGCTCTCAATATTAGAAGTGAGGCAGATCAGAATTCTGAAAAAATAGGAAAGTTATATAAGGATTGCGGCGGCACGATCCTTGAGAGAAAGGACGGCTGGACCAAGCTGCAGTCGGGCAATCTGATCGGCTGGGCAAAGGATGAGTATCTTTTGTTCGGTGAGGAAGCCAAGGAGCAGGCGAATCAGGTTGGAAAACAGGTAGTATATATGAATGATGCTATCCGGGTTCGTCAGGCAGCAGATGTAAATGCAAAGATTTACGGCATTTTGCCCAAAGGGCAGATGGCAGAAGTGATCTCCACCCAGGAAGAAGGCTGGGTATGTATCGATTACGAGGGATATGAAGGTTATGTTTCTTCGGATTATGTGACCTTTGATGTTCTGGTCGGTACCGGTGAGACGATGGAGGAGATCAAAGTAAGAGAAAAGGCTGAGAGAGAGGCCAAGCGTCATGTGAAATACGGTGCGTATGCAACAGACGCAGATACCAAAACCCTTTTGGCGGCCTTGATCCATTGTGAAGCCAGAGGCGAAAGTTATGAAGGCCAGGTGGCTGTAGGTGCAGTGGTTATGAACCGCGTGAGAAGTTCTTCTTTCCCTGACACGATTTACGGTGTCATTTATGCATCGGGACAGTTTACTCCGGCTATGAACGGAACTCTGGATAAAGTTTTAGAATCAGGTAAAATCAACGACAGTTGTATCAAAGCTGCCGAGGAAGCACTTTCCGGTGTTTCCAATGTGGGTGACTTGAAATACTTCCGCCGTAACAACGGAAGAGAAGGTCTTGTCCTCGGTAATCATGTATTTTATTAAAAGGGGCTGTTGCAGAATGATTGATTTTTAGATTTTTCTGTCAGTCAATGAGCAAAAGAATCAATCCGGGACGGAATCTTTGAAAAGAGATTCTGTCCCGGATTTTTTATACAATAAGAAATTCCTCCGGATTTCTTATTGTACAAAAACGCTCCGCGAGGATGCGCACTCGCGCGTACAAGGTAAATGTCGCTTTCGCGACCGCGCTCGGCGCGAGAGTCCGCAAGCGGACTCTTTGTTCTACTGTTTTTACGGAATGCAGGTACTTCACTTATGGCGTATAACCGGAATGTAAAGCTTGCCACTTCATTATTTCGGTGTTAAAATGAACACAGCAAATATCATAAAGCTTTAAAAGCGGGAGGTATTTATATGATAGAACAATCAAAATGGATATGGCATTCGAACAATCTTGACAAGGACATCTATTGTGAATTTTCTGACCGTTTTTGTTTTCAGGGAGAAAAGATATGCCTCAAAATCTCTGCAGATTCCAACTATGCAGTTTATGTAAATGGTGTTTATGTTGCATCCGGTCAGTATCCGGATTATCCATACTATAAAATATATGATGTGATTGATATTACATCGTACTGCCATGCCGGGGAGAATGTTTTTGCCTGTGTTGTCTGGGCATATGGACAGGTAAAGGGTCATACCAACTACTATCAGGGCAATCCGGCTTTGAGATATGAGCTCTGGGCAGATGAGCGTTTGCTGACCTATTCCTCTGCCAAGACCCCTTCGCGTGTGAGTAAGGCTTATCAAAGCGGACTGTGCAAGAACTTTTCCAGTCATATTCCCCTGACATTCCATTATAATCTGGCGGCAGAGGACGATTGGAAAGACGGAGAATTGGTTGATTTTTCCGACAGCTTCGTTGTGGAGCAGGAGACGGAAATGTTCCCCAGACCCATTAAGAAAACCGTGGTTTCCGGAACGCCGGTTGCATCAAAGCGTCTGGATATCAAGGATCACATCATTTATGACCTGTGCAGGGAAGAAACCGGATACCTCTGTTTCTCCATTACCTCTCCATGTGAGCAGAAAATTGCAATTGGCTTTGCGGAGCATATCAAATACGGCTATGTGGAATGGCTGATGTCAGGCGACAGGCATTTTGGCTTCGAATATACTTTGAAGCCGGGTAAAAATGTATTTTTCAATCCCATGTTCCGTGTGGGTACACGGTATCTTGAGGTTATCGCACCCGAGCCTGTTGAGGTTGAATATGTAAGTATGTATACATCCTATTATGATCTGGATAAAAAAGAAATCCCGTTTACCGATGAACTGGACAGAATGATCTACGATGTCTGCATACATACGCTGGAGTGCTGCATGCATGAGCATTATGAAGATTGTCCCTGCCGCGAACAGGCACTTTATGCTCTGGACAGTCGTAACCAGATGCTGTGCGGTTATTATGCCTTTGGTGAATACGCTTTTCCTCGCTCCAATCTGCTGTTAATGAGCAAGGATAGAAGAGATGACGGGTTACTGACAATCACCGTTCCACGCAAGGTAGCACTTACCATTCCCGTATTCGCACTCTTTTATATTATTGAGACCTACGAGTATGTGGTGCATTCAAAGGATACCACCATTATCAACGATGCCTACGATAAATTAAATGCCATCATCACCACTTTCATTAACCGTATGGAAAACGGACTTGTACCTTCCTTTACAGAGGCGCATCAGTGGAATTTCTATGAATGGACTGACGGTATGAGCGGCAAGCTTACCCGCTGTGACGATTACAAGTTCGAAACACCGTTAAACTGTGTATTTGTTCTGGCTCTGAAGGCCATGCATTATATGAATGAGCAGGTGGGGAAAACAGATTCCTATCTGACAATTGCTGATACGGTCAGACAGCGGATCCACGAAGTATTTTACGACAGGGAAAGAGGGGCTTTTATCAACAGTACCATGGATAATAAGATCAGTGAGCTTTCCAATTCTTTTGCAATCCTTTGCGAAGCTGTAACCGGCACCGAGGCCCTGGAAATTGCGCAAAAGCTGATGGACCGCAACAGTGGCTATACAGAGATCAGTCTGAGCATGATTGGTTTTAAATATGATGCGCTGATCAAGCTGTACGGCCGGAAATATCTCGATTATATTTTTGAGGATATCAGAAAGCGATATCAGTATATGCTGGATCACGGCGCTACCACATTCTGGGAGTATCAGGATACTGACAAGCGTGGAGAGGCTGCAAGCCATTGTCATGGCTGGAGTGCATTGCCCGTTTATTACTACCATTTTGTGGTCGGAAACTGTGATTCGATCCGGAAGTATTACGAATAATGTATGAAAGCATGTGTTTCTGCCGGCAGTCCCTTTTCTCATTGCTTCAGGAACTGTGAAGACCTTCTTTTGGAATTATGCTTCCGTTTTTCCTGAGGCGGGTATACACAGCCGGCTCATCATTGCGACTTTCTCCTGTTCCGTGTAGTACTCCTGAAGAAAATATTCTCTGGCAGAGTCGTACGCTTCCCAGTCAAGTTCAAATTCAGCATTGCAAAAGAGAGTTTCATATTCCTCGGTGAGCAGAGTGTTCAGACGACTTTTTTTCACCAGATCGTAAGTAAAGAAATCATTGGCCGTGATCTTGCCATGTTCCTTGTCTTCGTTGTGCATAAAGGGACTGGAGATAATGTGCTGGTCGACTTTGTAGGTATCGCTGAGAAGGGGCTTTTCGGTAAAGCGGACAACACATTTGTTGCCGTAAATCTTCATATTGTCCCGCAGGGTATCAAATACCTTGCAGTAATTGGCTATGATGCGGTCGCTTTCGCCGTACATAAGGCGGTAGCCTGAAAGCCAGGGAGGGCAGAGAAGGGCCTTCACATCGGCGCCTCTGGACATGGCGTCCGCCATATCCTCTGTGAGACCGGCTGTCATGATAAGCCGATAACCGGAGATCCAAAGTTCTTTGTCGCAATCTTCCAGAAGTTCGCTGAGGATCTGTTTTTTGTTAAAATACAGTCCCTTGATGCCGAAACTTTGGATATCTCCCAGAAAACGTTCGTTTTTATAATCCTTGAATTTAATGTAAATATCAGAAATCAGACAGAAGATGGAAGCCAAAAGCGAGGTGGAGAAGGCCAGTGCAATGTCGGAAAGCACCTGATTTTGATTGATGGAGGGAAGCAGATAGATGATGACAGATATCACCATGAATAAGCAGAGCATAACAAGTACCAGAAAGTTATTCATGATCTTGTAAGCTTTCAGTTTGTCCCAGAATGAGAGTTTGTTCATTCCCTGTTCTCCTTTGCATAATAAACGGTGTCAATTCCTGCGCCGCGGTGGTCTTTCAGCCTCTCTGTGAGCAGAAACCCAAGCTTTTCCAGCACTTGAAGGTGTGCTGCATTCAAGCTCCAGGTGCGGGTGACGATTCTTTTGCCGGACTCTCTTCGGAACAGTTCCCGGTACAGTTTTTCCGTGATTCCTCTGCCGCGGTAGTCTTTTTCCACGATGATGGTGGAAATATAGGCGCATTCGTCGCCGTAGCCTTCCATACCGTAACGGTAGGACATAATGCCGATTGCACGGCCGTCCTCGATGGCGAGAAGGGATAGCTGCGTCTGCATCTGTTTAAAATAAGTATAGGGAAGAACCTGACCTTCTTTTGCTTTCAGACTGGCCTGGGTAGTGCTTTCCCTGCAGGAAAGAGGCGGGACGAACTCTTTATCGCTCCGGCATAAAAGCTGCCACACATCTTCTTCATATTCACTGCCGCCAAGGGCATTCAGGAAAATAATATTCATAGCAGTTCTTCCTTTGCATTATTTATAATTCTATTATATATTCCCACCCCAAAAACGCAAGTATCATTTTGGTTCATGGAATTTGGAACCGGATTGTTTTTTGACGGAAATTGTGTGAAAATGCACTTTGAAAGCTGTTATCGTGCAAAATCTTCCATTGCTCAAATGTCTGATCTGTAGTAAACTATAGGTAACAAAGAAAAGCAGGAAAGAAAGGAGGAAAAACATGGTAGAACAGATTATTTTCTGGTTAATACTGTTGATTGTATTGGTCGGAATTGAGATGGGCACTATGGGGCTTACTACCATCTGGTTTGCAGGCGGAGCACTTATTGCCATTGTGGCAGCGTTGTTCCACGCGCCGATGATTGTTCAGATCGTGCTGTTCTTCCTGGTGGCACTAGCGCTACTCATTTTTACGAGACCGGTTGCAGTCAGATACTTTAACAGGGAGAGAACCAAGACCAATGTGGAGAGTATCGTGGGTAAGCAGGCAATTGTCACGGAAGAAATTGACAATCTTCGTGCGGTCGGTAAGGTGACGGTGAGCGGCCAGGAGTGGAGCGCCAGAAATGCAGAAGGCAGCAAAACCATTGAGACCGGCAAGGTGGTTACAGTGGCAGCGGTCAGTGGTGTAAAGCTGATGGTGAGTGAATCGGATGTGAAATGATTTTTCGGTTCCGGAGTATAAAAACAATTGTTTCAGGTGTGTGTGACACACAGATAGGAGAAGGGTATGGAAATTATCTTAATCGTTGTTGCGTTGTTGTTAATATGGATTGTGTTGTCCTGTATCAAGATCGTGCCTCAGGCTCAGGCATATGTGGTGGAGCGTCTGGGTGCATATCAGGGAACCTGGTCTGTTGGATTTCATGTAAAAGTTCCTCTCATTGATAAAATTGCCAGAAGAGTCAATCTGAAAGAGCAGGTGGCAGACTTCCCGCCTCAGCCCGTTATCACCAAGGATAACGTTACCATGAGGATTGATACTGTAGTATTCTATCAGATCACAGATCCCAAGCTGTTTACCTACGGTGTGGAGAAGCCTATGATGGCTATTGAGAATCTGACAGCCACCACTCTCCGTAATATTATCGGTGATCTGGAACTGGATCAGACCCTGACCTCCCGTGAGACCATTAATACCCAGATGAGAGCTGCACTGGATCTGGCTACCGACCCCTGGGGTATCAAGGTAAACCGTGTGGAACTGAAGAACATTATTCCTCCTGCAGAGATTCAGAATGCCATGGAGAGACAGATGAAGGCAGAGCGTGAGAGACGTGAGGCCGTAACCAGAGCAGAAGGTGAAAAGAGAGCCAACATTCTGGTGGCAGAGGGTGAAAAGGAATCCGCCATCCTCCGTGCGGAAGCTGAAAAGCAGTCCTCCATCCTTCGCGCAGAAGCACAGAAGGAAAAGATGATCCGCGAGGCAGAAGGTGAAGCAGAAGCAATCCTCAAGGTTCAGCAGGCAAACGCAGACGGTATCCGCATGCTGAAGGATGCCGGAGCCGACGAGGCAGTGCTGAAGATCAAGAGCCTGGAAGCATTCGGCAAAGTGGCTGACGGTCAGGCTACTACCATTCTTCTCCCCTCAGAACTGCAGGGCATTGCAAGCATCGCAGCTACCCTGAAAGAAACCGCGAAGTAAGGACGGGGGACCGGAAAAGGGACGCCGTGTGGTACCGGGTGTTCAAGGTCTGCATGATCATGGGTATTTTGCAGTTTTGGAAATGTAAGAGTTTCTAAGAATTGCATATATTGTGTAAAAGGCAAAGGCCGAAACGTCAAACTCGCTGCTTCGCAGCGCAGCTCAAACAAGTGACGTTTCGGCCTTCTACACAATATATACAATTCCAAGAGAACACTAACATTCCCTCAAATGTCAAAATACCCATGATCATGCACGCCTTAAATACCAATCCCCTCACGGCTGCCTTCCCTATCCCTGCCCTGCCCCCCGGTTTCTGCCCCTTTATACCACGCGTCCCCTCCCGGTGAAAAATCTTGCCCGGCTTAAGAATCCCTCTTGAAATTGTGGTTTGAATGAAGTATATTATTAACATCTACCATTAGGAGGACTTGTATTATGAATTTAAAAGGACGCGATTTTTTGAAATTGCTTGATTTTACTTCGGAAGAGATTACATATTTGGTGGACCTTGCTGCCGACCTGAAGGCGAAGAAGAAGCAGGGGATTCCTGTTGATACTTTGAGGGGCAAGAACGTTGCATTGATTTTTGAGAAGACCAGCACACGTACTAGATGTGCTTTTGAAGTGGCCGCCCATGATCTTGGAATGGGAACCACTTATCTGGATCCCTCCAGCTCCCAGATTGGCAAGAAGGAGAGTATTGCTGATACGGCCAGAGTGCTGGGAGGCATGTTTGAGGGGATTGAATACAGAGGCTATGGACAGGATCTTGTGGAGGAACTGGCCAAGTATGCGAAGGTTCCGGTGTGGAACGGTCTTACCAACGAGTTTCACCCCACACAGATGCTGGCGGATCTTTTGACGATTAAGGAGCATTTCGGTCATGTGGAAGGAATCAGACTGACCTACATGGGTGATGCCAGATATAATATGGGTAATTCCCTGATGGTGGCATGTGCCAAGATGGGTATGCATTTTACGGCATGCACGGCAGAAAAGTATTTCCCGGACAGCGCACTGGTGGAACAGTGCAGGGAGATTGCGGCCGAAACCGGAGCTACCATCACTTTGACTGAGGATGTGAACGAAGGTACCAAGGGTGCTGACGTGATTTATACGGACGTATGGGTTTCCATGGGTGAGCCGGATGAGGTGTGGACAGAGAGAATTTCGGATCTGCAGCCTTATCAGGTAAATAAGGCTGCCATGGACAATGCGGGAGAAAATGCTGTATTTATGCATTGTCTGCCGGCATTCCATGACCTGAAGACCAAGATCGGTATGGAGATTGCAGAGAAGTTCGGTATCAGCGAGATGGAGGTCACTCACGAAGTGTTTGAGTCTCCTCAGTCCTTAGTGTTTGAGGAGGCGGAGAATCGTATGCACACGATCAAAGCCGTGATGGCTGCCACACTGTAGGTTGCGATACTCAGAAGGAGAAAGTTTGTGGGAGAGATCCAAGGATATAGCCGGTCGGCCATACAGAGTCTGCTTTCTGTCGGTTGGGTGGGGAGTGAGATTCGTTTTTACGAGACGATAGATTCCACCAATGAACAGGCGAAAAAGGAAGCACAGCGCGGTGCACCCCATGGTGCGCTGGTGGTTGCTGACAGTCAGACTGCCGGAAAGGGCAGAAGGGGCAGAAGCTGGGAAAGTCCGGCGCAGACCAATCTTTATTTTACATTGATTCTGAGGCCGGACCTTGCGGCGGACAAAGCTTCTATGCTGACGCTGGTGATGGCTCATTCCGTCGGGAGAGCTATCAGACGTATAACCGGGATTCACTGCGGCATCAAATGGCCTAACGATATTGTGGCAGAGGGCAAAAAAGTATGCGGTATCCTCACAGAGATGTTTCCGGAACAGGAAGGCCATTATTTTATTGTCATCGGTGTTGGTGTCAATGTGGCCGCACAGTCTTTTCCGGAGGAACTTAAGGAAAAAGCGACAAGTCTGGAGGCACTTTCGGGAGAACTTGTTTCAAGGGCGCAGCTGCTTGCAGAGATTCTGAAGAACTTTGAGGCAGATTACGGAACTTTTGTGAAGGAAAAGAACCTAAAAGGTCTTCTGGATGGATATCAGCAGATGCTGGTCAATCGGGATGTCAGGGTAAAGGTATTGGATCCCAAGGGCGAATATGAAGGGATTGCCCGGGGCATAACTGAGACGGGAGAGCTTTTGGTAGAAACGTCGGAGGGAATGGTGCCGGTATTTGCCGGAGAAGTGTCAGTGAGGGGCGTCTGCGGCTACGTTTAGGAACTTGGAAAAGCGAGGATATATTATGGGAGAAAACAGGATCGTGCTTTGCGGAGCCAACGCCTATGAACAAAAGTATTATTTTAACGAGCAGTTTAACGGGATACCGGATTCCATCAAGGACGAACTTCGCATTATCTGTGTGCTCTTCACGGAAGAAGTAGGCGGTATCTTTACTATAGTGTTTGATGAGGACGGCACCTTGTCCCTGGAGACCGATGCGGAGGAAGATGATATCTATTATGATGAGATTTCCAGCGGTCTTTTGGTAGGCGAGATTCGCAGAAAAAGACAGGAACTTTTGGAGTCCTTGAGTCTGTATTACCGCGTGTTTATCCTGAAAGAGGATGTTTCGCAGCTTTTGGAGGAAGAAGAATGATTTTAGTGATTGATGTGGGCAATACCAATCTGACGCTGGGTGTGTATGACGACAAAGAATTGAAAGCCACCTTCCGGATGATGACCAAGACGCCCAGAACCTCAGATGAATACGGAGTCATGCTGACCCAGCTGCTTGCCACCAGGGGCATCACCACTGAGATGATCGAGGGTTGTATCGTGGCAAGCGTGGTGCCGGATGTAATGCACTCCCTTACAGGCGGTATCCTGCGTTATGTGGGAGTTAAGACGCTGACAGTGGGACCGGGTCTTAAGACGGGCATCAAGATCGTTACAGAGAATCCAAGAGCCATCGGTGCCGACAGGATTGTGGATGCGGTCGCAGCTTATGAGAAGTACGGTGGACCGGTTCTGGTCATTGACTTTGGCACAGCCACCACCTATGATCTGGTGACGGCAGAGGGACATTTTGCGGCGGGCATCACGGCTCCCGGTATCCGCATCAGTTCCGAGGCCCTCTGGTCACAGGCGGCCAAGCTTCCCAAGATCGAGATTAAGAAGCCCAAGTCCATTCTGGCACAGGAGACCATCACCAGCATGCAGGCAGGACTGGTGTATGGGCAGATCGGACAAACGGAATACATTATCCGCAAGGTTAAGGAGGAGAGTGGTCTTTCAGACCTGAGGGTAGTGGCTACCGGCGGATTGGGCAGACTGATTTCCGATGAGACTCCTGAGATAGATGTGTATGACAGTGCCCTGACGCTGGACGGACTGCGGATTATTTATGAGAAAAACCGCAAATAGGAAGACGATATGAGTACATTGACGATAGGCAAGGTTACTTTAGATAACAATGTAATACTGGCTCCCATGGCAGGTGTAACAGACCTGCCATTTCGTCTGTTATGCAGAGAACAGGGAGCCGGTCTTATTTGTATGGAGATGGTCAGTGCGAAGGCTATCTACTACAATAATAAGAATACGGAAGAACTGATGGAGATTCACCCTCAGGAAAAACCGGTTTCACTGCAGCTCTTTGGTTCGGATCCGGATATTCTCAGTGAGATGGCGAAGAAGATCGGGGACAGACCCTTTGACATTCTGGACTTGAATATGGGTTGCCCGGTTCCCAAGGTGGTAAATAACGGTGAAGGCTCTGCTCTTATGAAGGAACCCAAACTGGTGGAAGAGATTCTTACAAAGCTTGTGAAGGCAGTGGAGAAGCCTGTCACCATAAAGATCCGTAAAGGCTTTGACGAGGAGCATATCAATGCGGTGGAGATTGCAAAGATTGCAGAGAACTGCGGTGTGGCTGCCGTTGCCGTGCATGGTCGGACCAGACAACAGTACTACAGCGGACACGCGGATTGGGATATTATTGCGGCTGTCAAGGATGCCGTAAAGATACCGGTGATCGGCAACGGTGACGTGGACAGTCCGGAGGCGGCAGCAAGGATGCTGAATGCAACCGGCTGTGACGGTGTTATGATCGGTAGGGCGGCTCAGGGAAACCCTTGGATCTTCCGGGAAGTGGTCCGGTTTCTGGACACGGGAAGGATTCCGGAGAAACCCACTCCGGCAGAGAAAAGACAATTGATTCTGCGCCATGCAGCGCTGCAGCTTGAGGTAAAAGGAGAATATACCGCAGTGCGAGAGATGCGCAAGCATCTGTCCTGGTACACAGTGGGCATGCCTCATTCTGCCCGATTCCGCCAGACCATCAATACCATTGAAAGCATGGAGGAACTGGTGCAGGCAGTGGATCTGATATTTGATCAGCCATAGCGCGATGCATAATTTGAGCCGGTAATCATACACTGTTACCTGATGGTCATATAATGATATCATGGACACGATCATTTATCTTAAAATGGACAAAAGAAACAGGCAGCCGGTCAGGGAACGGCCTGTCTTTCACATCACAAGACTGCGGGGTGAAGAACTTGCAAAACTGCAAGGTGCTAAGAGTGCATGGGAGAGCCTGCAGATGCTCCATGTTACCATCCCTTGGAACATTGATCGCAGTTATTCCTGCTGGCCAAGGGAACTGGCCCGTTATCTGATCCCTTTTTTCGGATACAGCTCCACGGTAGAAACGGTTTGTGACCATTCCGTGGAACGTTGGAGGAAAGAGAAGAATTGTGAGAAGCAGTGGGAGGCAGTATGGGCTTATCCGGCTTATACCGACTATCACCGCAAAGAATTCGCCGACGTGCTGCTGGGTAAAGGAATGGAGCGGGTGAGAGAGAGGCAAGCGGACTTTTATGTGATGGGATATGAAGAATTTGTGCCGAAGGTGCTGGCGCCTTATTACAAAAAAATGAGGACGCTCACTTTCTTCGTATCAGGGAAAGTACCGTGGCAGTTGGAAGCGTATCTGCAGGAGCTAAGCCGGGAAGAAGGAATCGCTGCTGATCTCAAAGTGTCGGAGGATAGGAGCGGCTACCGGAATTTAAGGCCGGAAATCAGTGAAGGCTCTGTTGTCCTTGATCTTTCGGGAGAAGAAAAAATCATGTCCGCCGATACGGCCAAAGGCGGTATTTGGATCGATATGGACTCTTTGGAGTCAAAAAAGCGTAAAATATTGACAAATTCTGCTGAAACTGCTTATTTTTCCATGAAAGAGGAGTGGGGAAGGCTTGACACTGCCAACAAAAATGGGTATAATACGTAAGTTAATTAGGGTAAACAGGGTACAGACAGGTAATGCAAGCGATGACAGAGGCTTACCTGAAATGTAATGGCAAAATAATGTGAAACGGAAGGGTACGGTAATGCAGGAGAAGAAAAACATTTTGACTTATGAAGGTCTCAGAAAATACGAAGACGAGCTTCATGAGCTGAAGGTAATCAGACGTCAGGAAGTGGCGCAGAAGATCAAAGAGGCAAGAGAGCAGGGAGACCTGTCTGAGAATGCCGAGTATGATGCAGCTAAGGATGAGCAGCGCGATATCGAAGCAAGAATCGAAGAGCTGGAGAAGATCCTTAAGAATGCAGAAGTAGTAGTGGAAGATGAAGTGGATCTTGACAAGATCAACATCGGCTGCAAGGTAAAGATTCTTGATATTGAATTTGACGAAGAACTGGATTATAAAATTGTAGGTTCCACAGAGGCTAACAGCTTAAAGGGCAAGATTTCTAACGAGAGCCCCGTGGGCAAGGCTCTGATGGGCAGCAAAGTGGGCGACACCGTAGAGGTTGAGACCCAGGCAGGCACTTTTTCTTATAAGGTGCTGGAGATTCAGAGAAGCAACTAATCGGATAAAGGAGTGTAGACAGTGGCAGGAGCACAGAATAATAACGTTCAGGAACAGGATCTTAATCAGTTATTAAAGGTCAGAAGAGAGAAACTCAGTGCCTTACAGGAGGCAGGAAAGGATCCTTTTCAGATTACCAAATATGACGTGACACATCACAGTACAGACATCAAAGAGAATTTTGATGCACTGGAGGGTCAGGTTGTCAGAGTGGCAGGCCGTATTATGTCTAAGCGTGTCATGGGTAAGGCATCTTTCTGCAATGTGCAGGATCTTCCCGGCAACATCCAGTCTTACGTGGCAAGAGACAGTGTAGGTGAAGAGTCCTATGCTGATTTCAAGAAATATGATGTGGGCGATATCGTAGGTATCGAAGGCGAAGTGTTCAAGACCAAGACCGGAGAGATTTCCATTCATGCTCAGACTGTAACTCTGCTTACCAAGAGCTTGCAGATCCTGCCCGAAAAATTCCACGGTCTCACCAATACCGACATCCGCTATCGTCAGCGTTACACTGACCTGATCATGAATGCGGACGTAAAGGAGACCTTTGTAAAGAGATCTAAAATTATCAGCGCTATCCGCCGTTATCTGGAGGGCGAGGGATTCCTTGAAGTGGAGACTCCCATGTTGGTTTCCAACGCTGGCGGTGCTGCTGCCAGACCTTTTGAGACTCATTACAATGCGCTGGATGAGGACGTAAAACTTCGTATTTCTTTGGAACTGTATCTGAAGAGACTGATCGTAGGTGGTTTGGAGAGAGTGTACGAGATTGGCCGTGTATTCCGTAACGAAGGTTTGGACACCAGACACAACCCTGAGTTCACTTTGATGGAGCTGTATCAGGCCTACACAGATTACAACGGAATGATGGATCTGACAGAGAATATGTTCCGCTATGTTGCTCAGGAAGTATGTGGTACTACTCTGATTCCTTATGCTGAAGAAATGATCGATCTGGGCAAGCCCTTCGAGCGTCTGACCATGATCGATGCAGTAAAAAAATATGCCGGTGTAGATTTTGATGAAATTCCCGACACCGAAGCGGCCAAAAAGATTGCCGATGAGAAGGGCGTTCACTACGAGGCACGTCACACCAAGGGCGACATCCTTAATCTGTTCTTCGAGGAGTTCGTAGAGGAGCACCTGATCCAGCCTGTATTTATTATGGATCATCCGGTAGAGATTTCCCCTCTGACCAAGAGAAAGCCGGACAAGTCCGATTATGTAGAGCGTTTCGAACTGTTCATCTATGGCCGTGAAATATGCAATGCTTACTCTGAACTGAACGATCCCATTGACCAGAGAGAACGATTTAAGGCTCAGGAAGCCGCACTGGCAGCAGGAGACGAGGAAGCCAACACCACCGACGAAGACTTCATGAATGCACTGGAGATCGGTATGCCTCCTACAGGAGGTATCGGTTACGGCATCGACAGACTGGTAATGCTGTTGACCAATTCCCCGGCGATCAGGGATGTATTACTGTTCCCCACAATGAAGACATTGGATAAGTAGAATCTTCATAAATTATTATCCCCTTTCCAATCAAACGATTCGAAGGGGGATTTTTCGTCACTTTCAATTGTTATCTCGGTTTTTGGCGGAGAGGTATGGGGAAATATGGAGAAATATGAAGAAACATGAGTATTTGTTCGCAAAGGATAGAAGGATGTCGGCGCAACGGAGCAAGGTTTATATTGCAATCTGAAGATTCCTATATTATAATAATTATGTCTTAAAAATGTTAATTCTTTACTTTCGTAAGAAACGTTAAAAACTCCCGTTTGACATTATTTGTAATAGTTTTGTATCAATCAGCATTTGGGACTGTCTGTTCAAATGACAGTGTGTGGAATTGTAACAGTAGGAAAGGAAACCATATGAATCCTGTATATGAGAAACTGGTAAGATGCTATAACAGTGTGAAAGAGAAGATAGATTTTCAGCCAAAGATCGCTTTGGTGTTAGGGTCTGGACTCGGCGATTACGGCGAGTCCATTGATGTGGTCGCCACCATAGGTTACAATGAGATAGAAGGATTTCCGGTATCTACGGTTGAAGGGCATAAGGGCCGCTTTATTTTTGGTTATGTCAATGAGGTCCCGGTGGTCTGCATGCAGGGCCGTGTTCATTATTATGAAGGATATCCGATGACGGATGTGGTGCTGCCTACCCGCCTGATGAAAATGCTGGGAGCAAAGGTTCTTTTTCTGACTAATGCGGCAGGTGGCTTGAATTACGATTATCAGGCAGGTGATTTCATGATGATCACGGATCATATCATGAATTTTGTGCCATCCCCTCTTATTGGGCCTAATATCGATGAGTTGGGAGTTAGATTCCCCGATATGAGCGATATTTACAAGAAGGATCTTCAGGCAATCATCCGGAATGCGGCGAAGGAACTTGGCATCAGGCTTCAGGAGGGCGTTTATATCCAACTGACCGGACCCAATTTTGAAACGCCCACAGAGGTTAAAATGTGCAGGATTCTGGGTGCGGACGCTGCCGGTATGAGTACAGCGGCAGAGGCCGTGGCAGCCAATCATATGGGAATGAGAGTGTGTGGCATTTCCTGCATTACCAATCTGGGATGCGGTATGTTGGAGCAGCCTTTATCGCACATCGAGGTGCAGGAGACTGCTGACCGTGTGGCAGTAGATTTTAAAAAGCTGGTTACAAAGTCTATTGTGGATATTTATAAAGCAATACAGGAAGTATAACAGATGAAAGCCTTATTTTTCGATGGAGAAAAGCCGGTCTATACGGAAGGATATGAAAAACCGGTTCCTGCACCGGGACATAGTCTGATCAGGGTTCTGTTATCTGCAATCTGTAACACTGACCGGGAAGTGCTTCGGGGCTATCGCCCGGATTTCAGAGGGGTGTTAGGCCATGAATTTGTGGGAATCGTGGAGGCATCCGATGAGGAAAGCCTGATTGGCAAGCGAGTTGTGGGTGAACTCAATGAAGGGTGCGGACATTGCATTTATTGCAGGTCAGGCCGTGAGAAGCACTGTGTGACCCGCAAGGTCATTGGCATGGAAGGACTGGACGGTACATTTGCAGAATATTTTGTGCTGGCCAACCATTTGATTCATGTGGTGCCGGAAGGCTTACCTGATGCGAAGGCTATTTATACGGAACCGCTGGCTGCGGCTCTGGAGATACCGGATCAGATCCATCTGCGACCGGAAGATAATGTGGCCATTATCGGTGACGGAAGGCTGGCACTGATGATTGCTCAGGTAGTGTCCCTCTATGGGGCAGATTTGACGATTATCGGCAAACATGAGGAAAAATTGCAGCTTTTTAAAGACCTTGGGAAGACAAGGCATCGGGAAGGCGATACCTATGAGATCGTCATTGATGCTACCGGTTCCCCGGCCGGGATAGAGTTGGCTCAAAAAATTGTCAGGAAAAAAGGTACGATCGTGCTGAAGAGCACATATGCAGGTTCTGTCAATATCGATCTCAGCTATTTTGTGGTGAATGAAATTTCTATCGTAGGTAGCCGGTGCGGTCCCTTTGAACCGGCTCTTAATCTGTTGAACCGGGGGTTGGTAAATCTTCCCGCAATTGAACTGTTTGATCTGAAGGACTATGAGAAAGCATTTGCATCCCGGGCATTCAAGGCGGGGTTCCGGTTTGACTGAGGTGAGACAGCAGTCATCCGGGAAGCATCAGACAATATTGATTGACAAAAATCAGAGGAATAAGAGGCAATGAGTGATAAAATGGAATTTTTGGCAGAAAATGTTCATTTGAGTGAAGACGGCAAAAGTGTTGTAATTATTGATCAGACAAAGTTACCCAACGTGGTGGAAGAGTTGACCCTTTCTACGCTGCAGGAGATGTACGACGCCATCAAGTCTCTGGCCGTGCGAGGTGCTCCGGCTATCGGCATTTGTGCGGGATACAGCATTTATTGTCTGGCACAGCAGATCGAGGTAGACAATTTTGAGGACTTCTACGCACAGTTCAGGAAAGATAAGGATTATCTGGACTCCTCCAGGCCGACTGCTGTCAACTTAAGCTGGGCGCTAAACCGGATGGACGCTTTGCTTGTGGCCAACAAGGACAAGTCCGTGGCAGAACTGGTGAAACTGATGGGAGAGGAAGCAGTGGCGATCCAGAAGGAAGATATTGCCATGTGTAAAGCAATTTCCGAGTATGGTCTTTCCCTGTTAAAGGAAGGCGACGGTGTGCTGACCCACTGTAATGCAGGTCCCCTTGCCACTTCCCGTTACGGAACTGCTATCGGTCCCATGCTTTTGGCTAAGGAGAAGGGGATCAATGTCAAGGTATTCGCGGATGAGACAAGACCTCTTTTACAGGGGGCAAGACTTACCTCTTACGAGCTTCATAAGGCCGGTGTGGATGTAACGCTGATTTGTGATAATATGGCTAGCCTGGTTATGAAAAACGGTTGGGTACAGGCTTGCTTTGTGGGCTGTGACCGTATTGCGGCCAACGGAGATGCGGCCAACAAGATCGGAACCAGCGGAGTTGCCATTCTGGCTAAGCATTACGGCATTCCTTTTTACGTGCTTGGTCCTTCTTCCACAATTGATCTGAATTGCAAATGTGGAGACGATATTGTAATCGAGCTTCGCGACGAGGATGAGATCCGGACAAAGTTTTACGAGAAACCGATGGCACCCACCGATGTGAAATGTTACAATCCCGCTTTTGATGTGACAGACCATGAACTGATTGCCGGCATTATCACGGAGAAAGGGATTGTGAGAGCTCCCTACACAGAGAATCTGAAAGCACTCTTTGGAAAAGAGGATTGATCAAGAAACAAATGTCGGATTACCGACGTTTGAATATACATCAAAAAGAAAAGAGGAGATGGCTATGAAAAAATTAGTAGCAGTAGTAATGTGCCTGGTTATGACCATGGCAATGCTTGCCGGCTGTGGCAAGAAAGACGAAGGCGACGGACTGAAGATCGCAATCGTAAGTTCCCCTTCAGGCGTTGATGACGGAAGCTTCAATGAGAATAACTACAACGGTATTCTTGCATTTATTGAAGCAAATCCCGGTGCAACCGTGAACCCTGTAAGAGAAGAGACAGGTGACGTTGCGGCAGCAGTACAGGCAGTAGCTGATATCGTGGCTGATTATGATGTAATCGTATGCTGCGGATTCCAGTTCGCCGGTATCGGCACCCTTGCTCAGGAAAACCCTGAGGTTGACTTTATCCTGGTTGACGCTAATCCCACAGACGCAGCAGGTACAGAGATTGCAGTTGACAATATCTATGCTATGACCTTTAAAGAGCAGGAGAGTGGCTTCTGCGCAGGTATTGCAGCAGCAATGGAAACAAAGTCCGGCAAGGTTGCAGTTGTTAACGGTATTGCATTCCCTTCCAATGTTAACTATCAGTACGGTTTTGAATCCGGTGTAAACTATGCAAACAAACACTACGGAACCAAGGCTGAGATCGTTGAGCTTGCTTCTTATGCAGGTACTGACGTAACCGGCGCAAACGTAGGCGGTAACTATGTAGGCAACTTCTCAGACGAAGCAACCGGTAAGGTTGTGGGAGAAGCTCTGATCGCAGAAGGCGTTGATATCATCTTTGTAGCTGCCGGTGCTTCCGGAAACGGCGTGTTTACTGCAGCAAAAGAGACTACTGGTGTATACTGCATCGGTTGTGATGTTGACCAGTATGATGACGGTGTAAACGGCGAAGCCAATATCATCCTTACCTCCGGTCTGAAGGTTATGGACATGAACGTAGAGCGTCAGCTGAACGCTGTAAAGGACGGCACATTTGCAGGCGGCAATTTCCTGCTGGGCGCTGATACCGACTCTACAGG
>JAZNMF010000088.1:0-6018 GCA_045579545.1 Acetatifactor sp. | reverse complement strand
CTCCTTCCACTCAAATCCGCTTCCGGGAACGATCAAAATGTTGGTTGCGTGCAACAGATCGTGGGCAAATTTTTTGTCGTCGGTGATATTGAGCTTTTTGCAGTCGAGCTTCGGGAATATGTAAAGCGCCGCTTTGTTTTTAACGAAAGAAATAGAGTCAATTTTTGCAAGCTCAGATACAGTAGCCTCTCTCTGCTCATAAATACGTCCGCCGGGACTGATCATGGATGTAGGTGTCTCCATATCTGCCATGGCTGCAGGGATCACCAGCTGAGGCAAAGTATTGGCACACAGCCTTAAAGATGTCATCTGGACAATACCCTTGCGATACTCTTCTGTCAGCTGACGGGGACCGCTGATCACCATCCATCCGCAGCGGAATCCGCACAGACAATGGGACTTGGACAAGCCGTTCATGGTAATGACCGGCAGATCGGGAGCCAATGCCGCCGTAGAGGTGTGCTTCAGACCATCCATAACGAGACGGTCATAAATTTCATCGGAAAAGATCAGCAGATTATTCTCTCTTGCAATTTGTGCAATCTCCAATAAAACCTCATCCGGATACAGAGCTCCTGTGGGGTTGTTGGGATTGATCACAACGATTGCTTTCGTCTTAGATGTGACCTTGGAACGGATATCCTGCAGGTCAGGATACCAATTCGCCTGCTCATCACACACATAATAAACAGGGGTACCGCTAGCAAGATGTACGGAATTGCCCCAAAGAGAATAGCTGGGAGAAGGAACAAGCACCTCATCACCGGGGTTGAGCAGCGGCATCAGAGCGAAGTTAACCACTTCACTGACACCGTTTCCGATGAACACGTCGTCGGGAACAATATCCTGAATTCCCTTGGTCTTCTCATATTCGCAGATGGCTTCTCTGGCTTCCGGCATACCCTTGAAATCACAGTAGCCAACACCCTTTTCCTCGTGACCTCTCAGGGCATTTGCTACGCTTTCAGGCATCTTAAAACCGAAAGTGGCAGGATTACCTGTATTTAATCTTAAAACATCGATACCTCTTGCGCGCATCTCCATTGCTTCTACAAACAACGGGCCTCTGATATCGGAATGAACCTTGCTCATTCGTTCTGCAGTCTTAATAACTTCCATACTCAAAACCTCTTTCCCTTTTTTGTATCTTCCCAGTGATTAAATCCTAATCCGATTTACACTTTACATAATATAAAATTATAATCGCTCCAAATATTTATGTCAATAAAATAATTATTTACATCCAAAGCCACCACAGCTTTTCCCCGGAAAGATATAAACCCAGCTTTTCCTGGAGCCTGACAGAAGGAATATTATCTGTCAAAACATGGGCATAAGGAGTCCATCCCAGTTCAAGCATTCTGTTGATCATGTAACTTTCCAGAGAGGATGCAATCCCCTGCCTTCTATATTCTTCCGCCACATACAAAAGCCCCATACTGCCGTCAGCATGACATCCAATAAATCCTGCAGGCACATCATCCACAAAGGCTCCGTACATCCCATTGGCTTCCAGAAGTGATTTCAGATACGCTGTGTCACCGGTTTTATAGTGTTCCGTAATATAGTCGAGATATGTGATATCCAGCTTACGGATATCTTTATGCTTCACGGGAAGCGGCTCTTTTCTGGTATAGCAGGCCTGCACACAGCACACGCTTTTCGCACCGAACCGCGCCGTCAGCATATCTCTCAGGTTTTCCTGACTTACCACAAATAATACCCGATTCTTCTTATCTGACAGACCCATTTTATACACTGCACTGTCAAGCAGACCGCACATTTTCTCAGCCTGTTCCGAGTTTTTTGCTGTTATTACAAAAGCATTACACTTTCTGTCAAATAAAAGAACGCTTTCTCCCACATGGTACAAAAGTTCACCGTTTCCCCGGCGAAGCAGCTCCATCATATGAATATGCTCTCTTTTTTTCTTGGAAAGGTCCCTGATGGCCAAAAGCTTTTCCTGATATTTTTCATAAAGATCAGGCCGCCTGTCTTTGGTGCGCTGTTCTGACTGTTCCAACCGCCATTCCGTAATTCTTTTGTGATTCCCGGAAAGAAGCACCTTGGGAACTTCCTTCCCGTTCCAGACCTCGGGTCTTGAGTACTGAGGGTATTCCAAGAGATCATTGTGGAAGCTCTCCGTCTCCGCCGACATCTCATTGTTCAGCACTCCCGGAACCAGTCTGGAAACCGCATCGATCATTACCATGGCGGGAAGCTCTCCTCCGGTCAACACATAGTCTCCGATAGAGACATAATCGGTAACGATCTCCTCCAGTACACGCTCATCTATCCCCTCATAATGGCCACACAGGAAAATAAGTTCTTCTTCTTTTGCCAAATCCTCAGCCATCTTCTGGGTAAAGGGCTGTCCCTGTGGCGTCACATAGACCGTTCGGATACGCCTGCCGGCCGAAACAGCCTGATACGCATCATAAACAGGCTGTGCCTGCATCAGCATGCCTGCACCGCCTCCGTAAGGATAATCATCCACTTTACCGTGTTTATCGTTGGTGTAATCCCGGATATTCACCGCATCAATACCGAGAATTCCCTGATTCACGGCTCTGCCGATAATACTGGTGTTCAGACCGTCCAGTACCATCTGAGGAAATAGCGTCAAAATATGAAACTTCATATCACACCTCGCAGATCATTACTCTTGGTTGTTGACTTTATCAGTCAAGCAATCCATCCAAAATGTGTACCGTCATCACGCTGTTTTCCATGTCTACAGACAACACACACTGCTTGATGGCAGGCAACAATAACTCCCTGCCATCTGTCATATCGATGACATAGACATCGTTAGCCCCCGTCTCCATCACCTGTTTTAAAACACCAATCTCTGCGTTCTGTTCGTCAACCACCTTCATACCCACGAGATCCGCCACAAAATACTCGTCTTTCTTCAGACGAACGGCATTTTTTCTGGTCACATACAAGCTTTTCTGCCGATATTTTTCAATGTCATTTATATTGTCATATCCTTTGAACTTCAGGATTACAAACTGCTTAAAGAATTTCACGCCTTCAATCTCAAGCACCAGCTCTTCTTTTCCCGCATCAAGGATCACTTCTTTCAATCTTTTAAATCTGTTTGGGTCATCTGTTGTGGGAAAAACCTTTACTTCCCCTCTCACACCGTGTGTGGAGGTGATCACTCCCACCTGTAATCTGTCTTCCATTACAAAACCTCGTCTCTTTCCTGTCCTGCCGATCAAAACATACTTGCCCATCGCCGAAAAAAACAGGCTGCCGCAGTCTTTTGCTGCGACAGCCTCTGAATCAGACGATTTCCACATCGACTTTTTTGTTGTCTTTGGATGATGCAGCTTTCACAACAGAACGGATCGCCTTGGCAATCCTGCCCTGTTTACCGATAACTTTACCCATATCGGATGACGCTACATGAAGCTCTACGATAATGACATTTCTGCCCTCGGTCTTCTCGGTTACAACGACTTCCTCCGGATGATCAACAAGTGCCTTTGCAATAACTTCAACTAATTCTTTCATACAATCACCACGCCTTTCTGCAACCAACAAGCTCGGTTCTAACGGCCTGCTTATTTCTCAATGCCAGCTGCCTTGAAAAGCTTTCCTACAACTTCAGTGGGCTGAGCACCGTTAGCCAGCCACTTCTTAGCCAGCTCTTCATTGATCTTGAAGGTGCTGGGATCGGTATTGGGATCATAAGTACCGATTTCTTCGATGAATCTGCCATCTCTGGGAGAACGGGAATCTGCTACGATGATTCTATAGAAAGGAGCTTTCTTCTGACCCATTCTTCTTAATCTGATTTTAACTGCCATTGTTCTTTACCTCCGCGTCTTACGCAATAAAATTTAATATAGTTACTTTTGGCATATTGCCTTTATATTTGATAAGAACGTTACCGTTCGTATCTGCTCATTCAGTGAGGCTTTACGTTCTGATCGGAAAGCGCTCTGTTAAAAAGGGAATCTTCCGCCGCCCATGCCCGGGAATCCGCCGAACATACCGCCTCGTCTCTTGCTGCCGCCCATCTGCTTCATCATCTTCTGGCTCTGTTCAAACTGCTTGATAAAGCGGTTTACCACACTGATATCCACACCGGCTCCCTTTGCAATACGATGCTTTCTTCTGGGATTCAGAAGCTTAGGATTGCGCCGTTCTTCCTTGGTCATGGACAACACAATGGCTTCCATGTGCTTGAGTTGCTTTTCATCGATCATGGATTCAAGATCAGCGCCTTTCATCCCCAAACCGGGAAGCATCCCAAGAATACTGGACAAACCGCCCATCTTCCGCATCTGCTTCATGCTCTCCAGGTAGTCCTCAAAATCGAACTTACCCTTCTTCATGCGGCCTGCCATCTCGCGGCCTTTGTCCTCGTCCAAGTCAAGGTTCTGCTGCGCCTTATCGATCAGGGAAAGCACATCACCCATTCCCAGAATACGGCTGGCCATGCGGTCCGGATAAAACTGCTCCATATCGGAAAGCTTCTCACCCATACCCACATAGAGAATGGGTCTGCCGGTCACTGCCTTGATGGAAAGAGCCGCACCACCTCTGGTGTCACCGTCCATCTTGGTGAGGATCACACCGTCGATACCGACCTTCTCATCAAACTCCTTAGCCACATTCACCGCATCCTGACCGGTCATGGCATCCACAACAAGGAGTGTCTGATGAACAGAGACCGTTCCTTTGATCTCCTGAAGCTCGCTCATCATATCTTCATCCACATGAAGTCGTCCTGCCGTATCCAGGATCACCACATTGTGACCGTTCTTCTCAGCATGTGCAATGGCCTGCTTAGCGATCTCCACAGGTTTCACATCCGTGCCCAGTGAAAATACATCCACTTCCTGCTTCTGACCGTTAATCTGAAGCTGTTCCACCGCAGCGGGACGGTAAACGTCGCAGGCAACCAGCAGAGATTTCTTACCTTTCAGCTTCAGCTTGCCTGCAAGCTTAGCGGTAGCAGTTGTCTTACCTGCACCCTGAAGACCTGCCATCATGATGACCGTAATGGCTTTACCGGGCTGCATGGCAATCTCGGTGGTCTCGCTTCCCATCAGGGCAATCATCTCTTCGTTAACGATCTTGATTACCATCTGGCCGGGATTCAGTCCGTTCATAACGTCCTGGCCTACCGCGCGCTCTTCCACCGATTTCACGAACTGCTTCACCACCTTGAAGTTAACGTCTGCTTCCAGCAGCGCCATCTTAACTTCTTTCAGGGCAGCTTTCACATCATCTTCGGTCAAACGGCCTTTGCTTCTCAGATTTTTAAATACATTTTGCAGTTTATCGGTTAAACTTTCAAATGCCATTCGCTCTCCTCTTTAACAGGTTACAATTCCTCAGTCAATTCTTCTGACAGACTTCTGATCTTCTCCATACGATCCCGGAAATCCCGAACCTCTTTCAGACCATCGGTCCGAGTCAGTACCATAATCTCCCTGATGGTTTCCTTCGCACTTGCAAATCTGGCCACCAGATGCAGCTTAGCCTCGTAGTCCTGAAGGATCCTGTCGCAGCGCCTGATCAGGTCATGTACCCCCTGCCTGCTGATTCCGCGCTCCTCGGCAATCTCGCCCAGAGACATATCATTAAAAACCGCATCCTCGTAAATGCTCCTCTGGTGAGGTGTCAGAAGTTCGCCATAAAAATCATATAACAGACCCTGTTCAAAAATCTTTTCCATGGGATCATCCGCTTTCTGTTAGTTGACCGGCACGAAAAAAGCGTGCTCGTTCCAAACACCTTGCTTATCATACTACAGATATTCATGGGTGTCAAGTAAAAATTCTTGACACTATATTATTTTTTTCAAAATCACACAACCGGCACATAATTATTTTAAGAACTAAAATCAGATAAATGGGAACTTGTATTATTCATTATGCTTCTTTATTTCGGAAACCACTCTCAATGGAGAATCTGCTTGTAAGAATTCCTTTTTCTTCTTTGCCGGTTGATTTACTCCATCTTTTAAATACCATGTTGCTTGAAGCGGATACATTC
>JAZNMF010000087.1:0-25864 GCA_045579545.1 Acetatifactor sp. | reverse complement strand
GAAATCTCAGGCTGGAAACACTGAGTTGGGATTTAACAATTTTCATATATATTTAGAAGATTTTCAAAAAGAAAACTACTCACGATAGGAACTCGCCTCATCCTTTTTTGATTTTTATATAGTCGGATGTTTGATATTTGTATTGACATAATATAACCTAAAAGGATAAAATAAATAGTGAGCAGGAGGTGCTTTTATGTGTGATGTAAAAAAATATTCCAGAATGTTTCGGGATATAAAACAATTACAACCGGAGGATACGCTACAGCTTGTACTAGAGGCTGAAACTGAGGAAGAACAAGATTTTTTTGAAATGGTTGGTAATTTTTTGCTTCAGCGAAAACAGAAACAGGTGATTGAAAGGAATCTATTCTAAATGAAGAAATATATACTGATTGCCGGCGTCAATGGCGCCGGCAAATCTACTTTATACCAAACATTGGAATCCTTAAAAAATATGCCCAGAATCAATACGGATGAAATTGTAAAAAGTTTTGGTAATTGGCAAGATATGTCTGATGTTTTATAGGCTGGAAAAATTGCTGTTAAAATGATTAAAGAGTATTTTGATCAGGGCATAACCTTTAATCAAGAAACAACACTGTGCGGAACAAGTATCATCCAAAATATCAAATTGGCTAAGTTACTGGGTTATAAGATTGAACTCCATTATGTCGGTGTTGCTTCTGTTGATATTGCCAAGGTACGTATTGCCCATCGTGTTTCACAAGGTGGTCATGGAATTCCTGATGCAGATGTTGAACGGAGATATACAGAAAGTTTTAAACGATTAAAAGAAATTTTCAGTGTATGTGATCTGGCTGTCTTATATGATAATACAGAGAGCTTTAATCGCTTTGCAATCTATCAAGGAGGTAATCTTTGTAATTTAGCAGATAGCCAACTGGAATGGTACAAGGAATTAAATATCTAATTCTTGTACTTTGTTTACACACCTCAAGTCAGTGCACGGAAAGCTCCTTTCTATGGGGGTTTTTGAAGCGGACCTTTTTCTGAATCCGTCTCACCCCATCTTCCGTAGTTTGAATGAGTGTGGAAAATAATGCGAGACCCCATTATTTATCGTATTTTTTACACTCTCTGATCTTGGCAAATAGTTCTAATGCCTGTTGGGAAGTTGATGTATTTTTAAAATGGGATAATTGTAGTAGTATGAAACGCAGAGAGAATAATATTGATTTCATAAAAAATTAAGTTTATCTACAAAAGGATTTAAATATAATGTGTTATTCTGAAAGTAACAACACGGTGAAGCGGCATGGTAGATATATAATATCAATCAAAGAGGAATAGTACATGAAAATTGCAGTTTTGTCTGATCTACATGGTAATCATATTGCACTAGAAAAGTGCATGACTGAAATCAAGAAACGAGATATTAAGAAAATTATTTTTCTTGGAGATTATATTGGAGAATTGGCATATCCGCAAAGAATAATGAAACTTTTACGGGAAATAATGAGAGATTATGAATGTATTTGTTTGCGAGGTAATAAAGAGGACTATTGGATAGAGCGAAAGAAAAGCGGTCATTCTGGTTGGAAAATAAAGGATTCCACTACTGGTATGCTATACTATGCATATAAAAATATGACAGAAGATGATCTTACATTTTTTGAGGGTTTACCATATGTTCAGATGATTCGTTTTGAGGGCTTGCCGGTTATTGCAGCATATCATGGTTCTCACAATCAACAGGGAGAAAAAATGAAGCTCAATACTGACAACTCCAGACAACTTTTTGATGATACAGATGCAAGAGTTATTCTGTGTGGACATACACATATACGTAAGGAAATTCATGAAAAGAATCGCATACTGTTAAATCCCGGATCTGTGGGTTTGCCTTTACAGAGCAACGGCAAATCCCAGTTTTTAATCTTATCGGGAGAAAACCATCAATGGCAGCATGAGTTTCTGGATTTAGAGTACGATATTGAAGCGGTTATTAAGGAACTACAAGAAGAAAATTTGTATGAAATAGCACCATGTTGGACAAGAATAACGGAGCACGTGCTGCGGAATGGAACGGTTTCTCATGGTACAGTATTGACTAGGGCGAACCAATTGTGTTACGAGGAAACAGGTCGTTGGGGATGGCCTAATCTTCCGGAGAAATACTGGGAGAAGGCTGTAAAAGAACTATTATTTGCTTAAGCGAAAGCAGAAGTTGTGCTTTTTTAATTTAACGAGTTTTCTTAATGCAGTATTTGTGGTAATATAAATTGTAATATTGTCCCACGTATTTGGAACGATTAAAGCGATCGGCAGAAAAGGAATACTTTATGAAAAAATTAATTGCCATCCTCTTAACATCAGTATTGTGCCTCTCTGTGGTCGGCTGCGGAAGCACAGACGCGGAAGACCTGATAGAGGATTACGAAGAGGAGATCAGTGAACTCGAGGAGCTGATCAGGGAACAGAAAAAGGAACTGGAAGAGAAGGAAAAAGAACTGACAGAGCGGGATCAGACGATCCGGGATTACGAGGAGCTGATTTACGGTTCTGTGGAAGCTCCGGAGACGGAGGATACCGAGAGTTCATCCGACAAGGACAATGGTAGCGAGGCTTCAATTACAGACCATCCGCTTTTACAGTTTTTCTACGGCGAATGGGAATATCAGCAGCAGAAACAGGATGATCTGCCCTTTATGAAATTGGCCGCTGAAAAGGACGGAATCTGCGTTGTGGATGAAAAGGCGGGAACCTGGGAGATTTCCGACAAAACCACGGATGAATGCTTGCTGGTCAATGTTTCGGTTGACAATCAGGTGATAGGCATTGCTCAGGTGGAAATCAATGACGATGGACAGTACGCATTTGAAGCATACCCACCCAATGAAATTTTCAGTTTACATACAGAGTGGAAAAACAATGCCGAAATTGTCGCAGATGAAAATGATATAGTTCTGACCACCGAGAACTGGCGCGAATACTTTGAAGTTTTTACGGATGATGCCGCCTACAACGAAAACGATTTCGGTGAGGTTACGCATATGCAATTGCAGCAGTATATCGCCATGAAGGAAGAATATGCCCATAAGATTTTGGCGCAGGATGTGGTTTATGAATTGAAGATCAACGCCAATTATTATGAGATCGCTGTTGACGAAGAGGAAAGGACTTATACCATAGGTGATGTGAGATTCCCCAGTGAAAAGTCGTGTATGGGTGATCTGGGACGGAAATATTTCTTTAACGGAACAAGAAACTTTTATATGTGCATGGTTAATTATAATCAGGTCGGTGTTTCGGAAGAAATGAAGGATCGTCTCGGTACCGCTGCCGCCTGGATCCCGGATCTGGACAGTGTTGAAATGATCCGTGTGAAAGGAACACTTTACTTTAAAAATGAGTAAAAAATGCTTGACAGATTGAGCCGTATGTGATAAAGTAGATGACGGCTTGCAGAGATGGCGGAATTGGCAGACGCGCACGGTTCAGGTCCGTGTGGTAGCAATACCATGAGGGTTCAAGTCCCTTTCTCTGCACTGAGTAAGAGCTTCCGATTCTTATTGGAAGCTCTTTTACATACGACATATTTTTCGGTATAAATTGTTGAGCATTTTCAAAAAATTGCTTGACAGGCGATTGGGTTTGTGATAAAGTAATACCTGTCCTGCAGAGATGGCGGAATTGGCAGACGCGCACGGTTCAGGTCCGTGTGGTAGCAATACCATGAGGGTTCAAGTCCCTTTCTCTGCACTGTACAGAGCTTCTGATGAAAATCAGGAGCTTTTTTTGCGAGATTTGTCGGTGAAGAAAAAAGAGGAATTCTGTAATTTTTGCAGAATAATAAAAAATAGGAGCATTTAATTGGTTCGGAGGTTCGTATGACGATCAGAGAAAGTTTTGAATTGCGAGAAAAGGAAATATTAAGCCCCTATGCCATGTTCAGCAGTGAGTCCAAAGGGCGCCTGAAAGCGGAAGAACAGGACGATATCAGACCTGTTTTTCAGCGTGACAGGGACAGGATCATCCATTGTAAGGCGTTCCGCCGTTTGAAGGACAAGACCCAGGTGTTTCTGACACCTGAAGGAGACCATTACCGCACCAGATTGACTCATACTCTTGAGGTTTCTCAGAATGCCAGGACCATTGCCAAGGCGTTGCGGCTTAACGAGGAACTGGTGGAAGCCATTTCTTTGGGGCATGATCTGGGGCATACTCCTTTCGGACACGCGGGCGAGCGTGCGCTGAATCGCGTCTGCCCTTATGGCTTTGAGCACAGTGCTCAAAGCGTGCGAACCGTGGATAAACTGGAGAAGAGCGGGGAAGGTTTGAATCTGACCTATGAGGTTCGTGATGGCATCCTGAATCATCAGACCATCGGAATGCCTCATACTCTGGAAGGCAAGATTGTGCGCTTTTCAGACAAGATAGCATACATACATCATGATATGGACGATGCGGTGCGGGGCGGTATCCTGAAGGAGAGCGATGTGCCCGCCGAGATCAGCGAGGTGCTGGGACGCACTGCCAACGAGAGACTGAGTTGCTTTATTCACGACATTATTGTGACCAGCATGGACAGGAATGATATTATGATGTCGGACACAGTGGCATCTGCTATGAAGAAGCTTCGTCAGTTTATGTTTGAGAGGGTCTATCAGAACCCGGAAGCAAAGAGCGAGGAAGGCAAGGCGGAGGTGTTGATGGAGACTCTTTATCATCATTACCTGAAGCATCTGGAGGATTTGCCGGAAGATTTCCTGAGGCTGTTGTCCGAGGGAGAGCCCCAGGAAAAAGTTGTATGTGATTACGTGGGTGCCATGAGTGACCGCTTTGCCATTGCAAAGTACGAAGAGATCTACATTCCCAAGTCATGGCATCTGTAGCGGAGAAGGAGAGTGCCAGAAAGCATGTTTTATCCGGAAGAACTAATAGAAGAAGTGAGAATGAAAAATGATATCGTGGATGTGATCTCCGGGTATGTGAAGCTGCAGAAGAAGGGGGGCAACCACTGGGGACTGTGCCCTTTTCACAATGAGAAGTCCCCTTCCTTTGCGGTGTCTGGAAGCAAGCAGATGTATCATTGCTTCGGCTGCGGTGTCAGCGGAAATGTATACACTTTTATCATGGGATATGAGAATTACACCTTTCCCGAAGCTGTGAAAATGCTGGCGGGACGCGCCGGAGTGAATCTGCCGGAGGTGGAATACACGGAGGAGATGCGCCATAAGGAAAATAAAAGGGCGCGCCTTTTGGAGGTCAATAAGGAGGCTGCCAAGTTTTTTTATTATCAGCTGCGGTCGCCTCATGGAGCCATAGGTCATGAATATCTGCAGAAAAGAGAATTGACAGAGGAGACGATGAAGAAATTCGGTCTCGGTTATGCCGGCAAGAATGGGGCATATCTGGTGCAATATCTCAAGCAAAAGGGATTTGAGGACGAGCTGATCAAGGAGGCCGGCCTGGCAACCTATTCTGAGAAGCGGGGCATGTTAAGCCAGTTCTGGAACCGTGTCATGTTCCCCATTCAGGATGTGAATCATCGCGTTATCGGCTTCGGCGGCAGAGTGATGGGCGACGGAGAGCCCAAATATCTGAATTCTCCGGAGACTCCTGTTTTTGATAAGAGAAGAAATCTGTACGGTCTCAATTTTGCCAGAACGGCAAGAAGCGGGAACATCATTCTCTGCGAGGGGTACATGGATGTGATCGCCATGCATCAGGCGGGCTTTTCTCAGGCGGTCGCCAGTTTGGGTACGGCGTTTACCTCTGAGCAGGCAAGTCTGCTTCACCGGTATACAGAGAATGTCCTGCTCGCCTACGACAGTGACGGCGCCGGCGTGAAAGCGGCGCTTCGCAGCATCGGCATCCTGCGGGAGTCAGGGCTTACGGCGAAGGTGATCAATATGAGCCCGTATAAGGATCCGGATGAATTTATGAAGAAGCTGGGCAAGGAGGCCTTTCAGGAACGGATCGATCAGGCGGAAAACAGCTTTTTCTTTGAAATACGCATCATGGAAAAGGACTATGATCTGAAGGATCCGGAATCCAAGACAAAGTTCTACAGGGAGATTGCAAAGAAGCTATGCGGATTCTCTGAGGAAGTGGAGCGGGAGAATTATCTTCAGGCAGTGGCGGACAAGTACGGGATCGGTTTTGAGAATCTGCGCAAACTGGTAAACAGTCACGCGGCCAGGAGCGGTCTGGTGCGCCCCATCGAGAGACCTCGCTCCGGCGTGCAGCAGAAGAATTTGCCGGAGGAAAGTGTGAAACGGTCTCAGAGGCTTCTGCTCACCTGGCTGACTGATGAGCCCAAGCTCTATAAACAGATCAAGCGGTATATCTCCCCGGATGATTTTACCGAGGAATTATACAGACAGGTTGCAACAAGGCTTTTTGCGGATATGGAAAAAGGAGATTACAATCCCGCCGGGATCATCAGCATGTTCACGGATGAGGAGGAACAGCGGGAGGCGGCTTCCCTTTTTAATACTGTTTTGCCAAAGCTGGATACCAGGCAGGAGAGAGAAAAGGCTTTCAGGGATATCCTGCTTTCCGTAAAAAGAAACAGTTATGAATATTATACCTCCAAGCTGGGAGCGGACGTGACTGCGTTAAAGCAGGTGATTGACGGCAAGAAAGCGTTGGAGGAACTGGCGAAAACGCATATTTCACTGGATTAAGGTTAGAATGATACAATAGGAAGGATGGAACCACGAAAATGGATGAAAACACACAGGCAAAATTTGAGCAAAAGGTGAAAGACCTGCTGATTATGGCAAGGAAGAAAAAGAATGTACTGGAATATCAGGAGATCAATGATTTCTTCTCGGACATGCCTCTGGAGGAGGAGCAGTTTGAGAAAATTCTGGATGCGCTTGAGCGAAGCAATGTTGACGTGCTGAGAATTACAGAAGGGGACGATATGGACGATGAGCCTCTGATCCTGTCAGATGATGACGTGGATGTGGAGAATCTGGATCTCTCTGTTCCGGAGGGAATCAGTATCGAGGACCCTGTCAGAATGTATCTGAAGGAGATCGGTAAGGTGCCTCTTCTCAGTGCTGAGGAAGAGATCGAACTGGCCAAGAAAATGGAGGTAGGCGATCAGGATGCAAAGAAGAGACTGGCAGAAGCCAACTTGCGTCTGGTAGTTAGCATTGCCAAGAGATATGTGGGTCGCGGAATGCTGTTCCTTGATCTGATTCAGGAAGGTAACCTGGGTCTTATTAAAGCTGTGGAAAAATTCGATTATCGCAAAGGATATAAATTCTCTACCTATGCCACCTGGTGGATCCGTCAGGCGATCACAAGAGCCATCGCGGACCAGGCGAGAACCATCCGTATTCCTGTGCATATGGTGGAGACCATCAATAAGCTGATCCGCGTCAGCCGTCAGCTGTTGCAGGAGCTGGGCAGAGAGCCGTCTCCGGAGGAAATTTCAGAGGAGATGAACATGCCGGTTGACCGTGTCCGTGAGATCTTAAAGATCAGCCAGGAACCGGTATCTTTAGAGACTCCCATCGGTGAGGAGGAAGACAGTCATCTTGGCGACTTTATTCAGGATGACAATGTGCCTGTACCTTCAGATGCCGCGGCCTTTACCCTTTTGAAGGAACAGCTGGTAGAGGTGCTCGGAACTTTGACTGAGAGAGAACAGAAGGTACTTCGCCTGCGCTTTGGCCTGGATGACGGACGTGCCCGTACTCTGGAAGAAGTGGGCAAGGAGTTCAACGTAACCCGTGAGCGTATCCGTCAGATTGAAGCAAAGGCTTTGAGAAAGCTCCGTCATCCCAGCCGCAGTCGTAAGCTGAAAGACTATTTGGATTAAATTATGAGAAGAGATCTGGAAATTTCTGCCAGAATGCAGGCCCTTGCCCAAATGGTCACCCCCGGTCATGTTGTCTGTGATGTGGGCTGTGACCACGGTTATCTGTCTATTTATCTGGTGCAGAAAAAAATCAGTCCCAAAGTGATTGCCATGGATGTGCGAAGCGGTCCTCTGTCCGCTTGCAGGGAGCATGTGGAACAGTACGGTCTGGAACAGTACATAACCATGCGCCTGTCTGATGGACTTACTGCGCTTTTGCCGGATGAGGCAGATGCTGTGGTATGTGCGGGGATGGGCGGCAGACTGATGCAAAAGATATTGACGGAGGGCCGTGATAAGGCAGCAGGCTTAAAAGAACTGATTTTGCAGCCTCAGTCAGAGCTCATGGAATTCCGGCGTTTTTTGCGGGAGCAGGGCTATACTGTCATTGAAGAAAATATGATTGAGGAGGAAGGCAAGTTCTATCCCATGATGAAAGCTGTGCACCAAAGAGTTGAGGCGGCAGACAGAGTGCAAGCCGGGAGCGAAGATTCCGTGTGTGACAGATTCGGAGCGCTTCTCCTTACATCGGCGCATCCTGTACTGTACCGTTTTTTGAAGCAGAGGGAAGCATTGCTTCAGACGATTCGGGGAAGTATTCTGTCATCGGCACAGACTGATACCGGGACGCGGCTTAAGGACATTGATCAGGAACTTACTGATATCCATACTGCATATAAATATTATTAGAATCTTTTTACAAGGCAGGTACTGACAATAGGAAGAAGGGGAAAACGTATGATTACTGTGACGATAAACGGCCATGACAAATTATATCCGCAGGGTACCACATATGAGAGCATTGCGGAAGAGTATCAGGAAGCGAATCAGGGCATGATTGCACTGGTATCGGTGAACGGTAAGATCTGCGAACTGTTTAAGCGCTTGAACAGGGAATGCGAACTTTCTTTTTTAACTCTGAAAGATACGATTGGACACAAGACTTATGTCCGGTCGGCTACCATGCTTTTTTTAAAGGCAGTTCAGAATATTTTTGGTAATGAGACGGCTCAGAATTGCCGGGTAGAGTTTACTATCGGGAACGGTTATTTTATCAAGTCCCGCAATACATCCTGCTGTGGGCCGGAAAATGCTGAGAAGATCCTTGCCGGGATGAAAGAGATTGTTGCATGCTGCATGCCTTACCAAAAGAAGTCTTATCCGCTTGACGAAGCCATGGAGCTGTTTCGAAGCCAGGGTATGACGGATAAGGAAAAACTGTTCCGGTATCGCCGGGGTTCTTTTGTGAATCTCTACGAGATGGATGGTTATTATGATTATTATTACGGGCATATGCTGCCCCATGCAGGGTATGTAAAGTGGTTTGATGTGATGGCATACGAGGACGGTTTTATGCTGCTGCTTCCCGACCGCAAAGATCCCTGTACGGTAAAACCGTTCAAAGAGCAGAAGAAGCTTTTTGCTACAATGGCAGAGTCAGAGATCTGGGGACGCAAGGTGGGAATTGAGACGGTAGGAGACTTAAATGACAGGATTTGTCAGGGTTCTCTCAGTGATATGATTCTCGTGCAGGAAGCACAGCAGGAAAGAAAGATTGGTGAGATCGCCAAGGACATCGTGGCAAGAGGCGGCGTGAAGTTTATTATGATTGCCGGTCCCTCCTCTTCGGGCAAGACCAGCTTCTCCCACAGACTATCCATTCAGCTGCGAACCCTTGGGATCACACCTCACCCCATTGCGCTGGACGATTATTTTGTAAACAGAGAGTTGACGCCAAGAGACGAAAACGGCGATTATAATTTTGAGTGTCTGGAAGCAATCGATATCAGACAGTTTAATGAGGATATGTGCAGGCTTCTGGCGGGTGAGACGGTAGAACTCCCCACTTTCAATTTCAAGACCGGCAAAAGAGAATACAACGGCAATTTTAAGAAGCTGGGTCCGGATGATGTTCTGGTGATTGAGGGGATCCATGGTCTTAACCCCAAAACAGCATATTCCCTTCCGGAAGAAAGTAAGTACAAAATCTATATCAGTGCTCTGACCAATATTAATATTGACGAGCACAACCGCATCCCCACTACGGACGGCAGACTGCTTCGCCGCATGGTCCGGGATGCCCGCACCCGGGGTGCAGACGCCCGCCGGACCATTCAGATGTGGCCTTCCGTGCGCCGCGGAGAAGAAGAAAATATCTTCCCCTTTCAGGAAGAGGCGGACGCGATGTTCAACTCGGTGCTGATTTACGAACTTGCTGTTCTGAAACAGTACGCAGAACCACTCTTGTTCAGTATAACCAAGGACCAGCCGGAATACTATGAAGCTAAAAGGCTTTTGAAATTCCTGGAATACTTCCTGGGTGTGAGCAGTGAAAATCTCCCCAACAACTCCATCTGCAGAGAATTTGTGGGTGGCAGCTGCTTCCACGCATAGGAACTGGAAGGCGGCATTCGCTATTTGACAGATATTTGGATTTGTGTTACAATCCTGATTCGTAAGTAGGATAAATGATCGCGGCCGGTGGCGCAAGCCGCCGGGTGAGGAAAGTCCGGGCTTCGCAGGGCAGGATGCCGGATAACGTCCGGTGGAGGTGACTCCAAGGCCAGTGCAACAGAAATATACCGCCTGTATGATTGATTCATGCAGGTAAGGGTGGAAAGGCAGCTTAAGAGACTACCGTCCGTCTGGTAACAGGCGGAGCCATGTAAACCCCATCCGAAGCAAGACCGAATAGAGAACCATAGGCTTGCCCGGCCTGTTCTCAGGTGGGTCGCTTGAAACGTCTGGTAACAGCCGTTCTAGATAGATGATCATTCACGACATAACCCGGCTTATCGTTCTGCTTACATTCAAAAACCCCGTAAAATGGCTGAAAAGCTTGATTTTGCGGGGTTTTAGCTTTGAAAAAGTAGTTTTTGAGGCTGTTTGTTTATGACACTTTTTCTGGAAAAATGTAAAAATAACGTAAAATAAATTAAAATCAAAAAAATGCAAAATAAAATAAAAATGCGGTAAATACAAATAAAAATGGGATTTTATTCTAACACTTTGGTGTGATTAACAAAATTGGAATAGTGTGATACAATCAGAATAAATAAAGCCTACCAAAGTGTGAATCGTGTATTTGCGTTTGTATGGTATTTCAAATGAGGAGGACTGAAGTTGAAGATCAAATACTTACCGGCACAGGACCGGCAAGCATTGCATAAGCTGCGGAATACGCAGGATACATATGAAATTGCCACCATTCTCAATGAAACTCTTCAACATTCCTTTACTTTACAGGTTTTGTGGGAATACCGTAAGTACTACAAAAAACTGGAACAGGAACATTTTGAGAAGTATCCGCTCCTGAATATGGGATATTGTCACATCCTTGTAATGGAAGGCAAATTAATGGAGGCCCGGGAATTGCTTGATTCCGTGGAGTCAGAGGATGTCCGTTTTTTGTATGCCAGGCTGATGCTCCCGAATATTACGTGGCAGGAACGAATGGAATGCATAGAGGAGATCAGGCGTAAGAATCTGCCGCCGTCGCCGTCCCTGGTGATTACCTGTGGAAGACCCAGCGTGATAAACGGTGCATGGGATGTTACTTCTTATCTGGGGAAGATGGAGACAGATGGGGAAGAGGTAATAAAGTTTCTTTCCAGCCTTTACGGAGAACAGGCGCATCTGATTTACGAGGTGGCCATGGCAGAGTCTATGTATTACAGGAATAAGTGTTATGATGCTCTGGTCAGAGTGGTCAGTCTGATGCCGTCTTTGAAAGAAAAAGAGGACATGCGGCTGCTTTTCGTAGCACTGACCATGGAGGTGTTCATCATGGTAACCAAGAATCAGACGGCTTCCACAGTGCCGATGATGAATAATCTGCGTGAGCAGATCAGCAATGCAGGCATTGAGGAATATCTGCCCAATATTGATGCGTTGGATGCCTGGGCGGCTATGTATGATGGTGATTATGCCCGTGTGGCAAAATGGATGCGGGAAGGATCTCCGGATGAATATGGAAGATTCTGTATGCTGGATACATTCCGCTACATGGTTAAGATGAGGGCATATATCATTCAAGGAAAATATCTTTCTGTCACGGCACTGGCACAGCGTTTGCTTCCGCTGCTGGAGGCGGCCGGCAGGCACATGGATTGCTGTGAACTGCATGTGATCTGGGCTATGAGTGACCATGCCGACGGGCGCACGAAAGAAGCACTTATACATCTTGAGATTGCCCTGAAGCTCTCAGAGAAGTATCGCTATGACAGATTGCTGGCGGATGAGGGCAAGCGGTTGTATGATCTTTTGAAGCTTTATCAGACTGAGGAGACGCAAAGTCCCTATCTTACCTGGATCATGGATCTGACGGATCACACGGCGGCTCAGTTCCCCAGATATTTAAAGAATCAGCTGCCGGACAAGCCGGAGCTGACTCCTACGGAACTGAGGGTGCTTCGCCTGCTTGCAGAGGATTATTCCAATGCACAGATCTGTGAGGAATTGGATATCGCATTGGATACGGTCAAGAGCCATTGCAGGAATCTGTTTCAGAAACTGCAGGTCCGGAAACGGACACAGGCGGTGTCGCGGGCGATAGAACTTGGCGTCATAGAGTCCGGCGTGAGAGGGGCAGTCCCCCAAATAAAAGAATTGCGTAAGAGAGGTACCTCTCTTGGTACTATATTACCATATAGTACCAAGTATAATATATTTGATAATGAGGAGGAATATGAATTATGAGAAATGGAAATCGATTGAAAAAGCGGTTTATGAGCATGTTTCTTTGTATTGCGTTGCTCATATCCTACATTCCTACAACATCACTGGCAGCACCTGTCACAGACAGTGAGGTTTCCGTGTCTGCTTATGGTGGGGAAGGGACAAAGGTTGCTGACAGACCTACCGTGAATGACTGGCATGAGTTTTTCGGCACCGATATCGCACATACCCACAATGCCGGTATGGTCTGGACTGACAAGTCCGTCTTTACCAGTGTGGACGATTACCTGGAGGCTACTGCCGAGAATGAGAACAAGAATACCTTTGGCCTTGTGATGGACGATGAGGAGAACAACTTTCTTGTATCACTTTCTGCCATTGCATCTTCCAAGAGTGTGGAGGGGTATTCAACCCTTCCGACAGACACCATGCTGATCCTCGACCTTTCGGGCAGTATGATCACGAATCAGGCAGTTTCTGCCATGGTTCAGTCTGCCAATGATGCGATTGTCAGATTGCAGGAGCTGAATGCGAACAACCGTGTAGGTGTTATTGCCTACAGCGGTAATTCTAATTTTGGATATTCCGATACGGATACTGCAGAAGTTATCCTGCCTCTCGGAAAATATACACCGGGTCTTGACAGCAATAACCGGTCTGCTTACCTGGTTTCTTCCTGGATTACCAGAAGCGGCGGAAGACAGACGACGCACACCGGTGTCAAGGTGGCTAACGGTGTGACAGGTACTTTTGCGAATGGTGTGGATGCAGATCTTTTTGCAAACAGCAATGCCAAGGACGCAGACGGCGGTACTTATATTCAGAACGGTCTTTATCAGGCATATGAACAGTTTGTGGCAGTAAACGACACAACAGTCACTTCGGGAATCCAGGCAGGTGTGAAGCGAGTTCCTGTTATGGTATTGCTCAGTGACGGTGCCCCCACTACTGCGACCACAAGCTATCATAATGTGGGCAGATCCAATCAGGGTAACGGCGACACAGATTATGCCAATGCCGGCATCGCTTTTCTGACTCAGCTTACTGCCTCCTGGCTTCGTGAGAAGGTAGAAGAAAAATACGGAACAAGTGCGCTTTTCTACTCTCTTGGTCTTAACGTTTCTTCCAGCAATGCAGCAAGATGTGTGCTGGATCCGTCCGGCAATACGGCAACAGATGCTTACTGGGACACCTATCTTGGGCTGGCAGAGAAAGCACAGAATCAGCGGAATATGACCGTTACTGTCAGAGAGGGCGGACGTGGCAATAATGACGAGACCTGCACAGTGGCGTACACCGACAGTGTGGCCTGGAGTGCAGACAGTCAGAATTATATTACCCAGTATTACCCTGCTTCCAATGCCACAGGTCTGATCAGTGCGTTCTCAGCCATTGTGCAGCAGATCGTGATCCAGTCACTTTATTATCCGACTCACGTGGAAGAAGGTGGAAGTGTCAATGAGGAAGGCTTCCTTACCTTTGAAGATTACATCGGTAAGAATATGGAAGTGAAATCCATTAAGGGTATCCAGTTAGGTACAACCCTTTATACCGGAGCAACCCTTGCCAGAATGATTTACACCGGCGGAATGGGTACGGAACAGAACCCTACCGACGCAGGTAACAACCTTGTGTGGTCCGTACAGAAACGACTGGGCATTGACAGCGTCTCCGAGGCACGTGCTCTCATAGGCCTGGCTTATGCCAACGGTCAGCTTTACTATAACCCTGAGACCGGAGAGTTCAGCAACTATATTGGCTGGTATGCTGATGTGAAAGGCAAGTTTGTTGGCTTTTGGGATGGTGTGGATGCATCGGCATCGGCTGTGCCGGCGGAATTTGCGGATGATGCCGTGTATGCGATTAAATCTTTCGGCTACTATGATGCGGTAGGAGAAGGCCATCGTAAGACGGATATGATGTATGCCACGATCCAGATAAGCACGACACTCAAGACGGATGCACCGGGTAAGGTTGACGGTACAGAGGAAGGCGATGTTCGCTTGGTGGGAAGACTGCCGGCGGCGCTCATCCCGCTTGTTGAATATAACATTGATCTGAATGGTGTGGATCCCATGGATCCTGTTTCCCTGACGATTGAAGGTGCAGAAGCACCCAGCCGTCTGATTTATGAGATTGGATTGTCAGATGATGTGGATCTGCTTAATTTAAGGGGAACGGCAGCAGATTCCCTGGATGCTGTAACAGGTGACTATGTTTTCTACACCAACCAGTGGCAGTCGATTCTCGGCCCGGATGGGGAAATAGTGGATTATTCCTATAAAAACAACAGAAATACTGTTTCCTACTTCAACCCTGCAGATGAGAATGAGCGTTATTACTACAATACCGATTCCATCATATACACTGACAGATCGGGTACACTTTATACAGGTGAAAATGCTCCCGATAGTACAGGAACCTATTATCACCGGGAAGTCATTTATACCGGACAGGCTGATGGAAGTGTGACCGCTCAATGGTTTTACGAGCCTATTTCAGAGCATGTACTGACTCATGAAGGTCACCTTGAAAAGCGTTCTGAAGGCGGTAACACACATTGGGTGGTTCTCAAGGGAACGCTCCATCACTGGTACGGCGATTATGTGATGCTGAAAGGCAACGATAATCACACCGGTACCGTTCATGTTTCCGATATGCCGTTTGTTCATGATGTGGTAGCAGGCGTTACTCCGGATGAGTTTCATGTTGACTCGTATCTGGGCAATAACGGTAGACTTACCATTGATCCTTATGAAGGTATCAGGATCAGTAAGACAGTTGACGATACCATTGCCGATAAGACAGGATCCTATGCCTTTGTGATTACTGCAGACGACAATACCTTTAATGAGGAATGTGTTGCAATTTATGAGGATGCAGAAGGAAGTCGCACAACGTCTGCACTTACATTTGTAAACGGCAGTGCCCGGGTTTTCCTTTCTCATGGTGAGTCGGTTTACATCCTGAGTGATGCTATGACAGGTGTTACCTTCACTGTGGCTGAGGCGGCAGGTGAAGGCTATACGGTCGGTTCCGTTACGGTAAACGGCACCGTTGTTGCGGGTGCGGTTACCGCTGACCTCCCTGTAGCTGCGGACAGCATCGGGACTGTTGACTTTGTAAACACCAGAGTAGTAAACGGTGATGTTGTCATCAGCAAGAATGTAGTGAGCGCAATCGCTGCTCACGAGCAGAAGGAGTTCGCCTTTACCGTTACTGTTTCAGGAACGATGCTGTCTGCAAATGATTCTTTTGCGACAGTGAAATCCGATGGAACGGCAGGCGCTGACATGGCTGTCGGCGACAATACCATTACCTTAAAACACGGTGAATATATTACAATTAAAGAGCTTCCCCAGGGAGCGTCAGTAACCGTAACCGAGGCGGATTACTCTGCAGACGGTTTTACGGCAGACAATCAGATCGGATCTGCTGTTGTTACGTCCGGTGAGACAAAATATATTGCATTTAACAACACTTATGATGCTGCTGACACTGATCCGTTCAGTATTGCCATCACAGGTACCAAGATCCTTTCCGGTCTGGAAGGAGCTACCTGGAACGGTGACTTTAAGTTCCAGCTTCAGCGCTACAACGGCACTTCATATGAAAAAGTTGAAAATGTTGGAAATGAAGCTGTTCTTTCGTATCCTGCCAATACTTCCTTTGGTCTGAGCCTACAGAATGAAGTATATCCTGCAGCAGGTACTTACTCTTACAGAGTGGTAGAGATTGTAGATCAGGTAAATATTGCAAAGGGAATCATTTACGATACTACGCACGCGTACTTCAACGTAATCGTGTCTGACAATGGCGAGGGAGAGCTTTATGTGAGCAACGTCACTGCTGTGACCGATGCAGCGGTGAGCCAGCCGACTGCAGACACTTGGAGTGTTGCGGTAACCTTCGAAAACACATACCGTGCAGACGGAGCGGCAGAGGTGATCCTTAATATCGGCAAGACCATCGACGGAACTGCAGGCGGGGTTCAGATCCCTCCTTCCGGATTTACTTTTGCTCTTTATGCTACAGATGCAGGCTGGACCGATACGACCTCCGGAACACCGGTTGCAACCTCTATTGCGACAGGTGCTGACGGTAAGACCGAGATCAGATTGACTTACGATCAGCTGGCTCAGATCGGTGATTATTATTATCTCCTGAAAGAGGTGGATGACGGAAGAGAAGGCGTAGATTATACGGAGCGCACTTACAAGATTAAAGTGAACGTGGAAAATACCAATGGTGTTTATTCCGCAACGGTTCAGGTGGATGACAATACCCCTGTCAGTGCAACTGCTGCCGACAGTGCCAGCATTGCTGTAGCGGAAACTGCAGAGCTGGAATTTGTAAACACCTATACTCCGGATTCCGTAACCCTTCGTCCTAACGTGGGAGGCAGGAAGAATCTGATAGGCCGCCTCATCAAAGAGGCCGGTGAATTCTCCTTCAGTCTCTATGAGACCGGCAGCGACTTTGTGATAGCTCCCGGCACTACCGGTACTTCTGCTGATGTGACAGTTGACGGTACCTTTACCTTTAGCGATTTGACTTATGATAAGGCAGGAACCTATTATTATGTAGTGAAGGAAAACATTCCGGCACAGGCAGTAGATAATAAGCTGAACGGTGTGACCTATGATGCCTCTGAGTATCATATCACAGTTACCGTTACCCCTGACAATATGAACGGAACTCTCTCAGCAACGGCAGTGTTTGCGAAGAACAGTACAGCTGTGACAGAGATCGTATTTACAAACACTTATGTGCCGGAAGGAACCTCTGCAGTGATCAGCGGAAGCAAGTATCTGGGTGGCGGTATCCGTGATCTTCAGGCGAGAGCATTCACATTTGAGCTGCTTGATGCAAACGGCAGAGTGATCCGCACTGCAGAAAATGGTGCCTCTGCAGACGGTGAGAACGCAAGCTTCGCTTTTGGAGCCATCACGTACAATACTGTTGTTTCCGATACCAAGACAGATGTATATACGTACACGGTGCGTGAGAAATTGCCTGCGGGAGTAGACGCGCAGAACAATAAGCTCAACGGCGTTGTATATGACACCAATGAATATACCGTTACGGTAAGTGTGACTGATGAAGGCAATGGAAAACTGAATGCAGTTGTAGATTATTCGGCAGTTCCCGGAGGAGCGATTCAGTTTAACAACTCTTATGTTGTTACGCCTACTTACATTGACCTGAGCGGAACAAAGCACCTTACCGGTGATGATCTCAGTAAATATACCATTGCAAGCGGCGATGCATTTTACTATGAGCTCTACCCGGCAAAATGGGATACTGTAACCCAAAGTGTTGTACAGGACGGCGGTGTGATTGCACGGGTAACAGATGATGGTACCGGCAGTTTCATCTTTGATCATGATGAGATTGCAGCACTGAACTTTAATGCGATCAGTGCATATCGTTTCATCGTCAGGGAGTCCGTTCCCGCAAACGGTGACCCGCTGATGATTTACGATACCTCCATCTATTACATTGAGGTTGACGTAACAGACGGATTGGACGGCGCACTCGTTGCAACGCCTGAGATCACCAAGGTGGATGCACGAAGCAATTCCGTGGTGATCACTGACAATGACGGAAGCGGTATTGTAAATGACGATATTGATTTCTATAATGAACTGGACGAGGAGCCTGTTGTTGTAGAGATTAAAGGTGTGAAAGATTATAATGTTGACCTGCCCGCAGGAAAATTTACTTTTGATCTTTATCAGGCGCTTCCGGATGCCCAGGGCGAAATTCAGGCGGTTGGTGCTCCGGTTCTTGAGGCCGAGAATGATGCTGACGGTAATTTCCTGATCAAGGATATCACATACACCGATGCAGAGACGGGGCAGCAGACGACAACCAAGTATCTCACATTTACCGAAGCCGGAACCTACTATTTTGTAGTGAAGGAACAGCTCCCCGACGGCGTGACGGATGCCAATAAGACAAAGGACGGTATCACCTATGACTTGAGTTCCTACGTGGTAAAAATTGTAATCACAGACGGAAGATTTGATGGTACCGGCAGAGCGATCTTGGAGAAGGAAGTTCTGATTAACGATTCTGCTTCCGGCGAGATCACTTTTGAAAATGAGTACTCTGCAAAGGCAGATGAAGGCGCAGTGATCAGCGGTAAAAAGACACTGAGTGGCAAGAATCTGGAAGACAGTGCATTTACCTTTGAACTTTACAAGGCAACTGTTGGCAGGGATGGAAAGATTTCCTACGGCAGTGATCTGTTAGACAGAAAGAGCAATATAAACGGCAAGTTTACCTTCGATGAGGTGAAGTATGAGAGCCTTGAAGATGTCAAGACACATTACTACGTTGTGAAGGAGCAGATCCCTGTGGGCGCCGGAGCCGGTAATGTATTCAACAACATAACCTACGATACGGCTGAGTATCTTGTAACGGTGGTTGTGGAGGATAACGGTGACGGAACACTTAAGGTTTCCGATCCGGTTTACAATCTGATCGGCGCAGACGATAAGGCGGCAGACGAGGTAGACGAGATTGTAATTAAGAATATCTACACTGAGCCGTATGTACCCGACGAGCCCGATGAGCCCCAACAGCCTGTTGTTCCTGAGATTCCATCTCCCAAGACCGGAGAAACCACCAATCTTTGGCCATGGTTTGTTCTTCTGGCAGTAAGCGGCATCACTCTGACAGGCACGCTTGTCTGCGGCAGAAAAGTAAGAGTAACTAAAAAGTAAGCCATAAAGGCAGTAAAGGACACCCTGCAGGATAACACTTGCGGGGTGTTATTTTGCGGTAGTATCTTTTCGGGAGCGGAATGGTTTGATATAATGATCAGGTAGACCGACAGGAGGAAAAACTGTGACAATGAGAAAAAGAGTAGGGAAAGTAGTTCTCCTTATCATATTAATAGTTGTTTTGATTATTTGCAGCTGTCTTATATATAGTCTTTTAAAGAAAAGGGATAAGGTGTCGGATGAACCGTCTCATACCGGGATGGAAATGGAATGGGAACAGGGAGCCTATCACCCGAATGATCTCATGGCGCCGGAGGATCCGGCAAATGAGAATCTGGCGGGTATGCTGCAGGAGAAGGCGGCAGGTGTCGTAGTGCAGATCCGCGCAGAGGACAGGCTGGGCAGCGGTGTGATCTGGATGATGAATGATGAGGAGACAATCGTGGTAACGGCTGCGCATGTGATAGAAGGCAGCCACAAGATAGAAGTGACACTGGTAGATGGCAGCGTGATAAAAAGCGGGGATGATATAACCGGAGAGAAGCAGTGGCGGATCGTTTTGTCCGAAACGGCAGATCTTGGTTTCCTGATCCTGCCCACAGAGCAGATTCCTGATGAGGCGGTAACCGTGTGCCGGTATGCTGCAGTGGATAAAGAGGCTTTTGACAGTTTGAAAAGTGGCGATATCCTGATTGTGATGGGTTCCGGGGAGGAAGTGGCAGGCAATGCATATGAAGGCAGTCTGACCGATCCCTGGATTTATATGACGGATTATAGCCAGTACATGATGCTTGCCCACACCTATGCCAAACCCGGCATGTCGGGTGGCGGAGTTTTTAATATGTACGGACAATTTGTGGGCATTTTGTCCGGGGCTGACGACAGCGGGAATCTGGCTGTTGTGCCGTTAAGTATTATCCTGACGGAAGCGATGAATTTATAAAACTTTCAGTGTTCGGATATTGACAATGCCGCCACAATGGTGGAAAATAAGTATCAACGGCAGAGACATCTGCTGTCGGTCGTCCGGTTGTCACAGGAGCATGGGCGGCAGAAAGGATAGAAGAAAATGACGAAAATAGATGTGGTATCAGGTTTTTTGGGAGCCGGTAAGACGACCTTGATCAAGAAGTTGTTGAAAGAGGCACTGGATGGAAGTAAAACCGTGCTGATCGAGAATGAATTCGGTGAAATCGGAATAGACGGAGGCTTCCTGGAGGAATCCGGAATCGAGATCAAAGAAATGAACTCCGGATGTATCTGCTGTTCTCTGGTAGGAGATTTCGGAACTTCTTTAAAGGAAGTGCTGACCACTTATTCTCCTGAGAGAGTGTTGATCGAGCCCTCCGGCGTCGGTAAGCTCTCTGACGTACTCAAGGCAGTAGAGGATGTAGCAAAAGACATTGATGTGGAAGTCAACAGCGCTGTTGCGGTGGTAGATGCTTCCAAGTGTAAGATGTATATGAAGAATTTCGGCGAATTTTTCCTGAATCAGGTGGAGTATGCCGGCACGATTATTCTGACCCGCGCCGACAAGACTTCTCAGGAGAAAATGAATACTTGTGTGGAATTGCTGAGGGAGCATAATCAAAAGGCAACTATTATCACCACTCCTCTTGATCAGCTGGACGGCAAGGCTGTGCTTGAGACCATCGAGGGAGCGGACAAGCTGGAAGATATGATGAAGGATATGTTGGAGGAGATGCAGGAAGAACACGAGCATCACCATCATGATCACGAGGAGTGTTGCCACGAGCATCACCACCATCATGAAGAGTGCTGCCACGAACATCATCATCATGAGCACCACCATGACCATGATGAGCACTGCACCTGCGGCTGTCATGATCATGACCACCATCATCATGGACATCATCATGCGGATGATGTGTTTACCAGCTGGGGTATGGAGACGCCCAACACTTACGCTGCGGCTGAGATGGAGAAGATCCTCGCTGCCCTTGACAGTGGTGAATATGGTGTGATCCTGCGCGCCAAAGGCATGGTTGATGGAGGCGACGGTACTTGGGTTTATTATGATTACGTTCCCGGCGAGCATGAGATCAGAGGTGGCAAGCCGGCTGTGACCGGCAAGATATGCGTGATCGGCTCAGAACTGAACGAAGAGAAGCTTGCCGAGCTGTTTGGCAAATAAAATCAGGAAGGTGCAGCTATGAAGCCTGTGTATGTGATAAATGGTTTTCTGGAGAGCGGCAAGACAGAGTTCATTGCGTTTACGCTGGATCAGCCGTACTTCAGGATAAAAGGTAAGACCCTGATCCTTCTCTGTGAGGAGGGTGAGGTTGAATATGACCAGAAGCTTCTGACAAGAAGTCGCAGTGTGGTAGAGGTGATCGACGAGGAGGAGGATTTTAATCCTGCCTATCTGATCGAACTGGAGAAGAAGCACAAACCGGACCGCATTCTCATAGAATATAACGGTATGTGGAACTACAAGAATATGAAGCTGCCCTGGCACTGGAGGATTGAGCAGCAGATCACCACAATTGACGGATCCACATTTCCCATGTATTATACCAACATGCGTTCTTTGCTGGCTGAGATGGTGCGTAAATCAGAACTGATTATTTTTAACCGCTGTGACGGCATTAGTGACCTGAATGTCTATCGCCGTAACATCAAGGCGGTGAACCCTTCCGCGGAAGTGATCTTTGAAGATGCCAATGGAGAGATTGACGAGATCTTTGAGGAGGATCTACCCTACGATCTGAATCAGGAAATCATTGAACTGGACAATACGGGTTACGGCATCTGGTACCTTGACTGCATGGACCATTTGGAGCGGTATCTGGGCAAGAAGATTCAATTCACCGCCAGAGTGCTGATCCCGGAAAGATGTCCGGACGGTTATTTTGTTCCGGGAAGGCTTGCCATGACCTGCTGTGCTGATGATATGGCATTTCTGGGCTATGCCTGTCAGTATGACGGTGCAGGCAGCCTAAAACAGAAGGAGTGGGTCCGTGTAACTGCCACGGTCTCCAGAGAGTACTGGGAAGATTATAAGGGGGAAGGCCCTATGCTCCATGCGATCAGTGTGGAGAAGACCAAAGCTCCTAAGGAAGAGATTATCAGCTTTACCTGATAAGAAATGATAGAGCGGGCCGCTGTGGGATTACATGCGGCCTTTTTGTTAGCATCGAGTGTGGAGGTTGTTATGGAAGTATTGGCTGGAGTTTTCATACCGTTTATCGGAACAGCGGCAGGTGCTGCCTGCGTATTTTTTGTAAAAAAAGAAATTGGTCCCAATCTGCAGAGAGTGTTTTTGGGATTTGCGGCCGGTGTCATGGTGGCGGCTTCTGTGTGGTCGCTTCTCATCCCTGCCATGAACATGAGTGAGCACATGGGGAAACTGGCTTTTATCCCGGCGTTGGTGGGATTTCTTCTGGGGATTGGCTTTTTACTGCTTATGGACAGTATCATTCCTCATTTACATGTGGGTGACAGTAAACCGGAGGGAATGCCCAGTAAGTTAAAGCGTACCACCATGCTAATGACGGCGGTGACCATTCACAACTTGCCGGAGGGTGCTGCCTGCGGTGCAATTTTTGCGGGTATTCTGACGGGAGAGGGAACAGTTACCCTGGCCGGCGCTGTGGCGCTTTCTATTGGTATTGCAATTCAGAACTTCCCGGAAGGAGCTATTATATCTTTGCCATTAAGAAGCGAAGGAAAGAGTAGGCTTAAATCATTCGGTATGGGTGCACTGTCCGGAATCGTGGAGCCCATGGGCGCGTTGATCGCTATTGTCCTTGCTTCTGTTGTGACGCCGATTCTGCCGTATCTGCTTTCATTTGCGGCAGGAGCCATGATCTATGTAGTGGTGGAAGAACTGATTCCTCAGGCCAGTGAAGGAAAGCATTCCAATCTGGGGACCATTGCTTTTGCTGCAGGATTTGCAGTGATGATGGTGCTGGATGTGGCACTGGGATAGGGGGAAGCATGGCATTTTCATCTGATAAAGAATTGCAACAGTTGAAAAGCAGGTTCCATGACCTTGCACGAAAATCATTTCAGCAAAACACATATACTTATACCGGATTTCTGGGACTTGGCGAACAGGATCTGTTCTGGCAGGAGGAGCAGAATCTGAGATATGCCGGGTACCGGTTCTGGGGGGGCAGTGAGAACTGCGACAGGCTGATGCTTCGGTTTGGTTCCACGGAAGATCTGGGATATGATGAGCCGTTTGGCATTGTATGTGTCCATATTGCACCGCTTCTGGAGAAATTCTCAGATGATTTTTCGCACCGGGACTTCCTTGGCGCACTTATGAATCTGGGAATAGACAGAAGTACTTTGGGTGATATCAGGGTAGGCCATAAAGAGGCTTACCTTTTTTGCCTTGAAAGCATTGCCCAGTTTGTCTGTGAGAATTTGGAACAGGTGAAGCATACCCATGTGCGTTGCCGTATCGTAGAACAGTCGGCAGAAGTGCCGCAGGATGAGCCGGAGATTCTTACGCTGCAGGTGGCCTCCATCAGGATCGACGCTGTCATAGCCAAGGTGTATAACAAGTCCAGAAATGACGTCCTTGCACTGTTTCGCACCGGAAAAGTATATGTGGGAGGGAGATTGTGTGAAAATAACTCCCGGATGCTGAAGGAGCAGGAAACGGTCAATGTAAGAGGTTTCGGAAAGTTTGTATTTCTGGGTGTGAAGGGCGAGACAAAAAAAGGCAAGCTGAGCATTCAGGCGGCTGTATACCGGTAAAATCAAGGTCTTAAACAATTCTTAATGGTTTCCCCGATTTCTTTTTAAAGAAAACCTGTAGTACAATAGTCTCAAGGAGGACGGACATGTACAATATACTGATTTGTGATGATGAAAAGGACATTGTAAATGCGCTGAAGATTTACCTTTCAGATGCGAATTACCGATTATTTGAGGCTTTTACGGGCAGAGAGGCTCTGGAGGTGATCGGAAGGGAAGAAATCCATCTGGTTCTTATGGATATCATGATGCCGGAGATGGATGGTATCTCTTCCATGATAAAGATCAGAGAAATAAGTAATGTGCCGGTGATCTTACTGACGGCGAAAAGTGAGGACACTGATAAAATTCTGGGGCTCAATGTGGGCGCGGATGATTACATCACCAAGCCCTTTCATCCGGTGGAGGTGGCAGCCAGAGTCAAAAGCCAGCTGCGCAGATATATGCAGCTGGGAGGCGGAAACGTGCGAGAGACTCTTTTGACCATCGGTGGTATCGAGCTGGACGATAAGGCCAAGAGCGTTACTCTGGATGGGGAAGCAGTGGCCCTGACTCCCACAGAGTACGAGATCCTGAAGCTTTTGATGGAGCATCCGGGGCAGGTATTTTCTCCCAGAGAAATCTATCAGCGCATCTGGAATGATCTTCCCTATGGAAGCGAGAATACAGTAGCGGTACATATCCGTCATCTCCGGGAAAAGTTGGAGATCAACCCTGCAGAGCCCCGTTATCTCAAGGTGGTCTGGGGGCAGGGTTACAAGATGGAGAAGGGGAAAAGAGAATGAGAAAAAAGAAAGCGACGGAGAGGTTCGGGCTGAAGGTGCTGGCGTTTCTTGTGACTGTGCTGACGTTTGTGGGAGCTGTGGTGTGCATCGGAGCAGTTGTTATCATGGTCGCGGAAGGCTTTTATACCACCCCTTTTGCTGACCTTGTAAAACTGTTTCTGGTCAGGGGCGGTGTTTGGAAATGGTTTTACTATAACCGTTTCATGGTAATCATTTGGGGGATTCTTTGCATTTTACTGTGCATTCTCAGCTTCGTGTTTCTGATGTGCAGTGCGGGCAGAGTATATCTTCGGGAAAAAGTGGAGGCGAAGGGGTTGAACGCAGTGCCCTTTGATCTGCTCACCGGATTCATGGTGCTGTCGGGCTTTCTGGCGTTTGCCCTTCTGCAGGAATTATCCTACAATTACTGGACGCTTGGAGTGGCAGCGATTGTATTGGGAATCGTGTGTGTTTGCGCCTTTTTGGGCTACTGCATCATTTGGGCAATACAGAGCAAGGCCGGGATCTGGTGGAAAAATACAGTGATCTCTCGGGTGTTAGTTCTTGTAAGGAGGGCTGTAAAATTTTGTGTCAGAGCTCTTAGGACATTGCTTCGCAATCTGCCGCTTCTTGCAAGTGCAGGAATAGGACTGGCAGCTTTTTTGCTGATTGAGCTGGTTTTGCTGATTCTGTGGGGAGGGGATTTTCAGGATTTCGTGAATCTGTGGATCATAGAACATGTGTTGCTGGTTCCGGTGGTGCTTTATTATGCACTGGTGTCAGGTAAGCTGTTAAAGGGCAGTAAATCGTTGGCGGAAGGGGAGTTGTCTGCCAAAGTGGACACGAAGTATTTGCTGGGGAACTTTAAAGAACAGGGAGAGAATTTAAACAGCATTGCTCAGAACTTAAATGTGGTGATAGAAGAACGGATGAAGAGTGAGCGCATGAAGACGGAACTGATCACCAATGTTTCTCACGATATCAAGACACCCCTTACCTCCATCATCAATTATACAGATCTGATCGTAGAGGAACCTACAGAGAATGAAAAAATCACGGAATATGCGGAGGTGCTGAAGCGGCAGTCTGCCCGTTTGAAGAAGCTGATTGAGGATCTG
>JAZNMF010000086.1:0-36097 GCA_045579545.1 Acetatifactor sp. | reverse complement strand
AGATGGAAAAGGCTTAACTGCACCGCTTGATTTCCTGATGATCGGTGCGCATGAATACGGCTATCCCTCCACAACGGATGCAGACCATATAAAGAACCACAGTGTAGGTATCGATAATATTAAGGTGATGGTACCGCCTGCATCCAGTGCAGATGAGCTCTTTGCGGATTATACCGTTGCCAAGGAATATAACTTTGAGAACGGCTTTGCCCTGGGTGCATACGATGCAACCACCGGAGTCGGTGCATATAAGCCCGCCCCTTCAAATATTATTGTGGATGCAGAAGGTGAGAACCATTTCGTAAGAATGAGCAGAATCTACGATACCAGACCTGCTGTGATGGGAACAGAATTCAGAATCCAGTTCAACGAAATCTTTACACCGGAAGTAATCGCAGCAGATGAAGTTGTTTACTCCTTTGATGTGAAGCAGTTTGTGGAAGATTCCTTCTCCAGCTTAGGATTTGCCAATATCAAGATGGCAAATGACAAGGTGAGTGTATCTCTCGGCGCAGAAGATACTGAGCCTGCTACCCTGGTGGATCTGTCCGACGGTGAGTGGCACAACATAGCAGTGGAAGTGGATTACAAGAACAGTACCATCAAGTTTTACGGAGACGGCGTGCTTTGTGAGAAGGTAGTGCAGGGAACAGGTCCTGACAGAACCAGCACCGTTGCACCCTTCCTGAGATTCCAGGTTGATTCTTATAACTGGCCCGCACTTGATGAAGAAGACAAGACTAACAACGTTGACTTTGGTATTGACAATTTCAAGGTGATGATCCCGGCTGAATAAGCAGTGATCCAAACGGAACATTTTAAAGTATTAAAATGGAGGAAAATAAATGATGAATGGAAAACGCAGATGGCTTTATAGCCTGCTTTCCCTGGTTCTGTGTATCGTCATGCTGGTAGGGACCACTCTTGCATGGTTTTCGGACACGGTCAGTGCGAGCGGCAAAGTAGAAGCCGGAAAATTAAAGATCGATTTCCAGAAGTTTGACGGCACTGATTATGTGAGTGTCCGCGACAGTGGGGAAAATATCTTTGATGACGGCAATTCGAAAGTATATTGGGAGCCCGGCATGACGCAGATCCTTTATCTTGCGGTTGAGAACCTGGAAGAGCTTCCTGTAAAATATCAGATCCTCATTGATGTTCAGGGGATCGATGCAGAAGACGGTAATTTTGAATATGCTCTTTACGACGGCGTGAAGGGTGATTCCGAGGAAGCTGCGGCACTGAATGCAACTGCCGCACTGAATGTAGTAGACAGATGGAAAGCACTGAAGAAGGTAGACGGCGCACAGACCGGTACCGTGATCGCTGACACTTATACTGCAGCACCCGAAGGCAGGCTGAATGCCAAGGGAGATGTGGACTATTTTGCACTGGCAGTTCATGTAAATGAGGATGCCGGAAATGAGTATCAGAATCAGGTTGTGTCCGTTGATGTGACGGTTGAGGCAACTCAGATTGATGGTTTCTTCGGCGAAGGCCCTTATCTGGGAACCTCTGTAATGGCCAATATTGATTTCGAGAAGAATGATGCAGGAATCGGTTACGGCGGTAAGAGCGGTTACAGAACGGAGAGAATTGAAGAAGCTGATGGAAACTGGTACATGCTTTATGAAAAGCTTGACATGGGAAATCTTGGTGAGTTCCATGCTACGGCACAAAATTTAAGCAGCCTTTCCGACTATGTTGTATATGAATTTGACTTCATGGTATTGGAGGAAGGAACGCAGCTGATAATTTACGACTCCAATGTCAATGGCGGATTTACTTTTGGTGCCATCGCTAAGGACGGTACCTTCCGGTATGGCAATGAGAGCGATCCTGAGATTGTGGATGTGGAGATGAACAAGTGGTATAGCTTTGCTGTAGCAATCAATTATTACGGCAGGACCATGGATTATTATCTTGACGGTAAATTGACACTGACTGCTCCCTTGCCTGCAGTATACAGCACAGACAATAAAGTGATTTCTATCAGATTCCACCGCACTGAGTATGGCGGAAATTTTGGTATCACTGGTATTGATTATAATGCAGATCCTTTCTCGGTGGGTATTGATAACGTTCGCGCATATGATGCCAAGGCACCTTTGGATGACTTGGGAGATATCGTCAGAGTAGTTACCCTGACAGATGAGTCTGTATTTGCGGATGAGACTGCAATCAAAGAGTCTCTGGACGGATATGTTTCTGTTCATACCAGAAGCGGTCTTGTATATGTAAACGGTGAAAAGTCGTTCCTCCCTACACTTCCTGTGGAAGAGGGCGGCAAGAATAGGATCGTCACTGCAGAGCTTGCGACAATCCTGGGAGTAACCCTTCCTGCAGGAACTGCAGCCACCATGGATGTGGAAGAGTTCTTTACGACTGTAATGGGTAAGACTGTTGTCTCCGACACAGAAGCTGTTCACGGTGGAATGGTGATTGCGGGTGACAGTGCATATGCGCTTCCGGCAGGTGAAGAGGCTCTTCAGGACCTGAATAACTTCCTGTTCTTCTTAAGACCTACAGACGAAGATATTCTGTCAATTTACAGTCAGTCTGAATTATACAACGTACATCCCCGCATTCAGGCAACGGCGGAGGATTTTGCGAGGATCCGTCAGATTTACGATGACAAGTCTGATCCGGATATCTATAACTGGGCACAGCAGGTGATCTACACCGCAGACGCCACTATGGATAAGGAACCAGTATTCTACGAGCTGAGAGACGGTGAGAGACTTCTCGGTGTCAGCCGTGAGGTATTGAGTAAGATGTATGCTTACGGTATGGCATATCAGATCACGTTGGATCAGAAATATGCTGAACGTGGATTTAAGGAACTGCAGGCAGTATGTGAATTCCCTGACTGGCATCCTTCACATGCTCTGGATACCGGTGAAATGGCAGCAGCTGTTGCAATCGGTTACGACTGGCTGTATAATGCGCTGACACCGGAGCAGAGACGTGTAGTAGAGCAGGGTATCTACAATAACGCTTTCTATGATGCAATGATCATGTACCAGACCGGAAGCGGATATATGTCCTCTCTCTGCTATGGAACCCAGAACTGGAACAATGTAGTGAGCGGTGGTCTTACCATGGCGGCTCTTGCAACTTTGGAGGTATATCCTGAGGTTGCATCCAGATTGTTACAGCACACCATCAGAGGCAGTGAAAACAGTCTGTTTAACTATGCTCCCGACGGTGCATGGTTTGAGGGACCGGGTTATTGGGATTATGCAACCACCTATACCGTTAAGCTGCAGTCCTCTCTGGAAACTACTCTTGGTACAGACTTCAGAATGAGCGAGATCGAAGGTTTCAGTACGGCCGCACGCTTTGAGGTTGCGGTACAGGGCGATACAGGCACTTACCCTTATGGTGAGGCGCATGTAGAAACAGTTTATGTTCCGGAAATGTTCTATCTTTCCCGGAAATTTGACGACCCGGCTGTTTCTACCATTGTAATGAACAAATCCAACGGTAAGATGGGTACGGGAGAGCATTTGGCTCTTGCTCTTCTGTGGTATGACCCTGCCGTTTCCGGTGATATCAGCGAGTTTAAGTTAGACTCCCTGTATGGCGGAGAAAACGGCATTGTCCTGATGCATGATACATTTGAGACCGGCGAAACCACTTTTGTGGGCTTCCATGCAGGACCTAACGGTGTCCTTGCTTCACAGCTTGATTCGGGAAGCTTTATCTTTGAAAGTGACGGCGTGAGATGGATCGAGGATCTGGGCGCTGACAACTATAATCAGCCCGGTTACTATGACATTGCTGACGGAGGAAGAAAGTGGCAGATCTTTATGGCAAGAGCAGAGGCTCACAGTACTCTTGTGATCAATCCGACACTTGCTCAGGATCAGGAGGTAAATTCCTATTCACCGCTGACTCTTGTTGCATCTAAGGATAAGGGCGCCATTGCAACCGCCGATCTGACGGAGGCTTACCGCATCAATGCAACGAATGTTCTAAGAGGCCTTCAGTTTACAGACAACAGAAGAAGCCTTGTGGTTCGGGATGAGATTACATTAAAGAATGCAGATTCCAATGTTTACAGCTTTATGATGACTTATTGTGATGTGGAAGTGGAAAGTGATCCTTCCGGCATGAAGCATAAAGTTACTTTGACAAAGGATGATAAGTCTCTGACAATGGACATCATTACCAATAAGGCATGTCAGGTATACAGCGAGCTTGCTGCACCTTTGACCCAGGGAACCATCTATAACGCAGTTACAGTAGTGACAGCAACAAGAATAGCCATTAAGTTTACGGATGTTGAAGGTGATATCACCATCACAACAAAACTGACTCCCGACACTGTAGTGAATCCTTCCTCTGTGGATGCTTATAATGTGGATATCTCCACCTGGACCATTCCTGACGGTGTGCGCCCTGTAGCACCTAAGCTGGATTCTCTGGTGATTGAAGGAGAAACTGTAAATCTTACCGGCTACACTTACACTAATTACTATGTGGAAGGTCAGCTTACGGCAGTTCCTGAGATCCTGGCTACCTGCAGCAACGCGAACGTTGAAGTGGATGTCGTAAAGGGAGCAACACTGAATGATGTTACCACCATCACTCTGACCGATAAGGCTGATTCTGCCAATAAGTCTGTTTATACCATTATCTTTAAGGCAGTTCCCCAGCCTCTGGAGATAGACGGTAAGACTTCGATCCCTGCAGTCAGTGCTGTTGCAAGCTGTACTCCTCAGTCAGCTAACATTGCTGCAAATGTAATAGATGCCAACAAGATCACGAAGTGGGCCGGAGACACAGCAGGAAACCATATCACTGTAGATATTAAAAAGGTACAGGAGATTTCCGGTGTGGCAGTTCTGTTCCAGGGAGCTGTAGGCAGAAAGCATGAAATGGTAATCAGTGTATCTGAAGACGGAAATGTCTTTACCGATGTCTGGTCCGGATGGAGCAATGCGGTTAAGACGAATAATTATAATGAACCTGAACTGTTATTCCTTGATCCGTTTGACTTTACTCAGAACGTAAATGCAAGATATGTAAGAGTTACCATAAACGGCAACAATCAATCTGTAGTATGGACCTCTATCGCTGAAGTTGTTGTATATAAAAACAACTGATATGTAATGACCTTTGTCAAGAGTATATAAGCAAAAATCACCACAAACCATGATTTAAGTATTATGAAATAGCAGTCAAAAATCACGGGGCTGTTGCAAAATAGATGAATAATCTATGGAGCATCAGCCCCCTTTTTGTGCCTTAAAGCAGTAAAGCAAGCGGGCTTAGGGAATCTGCGTGATGCCGGAAATATCCGAATCGATCATAAGAGAATAATTGGTGTAATATACCACAAAGCCGGGCTTTGCTGCATTGGGTTTTTTTACGTGCTTTTTCTGAACATAGTCGATCTCTACCTTGTCCTGGCCCCGTCCTTTAGAGTAGTAGGCAGCTAGGCGGCCTGCCTCCTCGAAGGTGGTGTCGGGTAGTTCCGTGGTGCCTTCTGTCTTGACGATCACGTGGGAACCGGGCATATCCTTGGCGTGGAACCACCAGTCGTTGCCTGTGGCAAATTTGAAAGTCAGCTCGTCGTTCTGATAATTGTTTTTCCCCACATAAATGTGAAAACCGTCACTGCTGATATAGTGGAAGGGCTTACTGGTGACTTTTGCTTTTTTGGCACCGCCTTTTCGCTTGATATAGCCGCTCTCTGTCAGCTCTTCCTTGATCTCCACCAGGTCTTCCTCCAGTAGGGCGATATCCAGAGCCGCACTAACAGATTCCAGATGGTCAATTTCTTCTTTTACTTCCTTGGTCAGCTGGGCCAGCGCCTCGTAGGTGCGCTTCATTTTGTTGTATTTGTCAAAATATTTCTTGGCATTCTCCTTGGGCGTGAGGGTGGGATCCAGAGGAATGGTGATCATCTCATTGGTGTAATAATTCAGCGCCTCCATGGACTTGCTTCCGGGCACTATGTTGTAGCCGTAGGTGTTCAGAAGCTCCCCGTAAATCCGGTAAGTGTCGCGCTTTTCCGTGTCTTTGATCTGTCTGCACTGCAGGTCGTATTTTTTGATGTTGCGCTCCAGAGCAGTCTGCACGATCCGGCGGAGGTCTGAGGATTTCTGGCGGATGCGTGTCAGGGCATTCTTTTCCGCATAATAGTGTTCCAGAAGTGCGGAAATAGAAGGGTAGGGTACCGTGCGGTCGTCGCCCATCGTGTACATGCTTAAGGGTAAGGCGGCAAACTCCACGGGCTGTGATCCTGTGTACGCGATATTGGGCGCAAACTCACCGTTAAGCACTGCCTGTATCATCCGGTCAAAGGCGTTGTAGAGAGTGCGATATTGTATTTCCTCCAAGGCTGCGGTGGGAAGCTCGCCGTCGATCCCTGCCGTGTAGCATACTTCCTGAGCGATGATCGGCGAAATGCCGGTGTAGCAGGAGTAGATGGCTTTAAATGTGGCCATGGGTTTTGCGGCAAGTGCCTGGTGGAAACTGTCGAAGGTTGTGCTGAGCGCGTCCATCTTATCCTGAGTGTTGGGCACAAAATATGGCTTGCCCGGAAGAACCTCTCTGACACTGCTGACCAGCCCGGACACGTGTTTGATGCTGTCCAGAATCATCCCTTCCTCATTGCAGAAGATGATATTGCTGTGCTTGCCCATGATCTCGATTACAAGGCATTTCTGCTTGAGATCGCCCATTTCATCCAGGTGTTCCACTGTAATGTGTACGATACGCTCCAGCCCCGGCTGGGTGATTGACACAATGCGTCCGTTCTGCAGGTGCTTCCGAAGCAGCATACAGAAGTTCGGTGCCGTGAGGGGGCTTGGCTTATTGGTTTCCGTCAGATAAATAAGCGGCAGGGAAGCATCGGCTGAGAGAAAAAGGCGCTTCTGTCCGGTCTGAGTCTTAACGGTCAATAAAAGCTCGTCCGCTTCCGGCTGTGCTATTTTGGATAAACGGCCGCCTGAAAGCGTGTCGTTCAATTCTTTAACAATACTTGCTATCGTGATTCCGTCAAATGCCATGCGGCCACCTCGTTTCCAGAATTACTTGAAATTAATTTTCTGTATGACAGTATAACAGATAATGGGGGAAAAGGGAAGCCAAACCCTTGACGATAATCCAAACTTATTCTATAATAAGAAGAAGTGTAAACACAGTCCTGATGGAAGATTGGAGCACATATGATTAAGAGTATGACCGGTTTCGGCAGATGCGAAGTTGCCGAGAATGACCGCAAATTTACGGTAGAGATGAAATCCGTGAATCACCGTTATCTGGACGTCAATATCAAGATGCCCAAGAAACTTAACTTTTTTGAGTCCGCTATCCGCACGGAGCTGAAGAAGTATATTTCCAGAGGAAAAGTGGATATCTTTATTACCTATGAGGATTTCAGTGAGAGTAACACCACGGTCCGCTACAACAGAGAGGTTGCTTCTGAGTATCTGAAGTATCTGGATCAGATGGCAGAAGAGTTTCAGCTGGACAATGATGTGCGTGTGTCCACTTTATCCAGATATCCGGAAGTGTTTACCATGGAAGAACTGACCGTTGACGAAGAGGAGCTGTGGAAGGAACTGAAGCAGGCTGTGATCGGTGCAGCAGAGAGTTTTGTGCAGACCAGGATTGTTGAGGGTGAACACCTGAAAGAGGATCTCCTTTCCAAGCTGGACGGCATGCTTTCCCTGGCAGATTTTATCGGTGAGAGATCACCGCAGATTCTTGCTGAGTATCATGAAAAGCTGACTGACAAGGTGAAGGAGCTTCTTGGAGATACGAAGATTGAAGAGGGCAGACTTCTGACAGAGGTGGCCATCATGGCAGACCGTATCTGCGTGGATGAAGAGCTGGTCCGCCTGAGGAGCCATATCGAGACTACCAAGAATACCCTCATAGAGGGCGGCAGTATCGGCCGAAAGCTTGATTTCATTGCTCAGGAGCTGAACAGAGAGGCCAATACCATCCTCTCCAAAGCCAACGACCTGCAGGTGACCAACTGCGCCATCGAATTAAAGACCGAGATCGAGAAGGTAAGAGAACAGATTCAAAACATTGAATAGGGAAGGGACCCCATGAATAAACTGATTCATATCGGCTTCGGCAATATGGTGAACACCTCAAAGATCATTGCCATTGTCAGTCCGGATTCCGCTCCGGTGAAGAGAATGGTGCAGAATGCCAAAGACAAAGGGATGGCGATCGATGCCACGCAGGGCCGTAAGACCAAGGCGGTTCTTGTGATGGAGAACAGCCAGATCGTGCTGTCGGCGCTTTTGCCGGAGACGATCACCGGCAGGGCACAGGCGGAGCCTGAGGCCAACAGTGACAAGTAAAGCAAAGTGAGGATGATAAGGATGAAGCAAAAAGGAGTGCTTATCGTGGTGTCCGGATTTTCCGGTGCCGGTAAGGGGACGCTGATGAAGCGTCTGCTGCAGACTTATGACAATTATGCGCTTTCCGTTTCCATGACTACCAGAAGCCCCAGAGAAGGGGAGGAAGATGGCGTTGCTTATTTCTTTTCCACAAAGGAGCAGTTTGAGCGCACCATAGAAGAGGACGGACTGATCGAGTATGCCTGCTACTGCGGTAACTACTACGGTACGCCCAGAGCCTATGTGGAGGAACAGCTTGCGGCAGGTAAGGACGTGGTCCTTGAGATCGAGATCCAGGGCGCATTGAAAGTCAAAGAAAAGTTCCCTGAGAGCCTGCTTTTGTTTGTGACACCGCCCGATGCAAAAGAGCTGGAGCGCAGATTGCTTGGCAGAGGCACAGAATCGCCGGAAGTGATCAGACAGCGTCTTGCCAGAGCATATGAAGAATCAGAGGGCATGGATGCCTATGATTATATCGTGATCAATGACGATTTGGAAGAGTGCGTAAAGGAGATCCACCGTCTGGTGGATGCAGCCCGCAGGGCTCCGGTACGCCAAACAGATTTTATAAAAGAGATCAGAGAAGAATTGAAAGAGTTTTCGAAAGGAGCACAAGAATAATGTTACATCCGTCTTATTCCGATTTAATGAAAGTAGTAAACAGTGAGGTAGAGCACGGTGAGGCACCCGTAGTTAACAGCCGTTACTCCATCGTTATGGCCACCGCCAAGAGAGCAAGGCAGCTGACAAACGGCAGCGAGGCACTTGTTCCCGAGAAGTCCGGCAAGGCACTGTCCATAGCCGTAGAAGAATTGAATCAGGGCAAGATCAAGATCCTGGGCGACGAAGAGGAATAAATCAGCCATACGGTGTTTCCGAACCGTTGAAAGAAGCAGAAACCGGCGCGTCTTGTTTCTGCTTTTTGTGCGAACAAGGAAAGGATCTATCATAGATGAAAATATTGTTTATTTCCCTTGGCTGCGATAAGAATCTTGTGGATTCCGAGATGATGCTGGGGATGTTGAACGACAGAGGATTTACGTTTACGGATGACGAAACGGAAGCGGATATTGTGGTTGTCAACACCTGCTGTTTTATCAATGATGCCAAGGAAGAAAGTATCAATACGCTGCTTGAGATGAGTGAACTTAAGGAGAGCAGCAGGATTAAGGCGCTGATCGCAGCCGGCTGTCTGGCTCAGCGTTACCGGGAAGAGATTCAGCAGGAGATTCCTCAGGTGGATGCGATTGTTGGTACCACTGCCATTGACAAGATCGTAGAAGCCGTGGAGGAGGTGCTTGCCGGCAACGGCCATAACCACTATGCGGATATCAATGCAGCACCCGTCAGCGGCAAGAAGAGAGTGGTCACTACCGGCGGCCATTTTGCCTATCTGAAGATTGCGGAGGGCTGCGGTAAGCATTGTACTTACTGCATTATCCCCAAGGTAAGAGGAAATTACCGGAGCGTTCCCATGGAAGCCCTTCTGAAGGAAGCTTCTGAACTTGCGGAGAACGGTGTGAAGGAACTGATTCTGGTGGCACAGGAGACTACACTTTACGGTGTGGATCTTTACGGAAAGAAGATGTTGCCACAGCTGCTTCATGAGTTGGCACAGATAAGCGGTATCTACTGGATCAGGATTCTTTACTGTTATCCGGAGGAGATCACGCCGGAGTTGATCGACGTGATCGCCACGGAGCCAAAAGTGTGCCATTATCTGGATATTCCTATCCAGCACGCCTCTGACAGGATATTAAAGCGTATGGGGCGCAGAACAGACAATGCACAGCTTAGAGATATGATTGCAAAACTGCGGGAAGCAATTCCCGACATTTGTCTCAGAACCACGCTGATCACCGGTTTTCCGGGAGAGACAGAAGAAGACCACGAAGAACTTCTGGACTTTGTGGATGAGTTGGAATTTGACAGACTGGGCGTGTTTACCTTTTCTCAGGAAGAGGATACCCCGGCGGCTTTGATGCCTGATCAGATAGAAGAAGAAATCAAGCTGGAGCGTCAGGAGGAATTGATGGAGCTTCAGCAGGTGATTGCTTTTGAAAAAGCGGAGGATATGATCGGCCGGGTGCTGACCGTTATGGTGGAAGGCAAGATTGCCGACGAGGATGCCTATGTGACCAGGACCTACAGAGATGCCCCTAACGTAGACGGCTATCTGTTTTTAAATACCACTGCCACCCTTATGACAGGTGATTTTGTGAAGGTGCTGGTGACCGGTTCCAATGAATATGACCTGATAGGAGAAATCTATCACGAAGAATAAAAAGGAGAATAAATATGAATCTGCCTAATAAACTGACTGTTATCCGAGTGATATTGATCATACCGTTTATCTTATTACTTCTGGGAGGCCACGCCGGATGGTTTGGCAGCTTTGCCTATGCGGATTACATTGCACTGGCCATCTTTATCGTTGCCAGTCTCACCGATCTTGTAGATGGCAAGATTGCAAGAAAATATAATTTAGTTACCAATTTTGGCAAGTTCATGGACCCGCTGGCAGACAAATTGTTGGTCTGTGCTGCCATGATCGCACTGGTTGAGCTTGGCAGGATCCCTTCCTGGGTAGTCATCATCATTATCAGCCGTGAGTTTATCATCAGCGGCTTCAGAACGATCGCTGCCGACAATGGCGTTGTGATTGCGGCCAACTATTGGGGAAAGTTTAAGACCACCTTCCAGATGATCATGATCTGCATGATGATCGCCAACATCCCTCAGTTGCAGATCCTGACAGACATCGTTATGTGGATCGCACTGGCTCTGACCGTCATTTCACTGGTGGACTATGTGTGGAAAAACAGAGCTGTTATGAAAGAGACTAAATAGTCGGTTCGGTCTGTGAAGGGCCAACATTGCTTGAATAATCTGGAGGCAAATATGACAGTTGAAATTATCTGTGTGGGTACAGAACTGTTACTTGGAAATATTGTAAATACCAATGCGGCTTATCTGGCAGAAAAGTGCGCCGGCCTGGGCCTGTCCTGCTATTATCAGTCTGTAGTGGGAGATAACGCGGCGCGTTTGAGTGAAGCCATCGGCACCGCTGTGAAGCGGTCTGACGTTGTGATCCTGTCCGGAGGTTTGGGACCCACGGAGGACGATCTGACCAAGGAGACTGCAGCAGCCGTTATGGGCAAAAAGCTCGTGATGGATGAGGCCAGCAAGGAGGCGATCGCTGCCTATTTTAAACAGAGAGGTTCAGAACCTACCGAGAACAACTGGAAACAGGCCATGATCCCGGAAGGTGCCAAGGTGCTGCCCAACCATAACGGTACGGCTCCCGGCGTGATCATTTGCGAAGACAATACCCATGTGATCCTCCTGCCCGGACCGCCCGCTGAACTGAAGCCGATGTTTGAGGAGAGCGTGATCCCTTATCTGGAGGAGCTGGAGCCGGGGGTAATCTATTCTCAGACCGTAAAGCTCTGTGGCGTGGGGGAAAGCAAGGCAGAGACTATGCTGAAAGATTTGATCGATGCCCAGACCAATCCTACGATTGCGACCTATGCCAAGACCGGCGAAGTCCATATCCGCGTGACCGCCAAGGCTGAGAATGAAAAAGAGGCAAAGAAGCTGACCAAGCCCATCGTGAAAGAATTGAAGAGCAGATTTGGCTATGATATTTACAGCACCAAGGAGGAAATGACACTGGAACAGGCAGTGGTAGATCTTTTGCTGGCCAATGATCTTTCCTTTACCTGTGCGGAGTCCTGTACAGGCGGTATGCTGTCAGCCAGACTGATCAATATTCCCGGCGTCTCCGATGTTTACAAATGTGGTTTTGTAACTTATTCCAACAAAGCCAAGAGAAAACTCCTGGGCGTTAAGAAGCCTACCCTCCAAAAATACGGCGCAGTCAGTGAGCAGGTTGCGGAGGAGATGGCATTGGGAGCAGCTACTGCGTACAAAGCAGATATGTCCGTGGCGATCACCGGCATTGCGGGACCGGACGGCGGAAGCGAAGAGAAGCCGGTAGGCCTTGTATATATCGCCTGCAACATTAAGGGTAAGGTGGCAGTACAGAAATACCAGTTTATGGGAAACCGCGCCAAGATCAGAGAGTCTGCAGTGACGGCAGCGTTGAATCTTATGAGAAAATGCATGCTGGAATACTTCAGCAAAGTAACTTTCGGTAAATAATAAATTTTACTTTCTTTTTTTAGAGAGATGTGTTATACTATGCTTTGTAGTAAACACATGCTCTTATGGGGGTATAGCTCAGCTGGGAGAGCGCTTGCATGGCATGCAAGAGGCCGTGGGTTCAAGTCCCATTATCTCCACTTTTTACGGAATGCCGTAAACACGGGGAAAATCCCGCAAAGCCTTGAATTTACTGGTTTTGCGGGATTTTTATATTTAATAAATGTCTTATAAATTTAATAAAATATCGTTAATTTTGATGAAAAGATGACACGAAAGTATTCGTTCTTGCGTATGATGCGAAGAAAGCAAATCATTAAAATGAAAAGGTGTAAAGCCTTAATCATTCATCAAGACTTTACACCTTAGATATTTGGTTATCAGTTACTACGGGAGTTATTTGTTATTGCTAGGATCCTTAGGGTCTGCCGTTTCAATGTATTTAATGATCTCGATGATCTTTTCGGCTGTCATGCCCTCTTTTTCAAGTGCGTTAATAAGGTTCACAATTTCTTTGCCAGTCATGTAATCGCTCACTTTCTATCACCGCCTTTCGATGGTGATATTATACCATAGTGTAAAGCCTTATTCAATTATCAAGGTGCTATTTTGTGCGGGTAATTTTGTTGATGGGACAATGACACAGTGACTTTGTGAAGAAAAGATTGCATGATACAATATTTTGGGTGAAATGTCAGATGCGACAGAATGTAAGGGCGTGAGAGGGTAGTGGAGATTAGCAAAACGACATAAAAGACGAACTACAGAATTCGGAGTTTGAACAGATTCTGCCGCGGGAAGTGTCGCATGATGCGATATGATCAGATTTGATTTCTGTAAGATAGTTAATACCACCCAATCATTAACGCTTGGGTGGTATTGTAGTGTTTAAGAGTATTAGTCTTCAAGGCACTTTTCGAGAAACTGTTTAATATCTGCTGCAGAAGCACCATTATCAATGAGCTTTATGAGAGATCGGATAAATGCTTTGTTTATAGCATCCAGGTTTTCTTCATATTCTTTGAACTCTTCATCTTCTTCGAATTCTTCCAATTCAAACATATCTGTCATTTGGGTCATCCTCCTTGTGTTTATAACCAAAAAGATTCTATTTTTGTTAAACAGTCAAGCCTTTCGCTGGCAGGAAGGGCTGCTATCGACCCAAACGCCACTCTCCGATTAACCCATGGATTCATCGGCGGGCTGTCAAAATCACAACGCCTTCCAGTGGTGCTATTCTATCACGCCTGAGAGAAGCTGTCAAACAGAAAAAAATTTATAGAGTACAAAAGAAGAATCAATCTCAATCGGGTCATTGGTAAGGTTCGTCCGCCTCACAGTGTTTGATGTGCGCCCTATCGGTCACAGTTTAGTCATGGTTACCAGCTTCATGCTGACAGAGGAAAGTTCTGTTTCGTACGCAAAGCTTCCGTCTTTTACTTCAATAGTTTCTTCGGTATCCGGTGCGAGTTCCTGTTCTTTATGGATCAGTTCCAATTCGGATTTCGAAAGATTCTCCTTGGCGCCCATACGCTGCCACAGGCGGTAGGTGTTGTGATGGGTATCGTCCATCGTATAGACCGCCAGCTTGTAAGTGCCTTCCTCCAGATCCTGAAACTTCAGCCGGTAGCTTCGCGGGGGAAGTTTGCGCTCGGCATCGTATTCGTCGAAGTAATATACCAGCACCTGGGTATCCGTGCCGCACCCTGCTGCCAGCGCACCTTCGTCGCTGCCCGACTTGATCCCTTCCACGGGAAGAGCTGTTTCTCCCATCATGGCCAGGAATTCATGAGCTGTCTGTATGGGTTTACAGATGTGATGAGCGGTGGTCAGAGAGCGGTTTCCGTTAAACAAGGTATTGTTCACGTCTTCATTACAAAAGCCCCAATACAGCATCATAGTAAGGGGAAGATTGTAATTCTTCCGCAGTGTTCTGATACAGTCCACCAATTTCACAGCAAACAAAGCAGAATATTCACTGTTTCGGATTTCCAGAGACGGATAATCTTTACTGCTTCTTTCATAGTTGGAAATCACACCCCATTCGTCCAGCAAAAATTCTGTGTTTCTCAAAGAGGGATAGACGTCGATGGCTCTCTGGATCCATAAAAGCTCCTGAACAAAGCGCTGTACTGTGGGCATTACCAGCGGGTATTCCTTCAGCCATGCGCCGGACATACCGTAAATGTGATATGAGATAAAGTCCAGAGGTACACCTTTTTGACCGGTCACATAGTTGATACCGTTTTCCACATGGTCCAGGAATGAGTAGAACAGCGGCATTCTGAAGCAGGCGGGACCTCCTACCTTTAACTCACTGTCCACACTTTTCACTGCTTCCGCGAACACATCATACAGCCGGTAGAACTCTTTCCAGTCATCCACCTTCCAGCTGTCCGGCTCATTCCACACTTCAAAATACCAGGTACGGATTTCCTCCGGGCCAAAGGTTTCAGCCAGATTTTGCACAAAAGCTTTTGATAAAGCATCCCACTTATCCCAGTCATTGGGGCAGTATCTGTTGGTCTGCTTATATCCGAAGCCTTCCTGGGTAACGCCGCCGCTTGAACCCACGAGGGGGTCCGGCATGTAATCCATCTCCACGATGGGCTTCATTCCCTTGTCTACAATGCGGCGGAACACGTCATTGATCCATGTAAAATCATATATGGGATTGCCTTGTGCGTCCTCGGAATATACATCACCGCCGCAGCGTCTGCCTCTGATGATCTCTCTGTTTAATGTAAAATGATTCCGCACATATCGGCAAGTGCCTTTTGTTTGCATACGGTCAGTCAGAAATTCCCCGGCTTCCGTCAGGGAAAAAGCAAATAATTCGTCCAGTCCGCAGGCCGCCCAAAAGCGGTCATTTTGCTCACCTTCCTGAGCAGTCTTGACAATAATGTCTCTCATGGCATCGTCCTCACCGAAGATCATACATAGTAAGATATTTTTTGGTATTTTCACACATCTCGTTAAAGAGCTTTCTGGCATCTTCCATACCGCAGGTTACCAGAGGATCGTTGGCAAATGCGTTAAAGATCTTCTCAATATCCCTCTCTGCAATTCCTTCGCTCACCAACTCCTGTTCGCCGCAGACTCTGGCGATGAGAGGGTAGATTTCTTTGGGGATGGGACCGGCCAGAACGGGGGTTACGCTGTCAGAACGGAAAACTGCATTGGTTTCTACGACTGCGCCCATAGGAAGATTGGGAATCTGTCCGCGGTTGGGAAGATTCACATTGGTCACAAGTTCGGTAAGTCCCAGAAGAGCACGGATCTGATTGACACCTTCTTCTCCGGTTCCCCTGAGAGCCACAGTTTCCTCGCCGCTTATGAGTTTTGCGCTTCTTTCAAGGCGTTCCTGCATATTTGCCTTTCTCCAGCTTACCGGGGTGAGGCCAAAGTGCATTTCGGCAACACGTTCCCGACTCTCAAGATACCATTTTCCTTCGCAGAATTCTGCCAGATGTCTGTCTCCGGCGGCTGCAATGTAGCCGAAACGGCGGAACAGATCCATTTTCAGCTTCTGATCCGTTGCAAACATGTTGTTCATCCAGTTGGTATCAGCCTGTTCGCCGCTTCCGTCGGGATGTTCCTCGCAGTATTCCCGGTAAATAGGGAAGAGGTCCATATCGTTATATTTTGCTTCTGTCAGCCAGGTGAAATGATTTACGGCCACGGGATTGACCTTGATATCATGACGGTTTGCTTCAATACCGTATTTCTCTTTCAGGATCTTGGCAAGAAAGCTTTGGGTTCCGAACACTTCGTGGCAGCATCCAAAGGCCTTGATTCCGGGAAATACTCTGTATAGGGTCTTGACACAAAGGGTCATAGGATTGGTGTAGTTGATGACCCAGGCGTCGGGTGCATATTTGCGGATGTTTTCACCGATTTCTTCAAACATGGGAACAGTGCGCATGGCGCGGATGATTCCGCCGGGACCCGCAGTGTCTCCTACAGACTGATAAATGCCGTATTTCTCCGGAGTATGTACATCAGATTCCATCTCGTCAAAGGTACCGGGCAGAATGGAAATGATGACGAAATTGGCGCCCGTCAGGGCTTCACCGGCAGAAACGCAGGCGTGATAGTTCCATACGGATTTGGCACCGTCGGCATTTTTGAACTTATTGCCGATGATTTCGTTATTCCGTGCTGCTTCCGGATCGATATCATAAAGATATACATCGCCGCTGATGTCGGAGCAGGAGGCGAGGTCGCTCATAAGACCCCACGCCCAGCCGCGGGAACCGCCGCCGATATAAGCTATCTTAATTTCACTGACTTTTCCTGTTTCAAATTTCATAATGTTTCCTCCTGTTTTATTGCAGATTCAGTTCAAAAGGCAGTTTGCCCTTAGGTACATACTCGCCGTTTAATACGGACAGGCATCTGTCTATCATGTTCTCTCTTCCTCCGATACTGATTACAGTTCTGGGGAAATGGGGGGCTGCTTCCAGCGGATAAGGATTGCCCAAGTGGACCACTGCGGCCAGTTTGTCTTTCACTGCTTTCATCAGATAGACCATTCTGGGATTTAAGTCGCTTCCCAGAGAGTAGGCAATGGTTACGGAAAATGTGACGAAGATGATCTCATCTGCATGAAGTGCCGCATTCAGCACTGCCTCCACCTGCTGAGGGCAGGGATACTGATTCACTGTCCGGATCTGACTGCCGGGGAATTTGGCCAAAATGGATTCTCTGACCTTTTCAATATTGTCATCGTTGATGCCGGCCGGGAACATGATCTCATACGGAACGCCGGAATCGTCCTGATAAAAGTTTTCTTTAGCCAATACGAAAAGCTTCCTGCTCTTCTTGTCCAAGGCTGCAGGAGTGGATTCGTCTTTGATCACACAGATGCTTTCTTTTTCGATGGTTTCCATACATTCTCTGTGATACTCTGTCAGCTTTGCCGTTCTTTCCGGCTCCATAATGCTTTTTTGTGCCGCAAGAACTCTGCCCACGGCTTCATTCAGACGCTCCTCTGAAAATACGCCTTTTCTGTATGCATTTAACAAATACTCATATGCTGTCTTAAAAGGTACCCTGTAGTTGGGAAGAACGATATCGTGACCGGCCTTCACAGACAATCCGTAACACTGTTCTTCGCCAAACTTTTGCAGGATTCCCATCATTGCAAAGGAGTCGGTGATCAGCAAACCGTCATAGCCCTGTTTGCGCAGAAGACCCACGATCTTTTCGGAAAGGGAAGTAGGATAGGTGTCATCTACTTTGGGAATATAGGTGTGGGTAGTCATGACAGCCTTCAGTCCTGCGTGCTCCATGGCATACAGATAGGGGACCATAACAGTGTCTAAGATGTCCTGCTCGGAATATTCCGTGATGTCTTCAAAGACATGGCCGTCCAATCTGATGTCCGGAGGGGAGGGGAAATGCTTCATGATGCCGATCAGCCCGTAATCCTGTTCACCGCGAAGCACTGCGGATGTCATTTTGCATACATGATTCAAATCGCTTCCGAAGCTGCGGGATAAGCCAAGCATCTGATCACCGTCCAATAAGTCAACTACAGGACCGCCTGCCATATTGTAGCCGTACTGTGTGGACTCAATGGCTGTTGCGGCGCCGAGCTGGTATGCCAACTCTTCGTCTCCGGTTATGGAAAGGGCCATTGCGGAAGGGACGCGGCAGCTTCCTGTGGGGAAACCATCCTCCATGTCTGAGAAAATCAGAATGGGATAGTCTGCATGCTTTCTGATCTCCTCAATCTCCTTTTCGCAATCCATAAAAGTAGGGGGGATCTGAATGGATCCCACACTTTTGTTTTCCATCATATGATAGATGAACTCCCGGTCTTCATCATCGATAAAACCTCTCACCATCAACAGCTGACCGATTTTTTGCTCCACTGTCAATTCGTCAATATTTAATGCTTTCATGAAGAACTCCTTTCTTGAGAGAGATGCCTTTATGGCTTAGTTGTTATCAGTATAGGGCAATTTTTTATAAAATACCTTGAATTAATTGATACTATTTTACTTAATCTTGAAAATTTTGTTTGAAAGTAATAAAAATTCTGTTATACTTTATCCCAAGTAAAACTTCTCTTGCAAAGGAATCTATTATGTACAAAGATGCAGCGCCGGTTTTGATCGGCAGAAAAGTTATCAATGGGAAGTGCGGAATGCCACGTGTACATTATCATGAAGAGCATGAATTGTATTATATGGTAAAAGGAAGCACAACCTACTATATCGGGGATAAAATATTTCATATCCAGCAGGGGGATTTTGTATTTATTCCCAAAGGGATCCTGCATAAGACAGATTATGAGGATAATGTGGATCATGAACGTATTTTGTTAAATTTCAGTGATCAGATGTTTGGCAATGAACTTTTAAAAGTCAAAGAGGAACTGTGCAATTGCCGGGTACTGTATTTGCAAAAAGAGAGATTACCTTATCTGGAAGCACTGATGGAAGAAATAGAGAGAGAGTATTACGGTCAGAAAGAGTACCGCTCCGTTATGCTTCATCTGTATATTACAGAGTTGCTGGTGCAGCTCTGCCGGTATAAGCAGGACAATAAGCCGCAACTATCAGGCATGGATCAGACATTGTATCAGATTTCAAAATATATCAGCACCAATTTCCGGGAGGAAATCACCCTGAAAGAATTGAGCCGGGAATTTTCCATGAGTGAAAGCCATCTGTCCAGGAAATTTAAGGCATATACCGGTATCGGAATCAGCGAATACATTACATATGTACGGATCACCAATGCTGAGAAGATGCTGCGGGAGACCAACATGTCTGTTGCGGAAGTGGCAAGACAATGCGGTTATGATGACAGCAACTATTTTTCGACTGTATTTAAAAGGATCAAAGGGGTTACACCGCGCGCGATGGTGGGCAGACAATTGCCGGTGATACCGCCTGCGGACCGCTGATGTAAGCGACGCCTGAGAGAATAAAAGAGCCCGGGTACCATTCGGATGATATGGCCTCCGGGCTCTTTTTTATGTGCGCCTTGCGGCGCACGTCTCTAAAGGGTGAAAGTCCCAAATCCGCCCTGGTAGTGGGAAGGACTGGACTATAGGAGATACAAGCTAAAGAATGTAACTGAAAATAGGTTTGGATTTCGCCCGAAGAGAGGGCAACATACTTCCGTTTACCGGGGGAAAGTTGTTCCTCAAGGTGCAGAAAAGGGTATTGGAGAATGGCTCGGGTAATCGGAAGCGTCTTTAAAAATGAAATAGTAGTCAAACTAGGATATACATCCATGCCTGACTACTATCTAATAGTCTGTGAAAACTAAGGAACCGCCGTATACCGACCGATACGTGCGGTGGTGTGGAAGGTCGGCTAATTCACCAATGGTTCGCCTCCTACCCTATTTTTTTAATTTGCTTTCATGATATTTCTCTTCACAGTATTTGCAACGGTAAACCTCACCGGCCTCGTCTGCCAGCACAAAGATGTGGGGCAGTTCCTGCTCGATGGAAGTGATGCATCTGGGGTTGTGGCATTTAATCACGTTCTTGATCTGCTTGGGCAGAACCAGTTCCTTTTTGTCCACAATTTCTCCGTCCTTGATCACGTTCACTGTGATGTTGTGATCGATAAAGGCAAGCACATCCAGGTCCAGCAGATTGATGTCGCACTCTACTTTCAGGATGTCTTTTTTGCCCATTTTTTCACTGCGGGCATTTTTGATGATGGCCACGGTGCAATCCAGCTTGTCCAGCTGCAGATGCTCATAGATGGATAAGCTTTTGCCGGCCTTGATATGATCGAGAACAAAACCTTCTTCAATTTTACCTACGTTTAACATATATACCTCATTTCTCCGCGGCAGCGGCGGTTTCGTTGTTTGCTTGTCAGATGCTGATGTTTAACAGTGTCAGGATCAGTGCCATGCGCACATAGACACCGTACTGTGCCTGCTTGAAGTAAGCGGCGCGGGGATCATTGTCCACTTCCACGGAAATTTCGTTGACCCTCGGAAGCGGGTGGAGTACCAGCATGTCTTCTTTGGCAAGCTCCATTTTGGCGGTATCCAGAATATAAAAGTCTTTCAGACGGATGTAGTCTTCCTCGTTAAAGAAGCGCTCTCTCTGCACTCGGGTCATGTACAGCATATCCAGTCTGGGTATCACTTCTTCCAGACGGATCACTTCCTCATAAGGGATGTTCTTGGCGCGGAGCATCTCAGTGATGTAATCAGGCACCCGGAGTTCTTCGGGGGAGATGAAGATAAAGTTGATATTTTCGTAGCGCACCAGAGCGTTGATCAGAGAGTGTACGGTACGGCCGAATTTAAGGTCACCGCACAGACCTACGGTAAAGTTGTTCAGGGTTCCCTTCATGCTGCGGATGGTGAGAAGGTCGGTGAGCGTCTGTGTGGGATGCTGGTGTCCGCCGTCTCCAGCGTTGATCACGGGAATTCCCGATTTTTCAGCAGCTACCATGGGAGCGCCCTCCTTGGGATGGCGCATGGCGCAGATGTCTGCATAGCAGGAGATCACTCTGATGGTGTCGGAAACGCTTTCACCCTTGGAAGCGGAAGAGGAGGAGGCATCGGAGAAACCGATCACCCTGCCGCCCAGACGTGTCATGGCGGATTCAAAGCTCAAGCGGGTTCTGGTGCTGGGCTCGTAGAAGCAGGTTGCCAGGATCTTGCCCTCGCAGGCGTGCGCGTACTTGGCCGGATTGTTTTCAATATCGTTGGCCAGGTCAAACAGTTTTTCAAGTTCTTCGGTGGTGAAGTCCAGGGGACTCATCAAATGTCTCATAATTCCTCCAATCCGCCGTGTGGCGATTTTACAATGTGTGTCTATGGGTTTTGGTATAATTTTGCCTGAGGAAGGCCGCAGAAAAGTCGAAGAGAATATTCCCTTCGACTTCATATATCACTTATAAGATAATAATTCCTCCACAGGCTTTCTTCTGGGGGCAACAGGCTCTTCAGCAGGATATCCGATAGGAATAAGCGCTACCAATTCTCTGCCTTCGGGAATCTCAAGAAGAGAGGAAGCTTCCTCCTCGTCAAAGATACCCATGATAACGGTTCCGAGACCCTGTTCATATGCTGCAAGACAAAATGCTTCACTGGCAACACCTGCATCAAACATCTGCCAGGAGTCACCGCGCTTGGTAGTATAGGAGCCATCACGCTCAAAACCGCTGCGTCCTTTTATAATAGTGACAGCGATGACCATGGGAGCATTCTCCATGATGGCACCGTTGCCGGGATAGGTGGAAGTGCACTTGGCAAGCTTGGCCTTGGTCTCTCCCTCCACTGCAATATAGCGGACAATCTGAGTGTGTTTCCAGCTGGGGGCATAGGATGCGGTCTCCACAACCCGGGCAAGGAGATCATGGTCTACCGGCCGGTCTGTGAATTTGCGAATGCTTCTGCGTCCTTTAATACATTCTGTTGCAGTCATGTCATACCCTCCGTAATCATTTTGCTTGTGACAATTTTACCATGTTCGGGCGATTGTTGCAATCCTTGTTTTAGAAAAATAAGAAGAAAGATTTGCATTCATCGTTATAATGGTCTATAATATAAATAAGATTTATGTGGAGTTTCAGATGTGACAAAGGAGGTACCGGTATGGAATTTGTGGAAAGAAAGCGCTGGCTGTTTTTGGGACTGCCGTTAACGTTCACCAAGTACTCTGTGAAGGAAGATATGATCACGATCAACAGCGGACTGTTTAAGACGGTGGAGAACGACTGTTATATGTATAAAGTGCAGGATGTACAGCTTACCGCCACTTTGATTGAGAAAATGTTTGCACTGGGGACCATCGTCTGCCATACAGGCGACACCACCCATCCCACGCTGAAACTGGAGCATATCAAGAATGCCAAAGTGATCAAGTCATTTATTCTGAAGGAATCTGAGGAAGCCAGATTGAAGCGCCGGACAGTCAACATGCTGGATATCACATCGGATGCTGTGGAAGAGGTGCCGGAAGAAACGTAACAATTATGCGCAGGCAAGTTGTCTTGGCAACTTGCCTTGCTTTTTGAAAAATCAATCCCGTGGAGACAGTTTCTGCGCGAGGGCTTGTGGTCCTTTGGTGGGAGTGAGAATGCGCTCGAACAGAAGTCCTGCACCAAACCAGAGAGGGGCATAGTCCAGACGGATGTAGCGTTTGATATTCCAGCGGGACTGTTGATAATCCCATGGGCAGAGATCGTGTCTGGCAAGCAGCGTTCCCGTTGTGTATTCCACGGAGAAGATCAATGTCATATAGGACAGCCCTCTTATCCAGAAGGGTTTGTTTTTCATAAGTGATGAGATGGGCTTTAAAAGAGCGGCCAGACCATAGATGGGGAACATCCACAGGCTTGTCACCCCTGTCAGTTTGAAATTTCTTTTGCGGAGAGAGCCGAGGGCGGTAAATATAATTTCCATGCACCAGCCGACGGTGCCGCATTTCATAAAAGCACGCAGCATACGGAACCCTTTCTGTGTCAAAAAATGTGGTGCAGTTAGTATGCTCCGGCAGAGGGTTTGCTATTCTGCCGCGGAGTCAGTGAGGAAAAAATGAAATATCAGGAAGCACTGGATTATATAGAATCTTTGAACAGTTACGGAATCGTGCCGGGACTTGACAGCATCGGCAGGCTTCTTGGGAAGCTTGGAAATCCGCAACAGGATCTTCGATTTGTACATATAGCGGGAACCAATGGAAAAGGCTCCACCCTTGCCTATATTTCCACGATTTTAAAATGTGCCGGATATGGCGTGGGCAGATACCTGTCACCGGTGATCTCGGATTACCGGGAGAAGATACAGGTCAATGAAAAGTCCATCACCCAAAAGGCTTTTTGCAGTGGAGTGGAATTGGTTAAGGCTTTCTGCCAGGAGATCGTGGCAGAAGGGTTTCCCCATCCCACAACCTTTGAAGTGGAGACGGCGCTGGCTTTTTGGTATTTTAGGGAACAGAAGTGCGATATTGTGGTACTGGAGGCCGGCATGGGCGGCAGAGAGGACGCCACCAACATTATTACGACCAACTGTATCAGTGTGATCGCCTCTGTCAGCATGGATCACATGAAATTTCTGGGGAAGACCCTTACAGAGATTGCGGCTCAGAAAGCGGGGATCATGAAGGCCGGAAGACCTGTGGTGACTTTGTGCCAGAGGGAAGAGGTTTCACAGGTGCTTCGTGAGAAGGCGGAGGAACTTTCCTGTCCTTTGGTGGTGGCAGATCCGTCCAAGGCATCTTTGGTGCGAAGCAGTATAGAGCGCCAGCGGTTTCATTATGCCGGCTATAAGAATCTGGAGATCAGCCTGGCCGGACAATACCAAATTGAGAATGCAGTGCTGGCAATAGAGGCTGTAAAGGTTTTGGCTGAAGAAGGCTTTACGGTTACGGAAGCGCAGCTCAGGAAGGGACTGTTACAGACAGTGTGGCCCGGGCGCTTTACCGTGATTGGCAAAAAGCCCCTTTTTGTAGTGGATGGAGCCCACAATGAGGATGCAGCGAAGAAACTTGCCCGGTCTATAGAATTTTATTTTACAAATAAGAGAATTATCTATATAATGGGAGTGTTAAGGGATAAGGAGTATGAGAAGATCATAGATTACACCCACGGGTACGCGGATCAGATTATTACGGTGACACCGCCCGGCAATCCCAGAGCCATGGCGGCCTATGACCTGGCCCTCGAGATAGCAAAAGTGCACCCGCAGGTTACGGCAGTAGACAGCCTGGAGGAAGCAGTGGAGATGAGTTATCTTCTGGCGGACAAGGAGGATGTGATCGTGGCCTTCGGATCTCTGTCGTATCTGGGTCGGCTGATGGAGATCGTAAAGAAGCGAAGCGGTGCCCCAACGCACCGGAAAGGACAATAGCATGGTAGATCATGAGAAGATAAAAGATGCCGTGAAGCTTTTGCTGGAAGGTATTGGCGAGGATGTGAACAGGGAAGGTCTCAGGGAGACTCCGGAACGCATTGCCAGAATGTATGAGGAGATTTACGGGGGCATGGATGAGAGTGCGCAGGAGCATCTTTCAAAAGTGTTTTCCGTGGATCATAACGAGATGGTGGTGGAGAAGGATATCATATTTTATTCCACCTGCGAGCATCATCTGCTGCCTTTTTACGGTAAGGCCCACGTAGCCTATATTCCGGACGGCAAGGTGGTAGGTTTAAGCAAGCTTGCCAGAACCGTTGAGGTATATGCCAGAAGACCGCAGATCCAGGAGCAGATGACAGGTCAGATCGCAGATGCCGTGATGGAACATCTGGCACCCCAGGGTGTCATGGTCATGGTGGAAGCGGAGCATATGTGCATGACCATGCGCGGGATCAGGAAGCCGGGGAGCAAGACAGTGAGTATTGCCGTCAGGGGATGCTTTGAGGGAAATGAACTATTGCAGAACCGATTTTTTCAGATGGTCAAAGAGTAACCGGAGGAAGAATGAAGAGAATTGATCTGATTTTAGAACAGGAAACTTTTCGTGAGAATCTTTTGAAAAACCATGCGGCAGAAGCGGACAGGCGCTTCTGCCGTCATAATATGGCCCATTTTCTGGATGTGGCACGGATCGCCCGCATCATAAATGAGGAGGAACAAATGGGTGTGGACCAAGAGTGGATCTATGCGGCAGGCCTTTTGCATGATATTGGCCGTCATGTGCAATATGCGGACGGAACACCACACGAGGAGGCAAGCGCCCGGATCGCCCCGGAGATTTTGCTTCAGTGCGGTTTTACCGGGGAGGAGACAGAGAGCATCACAGATGCCATCCTTTCCCACAGGAATGCAGAGGTGGCGAAGGAGCGGAATCTGAGAGGGCTTTTGTACCGTGCAGACAAGGCAAGCCGTGCCTGCTATGCCTGTGAGGCAGAGGCGGAATGTAACTGGAAAAAAGACAAGAAGAATCTGAAGATCATGTATTGATCGGAGGGAGGAGCCTGTGAAGATCGGCGGAAGAGAATTTGACACATTACATCATACTTATGTCTGTGGGATATTGAATGTCACTCCGGATTCTTTTTCGGATGGCGGCAAATGGGATCGCGCAGACAGTGCACTGCGCCATGTGGAGCAGATGATAGAGGAAGGCGCGGATCTGATTGACATCGGCGGAGAGTCCACCAGGCCGGGATATGTACAGATTTCCGATCAGGAGGAGATAGAGAGAGTAGTGCCGGTGATTGAGGCGGTAAAAGCCCGTTTTGGTGTGCCGGTATCACTGGATACTTATAAAAGCAGAGTGGCAGAGGCCGGGATCCTTGCCGGCGCAGATATGATCAATGATATCTGGGGACTGAAGTACGACAGCCGCATGGCCGGAGTGATTGCAGAAAGCGGTCTGCCCTGCTGTCTGATGCACAATCGTGCGGAAGCGGACTATCGCGATTTTATGCAGGAACTTGCTGCAGATCTGGCAGAGTCATTGGAACTTGCTGCAAAGGCCGGGATAGCAGAGGACAATATCATTCTGGACCCCGGCGTCGGTTTCGGTAAGTCCTATGAGAATAATCTGGAGGTCATCAACTGTCTGGAGGAACTGAAGGTGTTTGGACGCCCCATTCTTCTTGGTTGCAGTCGCAAGTCGGTGATCGGTCTTACGTTGGATCTGCCTCCGGAGCAGCGTTTGGAGGGGACTTTGGTCACCACTGTGTTCGGCGTATTAAAGGGCTGCAGTTTCGTGAGAGTACACGATGTGAAAGAGAATGTTCGGGCCATCCGCATGGCGGAGGCCATTCTGGCCGGCGGGAGAGGCTTGGGGGCTGACCGTAAATGGCGATGAGTCGATAAGGAGATAAAAATGGATCTGATCAAAATTGAGAATCTTGAGATATATGCGTATCACGGAGTATTTCCGGAAGAAACCAAAGAAGGGCAGATATTTTATATTAATGCTATCCTTTATGCGGATGTCCGCAAAGCGGGGGAGAATGACGATCTGGAATGTTCCACCGATTATGGGAAAGTATGTCACTTTATGACAGACTGGATGCAGAACAATACCTGTAAACTGATTGAAGCGGTGGCTGAGAGACTGGCGAAGGAATGCCTGCTTGCTTTTCCGCTGGTGCAAAAGATAAAACTGGAGATTCGCAAACCTCAGGCACCTGTTGGACTTCCCTTCGGGAGTATTTCCGTGGAGATCGAGAGAGGCTGGCACAGAGTATATCTGGCACTTGGGTCCAATATGGGAGACCGGGAGACTTACATAAGAAACGGCATCACTATGCTGGAAGAAATGCCGGAAAACAGAATCATAAAGATATCCAATCTGATCGGCACCAAGCCTTACGGGGGAGTGGAGCAGGAGGATTTTCTGAACGGTTGCCTGTCTATGGATACGCTTCTTACCCCTACACAGCTGCTTTCCGCGTTGCATGAGATTGAAAAGGAAGCGGGGCGGGAACGAAAGATTCACTGGGGCCCCCGCACTCTGGATCTGGATATTATTTTCTATGATGATCTGGTTTATGAGGATGAGGAACTGATCATTCCCCATGTGGATATGGAGAACCGTAAGTTTGTGCTGGAGCCTATGTGTGAGATCGCACCGAATCTGCGCCATCCCATACTGAGAAGAACCATGAGGCAGCTGCTTCTTGGGCTGGAGCAGGTGGATGCAGAGTAGAAACTGTTTCGCTACAGTCGGCTGATCACAGGCAACAGGTATTTCTGTGCAAAATGGGCGCACAGCCCGGTGAACAGACCGGCGATAATGCCGGCCAGTGCTAAAAAGGGCAGGTAGATCAGTACACCGGGAACCTGAGTCATGAGATAAGCAGTCAGAAGCTGCCCCAGATTGTGGGTAAGGCCACCAGTGATACCGGTGAGAAAAACATAGCGGCCATGCAAAAATCTGTTGACCGCGGCCATGCAGAGCAGACTGAAAGAACCGCCGACCACGCTGTAAAGGAGGCTGACGGCCTGCCCGAAGAGAAGGGAAGAAATCAGAATCCTTGTGCCGAGTACCAGTGCAGTGTCTTTTACAGAGTAGTTGCGAAGCAGTATGAGTGTAATGATGTTGGATAGTCCGGGCTTGATCCCGGGGATGGGAACTAACGGCGGAATGGCACTTTCAATGGCAAAAATAATCAGAGAAAGTGTGGCATAGAGTGCAAGAGTGACCAGTTTTTTTAATCCCATGTCTCAGCCTCCTGACGTATCTGTATGACCAGCCTGTGAGGGAGACAGGTGATGGGAAGATGGGAGTTACTTATAAATCCCTGTCTGACGCATACCTTGTCCGGACAGTCCGCGGACAGGATGCCGATGGATCCCGGGCGCACTTCTACCACGTTGACACCGCCATCCTCTGCAGTCACTGTAAAAGTGTAGGGTTCCGACACCTGATGTAAAGGGATGCTTTTTAGCAGTGTACCGTTCTGATAAAGATCGGCCACCGGTTCTTTTCCGTTCATGGGAGAAGGTATGATAAAGAGAATGGCTACGATACAGGCAAGTGCAAGGACGCACAGAAAGATTGCGAGTATCCGGGCTCTTTTGACAGTGGTTGATTGCATGATCGCTCCTCGTTTTGGGTTGTCGGACAGACAATTCTTTTGGCTACAGTATAACAAATGGAGACGGTAAAATGAAGTCTTTTTTCAAAAAAGAGAGAAATGTAATTTTACATAGAAAGCCTGCAGCGATTCTACTGGCAGTGCTTCTGTTGTGCACAACCGGCTGTGGACAGGCGGAAAAGAGTTACCAGCGGATCGATACGGCCATGGGAACCGTTATCAAGGAGACCATCTATGTGCAGGAGGGCGGAGAAGATATCACCGGTCAGGTGAGAGAGGAAATCGTAAAGCTGGAAGAGGAACTTTTGTCTCACCGGATAGAGGAGTCTGAGGTATCAGGGATCAACAGGAATGCCGGAGATCCCCGGGGAGTTAAACTCTCCCGGAAACTTTGGGATATTCTGGAGCTGACACAGGAGGTGTCCCGAAAAAGCGGCGGGGCATTTGATATTACCATAGGACGGACAGTGAACTTGTGGAATATTGACACTTTGGCGGCGGAAACAGAAGATAAGGCAGTTCTGCCTTCTGAAGAAGCGATAAAAACTTCGCTGAAATCTGCCGGTTACGACCGGATAGAACTGAATTGCGATACCATTTATCTGCCTGAAGGCATGAAGCTTGACCTTGGTGCTGTTGGAAAGGGCATTGCCTGCGATGAAATTTTTTCTTATTTACAGGGACAACCAGCAGTCAGCGGAGCGGTGATATCTGTGGGAGGCAGTATTCTTACCTATGGAAACAAACCGGGTGGGAAGCCGTGGAACATCGGAATAGTGAACCCGGATGATCCTTCCTCCTACATTGGCGGTCTGACTTTGGAGGGGAAGTGGTGCGTTTCCACTTCCGGAGATTACGAACGCTTCGTGGAAGTGGAAGGTGTCCGCTATCATCATATTATTGACCCCGCCACCGGTTTTCCGGCAGATGCGGGACTTGGCAGCGTAACCGTTTTGTCCCGGAGCGGCGCTTTGTCGGACGCGCTTTCCACGGCATGCTTTGTGCTCGGAACAGAGAAATCTCTCTCCCTTCTGGAGGATTATGACGCGTTTGCGGTTTTTGTGGATCATGAGGGAAACATCACGCTGTCGGAGGGAATGGAAGCGTATTTTGACCCGCTGTGATGAGACTGTCGGGATGTGAAATCCCCATTGAAAGTATTGCAACAGAGGGAGAAATATAGTAAAATATAACATTATTTGTGGTGATTCTTAAGAGCGCATGACGGTACAGGGCCGGCAGGAGGTATGCTGTATGGAGCAGAATGGTTATTTATATGTGGATGAGAATACCGTAGAGCAGATCGGTGAGAAGATGCCTCCCGAGGAGGAACTTCAGGATCTTGCAGAGTTTTTTAAGGTGTTTGGTGATACTACCCGTTTAAAAATTCTTAATGTACTTCTGTGTTCTGAGATGTGTGTGCTTGACATCGCAGGTGTTCTTGGGATGTCTCAGTCAGCCATCTCGCATCAGCTGAGGATCCTGAAGCAGATGGACCTTGTGAAAAACAGGAGAGTGGGAAAGACCATTTTTTATTCTCTGGCGGATTCGCATATTGCGACGATTCTCAACCAGGGACTTGATCATATCGAAGAATAGAGACTGCGGTCCGGCCTAAGGCCGGACCGTAAAGAATCATTGGCAAAAGGAGCGATACCTATGGATTTATTGCAGTTGAGAGACAGAATAGATGAGATTGATGCACAGATCGTAGACCTGTACGAAAAGAGAATGGATGTCTGCAAACAGGTGGCTGAGTACAAAATTGAAAACGGGAAAAAGGTGTTTGACAGGCAGCGTGAGATGGAGAAGCTTGCCAAAGTCAAAGGGCTGACCCACAATGAGTTTAACAGTCACGGCATTGAAGAACTGTTTGAACAGATCATGTCCATGAGCCGTAAGCTGCAGTATCAGCTTCTGGCGGAGCACGGAAGTCTTGGCAAGCTGCCTTTTATCGGCGTGGATGAGCTTGACACAGTGAAGGCCAGAGTGGTATTCCAGGGGGCGGAAGGCGCTTACTCCCAGGCAGCCATGATGCAGTATTTCGGCGACAAAATCAGCAGTTTCCATGTGAATACGTTCCAGGAGGCCATGAGTGCCATTGACGAGGGCAGTGCAGATTTTGCAGTGCTTCCCATCGAGAATTCCACCGCCGGCATTGTCAGTGAGATTTATGATCTGCTTGTGGAATTTGAGAATTATATTGTAGGTGAACAGATTATCCGGATAGAGCATTGTCTTTTGGGGGTGCCCGGAAGCAGTGAAAGTGATATCAGGACCGTATTTTCCCATCCCCAGTCCCTGATGCAGAGTTCCAAGTATCTTTTGGAACACGACTGGAACCAGATCAGTATGCAGAACAATGCCTTTGCTGCCAAAAAGGTAGCGGAAGACGGCGACAAGAGTCAGGCTGCCATTGCGAGCGAGCTTGCAGGTGAGATTTACGGACTTGAGGTACTGAAAAAAGGTGTGAATCAGGAGGAGAACAACTCTACCAGATTCATCATTGTCACCAACCAGAAGATCTTTAAAAAGGATGCAAAAAAGATCAGTATATGCTTTGAAGTGCCTCACAGAAGCGGATCCCTGTATCATATGCTTTCCCACTTTATCTACAACAATCTGAATCTGAGTAAGATTGAGAGCAGACCCATCGAGGACCGTAACTGGGAATACCGCTTCTTTGTGGATTTTGAAGGAAATCTTGCCGAGAGCTCGGTGAAAAATGCGCTGAGAGGACTTAGGGATGAAGCCAGAAACATGAAGATTCTGGGAAATTATTAAAGCGGGAAACAGAGAGGAAACTTGACCATGAGAGAACAGGAATTGATCGTATACAGAGAGTTTGAGGATGGAGATCTGCTCTATGATATGGCGTGGCTGATGGCGCATTATGAGGATGAGTATTACAATGTGGAGGATATGTCAGGTCTGTTTTATGAGTGTATTCACAAGCTGGTTGAGCTGGCCGGCCACTATGGTTTTTACGGAAATCTGTGGCACTGCTACCTTGCCAATCTCTTGGTGAATAACGAGAACAGTTACTCCAGAGGCTGCGAGATCAGAGGTGCCATTGAAGGGACGATCAACAAGGCTGCGCTACACGATATCGTAATCTTTAAGGAGTTCTATGACTTTGATTTTGCACCTATGATGGAGAAGCTTTCCGTGCCGGAATTTGAACTGGTGCAGGACTATGCCAGCAGTAAACAGGAGAGCAAGGTATATAATAAGAGAATCTGCAAGCGTATCTGCGAATTGGCAGAAAAGTTTTGCGATGACCATACACCGGAGGAAATGAAAGACACACTGACACAGTTTTATAAAGAGTACGGTGTGGGCAAGTTCGGTCTGCACAAGTCTTTCCGGATCGCTCACGGTGAAGACGGTGTACAGATCGATCCCATCCTGAATATCGCCCACGTGCATATGGATAATCTTGTGGGCTACGAGATCCCCAAGAAGAAGCTGATAGACAACACGGTGGCTTTTGTGGAAGGCAGAAAGGCCAATAACTGTCTTTTGTTTGGTGACGCGGGAACGGGAAAATCCTCCTGTATCAAGGCAATTGCCAATGAGTATTACGACAAAGGACTTCGCATTATCGAGGTGTATAAGCATCAGTTCCAAGATCTGAACGATGTGATCGCACAGATCAAGAACCGTAACTACAAGTTTATCATTTACATGGATGACCTGAGTTTTGAAGAATTTGAGATAGAGTATAAGTATTTGAAGGCTGTGATCGAAGGCGGACTGGAAAGAAAACCTGAGAACGTTTTAATTTATGCCACCTCAAACCGCCGTCACCTGATCCGCGAGAATTACAGCGACAAAGAAGAGATCAGAGAGGATATGCACACCAGCGATACCGTGCAGGAAAAGTTGTCTCTGGTGGCAAGATTTGGTGTTACTATTTACTTTGGAAAGCCGGACAAAAAACAGTTTCAGAATATTGTTAAAGTTCTTGCGGAGCGTTACGGTGTGGATATGCCGGAGGAGGAATTGCTTCTGGAGGCAAACAAATGGGAATTGTCCCATGGAGGATTATCGGGGCGTACCGCACAGCAGTTTATTGACTATTTGTTAGGGAAATAAGTCGGAGAAAAGGGATGGAGAAAATAATCAGAAACCCTGAATATTATACCAACAGAGAATTGAGCTGGGTCCTGTTTAACCGCAGAGTCTTAAGCGAGGCGAGGGACAAAAACATTCCGTTGTTTGAACGTTTGAAGTTTCTTGGCATCACCGCATCCAATCTGGATGAGTTTTTTATGATCCGGGTGGCATCTTTAAAAGACATGGTACATGCCGGTTACGATAAAACCGATATTGCGGGTATGACCGCTTCTGAACAGTTGGGTGCTTTGAATGTGGAGATCCATGATCTGGTGGAACTGCAGTACTCTACCTACAACCGTTCCCTTCTGCCGCTTCTTTTACAAAACGGTCTGCAGGTGATCAGAAAGCACGAAGAGCTTGGGGAAGAGGATGCCGTTTTTGTCGATAAGTATTTTGCGGATAATGTTTATCCGGTGCTGACCCCCATGGCTGTGGATTCCTCCAGACCTTTTCCGCTGATTCGCAATAAGTCCCTGAATATAGGAGCGCTGGTGCGGAAGAAAGGGACGGAGGAGAGTGTGGAATTTGCAACAGTGCAGGTTCCCAGCGTGCTTGACAGAGTGGTAGAACTTCCGGGGACAGACACTGTCAGAAAAGTGATCCTGCTGGAAGAAATGATAGAGAGAAATATTCACAAGCTGTTTTTGAATTATGATATTATCTGCGCCCATCCTTTCCGAATCATGCGCAATGCGGATCTGACCATTGAGGAAGATGAGGCGGCAGATCTTTTGAAGGAGATCAAGAAACAGCTGAAGAAGCGTCAGTGGGGAGAGGCTATCCGTCTGGAAGTGGAATCGGGAATGGATCAGACGCTTCTTAAGATAATCAAGAGAGAACTGAAAATGACGGATGGAGATATTTATCATATCGACGGTCCTCTTGATCTGACTTTCCTGATGAAAATGTACGGACTGGATGGTTTTGACCATTTAAAGACCCCTGAATATGAGCCTAAGCCGGTGGCAAAGCTGCCTTCAGGCTGCGATATTTTTGAGGAGATCAGAAAAGGCGATATTCTTTTACATCATCCGTATCAGACCTTTATGCCGGTAGTTGATTTTATCAGGCAGGCCTCTCAGGATCCGAAGGTGCTTGCCATCAAGCAGACGCTTTACCGAGTCAGCGGCAATTCCCCCATCATTGCAGCTTTGGCGCAGGCGGCGGAGAATGGCAAGCAGGTCTCCGTGCTGGTGGAACTGAAGGCGCGTTTTGATGAGGAAAATAATATTGTCTGGGCCAAGATGCTGGAGAAGGCCGGCTGCCATGTGATTTATGGTCTGGTCGGCCTGAAAACGCACAGTAAGATCACGCTGGTAGTGCGCAGGGAAGAAGATGGTATCCGCAGATATGTGCATCTGGGAACCGGTAATTATAACGATGCGACGGCTAAGCTTTATTCGGATATCGGCATGTTTACCTGTTCGGAGAGTATCGGCGAGGATGCCACTGCAGTTTTCAACATGCTGTCAGGTTATTCGGAGCCCCTGATGTGGAACAAACTGGCTTTGGCACCACTGTGGCTGAAGGATAAATTCCTGTATCTCATTGGCAGGGAGAAAAAATATGCGCTGGAGGGACGGAAGGCAAGAATCATTGCCAAAATGAATTCACTTTGTGACCCGGACGTAATAGCTGCTTTGTATGAAGCCGCTATCGCCGGTGTGCAGATCGATCTGATCGTCAGAGGTATCTGTTGTCTGAAGACGGGAATTCCCGGTATCAGTGAGAATATTACTGTCCGCTCCATTGTGGGCAACTTTCTGGAGCATAGCAGAATATTCTATTTTGAAAATGACGGAAATTACGAGATCTATTGCGGAAGTGCGGATTGGATGCCCAGAAACTTAGAGCGTCGGGTGGAAATCCTGTTCCCGGTGGAGCGGAAGGAATTGAAAGAAGAGTTGTTCCATATTCTGCAGTATCAGTTGAAGGATACGGTGAAGGCTCATGTGCTGCGCCCCTCCGGACGTTATGAAAAGATTGACAAGAGAGGAAAAGAGGTATTTAATTCTCAGGAGGCATTCTGTATGGAAGCGGCACAGGCGTTCCGGGCAGAAGCGGAGGATGCAGTGAAGGAGCGGCGGACGTTTATTCCGGAAGTGCATCACGAATAAAACACAGGTGTTCAGACAGGAGATGAAGGAATGAGAGTAATACTTGCATCAGCGTCACCCAGACGCAGAGAGCTGCTTGGCCAGATTGGCTGGGAATTTGAAGTCTGCGTCAGCCGTGTGGAAGAGAAGGTTACGAAGACTTTGCCCGCCGAAGTGGTGGAAGAATTATCGGCCCAGAAGGCCCAGGCTGTGTTTGACAGCCTGCAGGAAAAGGAAGCAGTGACCGTGATCGGTGCAGATACGGTAGTGGCCTGTGACGGCCGGATTCTGGGAAAACCGGCAGAACGGGACGAAGCAGTGAGCATGCTGCGTTTGCTGCAGGGACGTTCCCATTTTGTATATACCGGTGTGACCCTGATCAGAAGAAACGGGAATGGTAAAGTGACAGTCAGATCGTTTCACGAGGAGACTGAGGTGACTTTCTATCCCATGTCGGAAGCGGAGATTCAGGCATATGTGGACACTTTGGATCCCATGGACAAAGCAGGAGCGTATGGCATTCAGGGAATTTGCGCCCGCTACATCAGCGGCATTAAAGGTGATTACAATAATGTTGTAGGTCTTCCAGTGGGAAGATTATATCAGGAGGTACAAAATCTATGAAGAAAGTGGTGATCTTTGATCTGGACGGTACTTTGTCAGATTCCATTACCAGTATTCAGTACAGCGCGGATCTTGCTCTGGTTCCCCTGGGCTATGGCCCTTTTTCGGTAGAGCAGTACAAATATTTTGTGGGAGACGGTGCTGCCAATCTGATCAAAAGATGTCTGCAGGCCGGCGGTGATAGGGAACTGGTTCATTTTGAGGAAGCGATTGCAAGATACCGTGAGATTTTTCGGGAAAACTGTATGTACCGGGTAAAGCCCTATGACGGGATTGTGGAACTTCTGACAGAATTGAAAGCAAGAGGAATGAAGCTTACAGTGTTGTCCAACAAGCCTCATCAGGAGGCAGTCAATGTGGTGGAGGAATTGTTTGGAAAGGGATACTTTGATGTGATCATGGGTCAGATGCCGGGTGGACCCATCAAACCGGATCCCGTTGGAGTTTATCAGATTCTTGAACAGCTTTGCCTGAAGACAGACGACGTTATCTATCTGGGGGATACCGGCACGGACATGGCTACCGGCAAAAATGCAGGAGTGTTTACGGTAGGTGCATTGTGGGGATTCCGGGAAAGAAAAGAATTGGAAGATGGCGGCGCTGATGCGATCATAGGGCATCCGCTGGAACTTCTTGCATTCGCGTGAGAAAGAAATTGCCATTGATCCGCAAAAATATTGTAATACCCTATTGACGGAATACGGCAATCTTACTATTATGGAAACAGATATTATATTCGGATGAAGGTGTTCTCCGGAGAATAAAGGAGGGTGGATGTATGCATGAGTTTGATGATGCAGTACTGGAGTGTTTCTTAGAAAACCAGTTACAGCTGTTCCCTGAAAGAGTAGCTGAGAATCTGGAATCAGCTGAGAGCTTCTTGGAAGAATGTATGGCAGTGGTAGTGGATTCTATCGACGAGGTGATCGAGTTCTTTGAGGAAGAGGGGCTCGACATTGACGGTGCCGTAGGTGATGAGATTCTGGACGCTGCTGAAGTGTTTGACATAGGCGATGGCAGATACCTGATTGTTGAAGGATAAAGGATGATAAAAAGGCAGGCTGTACCCTTGGGGGGTACAGCCTGTTTTGGTTTGCGCGCCATGGGCGCGCTCTAACGGGTGAAAGTCCCGAACACGCCTAGGCAACGAGGAAGTGTATAGCTGAACAGCAAGGGTGTCCATCGTGAGGTGGAATCTGAAGGAAGCTGAAGGCAAACCCTTGGTCCG
>JAZNMF010000085.1:0-15428 GCA_045579545.1 Acetatifactor sp. | reverse complement strand
CAGCTGCATGGGATTTATTGAAAGCGTATTTTGCGAAGTCTACCATTCCTTCAAACAGCTGATCAGCCGCCTGTTCGCTCATTCCGTTAGAAATACACCCTTTTATAAAAATAGGTTTTTCTTTCAGAAGATCCTTTTCCTTTTTCTTACTCATTGCTCTTCTAACGAGGTCAGCTTTTCCTAATGAGTAATTTCCAAGTTTCTGGAAAATCTGTTGAACCTGTTCCTGATAAATAATACTTCCGTATGTTGTTTTTAAGATGGGCTCAAGCAGAGGGCTTAAATAGCTTGCGTTTTCTCCACAATTCTTTACACGGATCATTCCTGGGATGTAATCCATCGGGCCGGGACGATACGCTGCCAGAAGAAGAATAATATCTTCCATAGAGTTAGGATCAAGCTGTCGTGCGGTCTTTTTGATACCTTCAGATTCCAGCTGGAAGATAGAGTTTGTCCTGCCTGCCGAAATAATGGATTTAATTACTTTCTGTTCAATCTGAATATCTGTTTCTGGATCAATTTTTCTTCCAGTGTTTTTATAGATGAATCGAAGAACTTCAGTGATAATATTCAAATTTTTCAGACCGAGGTAATCCATTTTTAGCAATCCCTTTTGTTCAACACGTACCATATCGCATTGGCATTTCCATTGGTCATTCGTTCCGTCATATGCGAGGGGGACGTAATCTGCAACCCGATTGTTATCAGAAATAACAACGCCTGCTGCGTGCATACCATATTGCTTGTAACATCCTTCGATAGACATTGCTCTCTGAATTACTTCTGTAATTTTAGGATTTTCTTTTGCCATATCGTTGAATGTATTTAAATAATTTTCAATTTTTTCTCCAGGTTTACCAGATATTACCTTTGATAAAGCATCACCAAGATCTGCATATTCTTTTTCATCGTTGTTTTCCAGAGCACCCATACATCTGCATATATCTCTGATAGCACCTTTTGCAGCCGCAGTTCCAAAAGTAATGATACGGCATACAGCTTCATCTCCATATCTTTTGTAAGTATAATCAATGACAACTTCTCTGTATCCATTAGCATAATCCGTATCAATATCCGGCATGGATACTCTTTCGGGATTTAAGAAACGCTCAAATAAGAGATTATACTTGATTGGATCTAACTCTGTAATACCAAGAATATAGCATACGAGAGATCCGGCTGAAGAACCTCTTCCGGGGCCTACTGAATATCCAACATAACTTTGGTCTGCATCTACATAAGATACAATTTCGTCAAAAGTCATCCTTTTAATGTTTTCTACCAAATACTCATATCTCTCTTCGGGCATTTTTCCCAACTTCTTTCCGAAGTTGATCAAATCCTGTACGATCAAATGGTAATCAGCAAAACCCATAGAGCAGATAACATTTAATTCCATATCGAGTCTGTCCTGGTACTCTTTTGTCCACTCACTATCTTTAAATCGAAGATGGCGCCTTTCTTCTACCATCTTACGCAGAAGTTCATTGGCATCCGCGTCCTTCTGAAATTTTGGATAATGTGCTTCTTTAGGAAATACTACATTACACGAGTTCAGAATAACTCCAACATTTTCCATGGCAATCTGCGCTCTGTTTGAACCGATAACCTGGGAAATAGCAAGAAATAACTCTTCATCGCTTTTTAAATATAATTCCTTATCAGATGGCTCCGCCTTTTCCAATTTGTCAAAAGCTAATGCTCGAATGGATTCTCTACCCATAATTTCAAAATCAGAATTTGTTGCCATATGAGCGTCGTTTGCAGCTACGATAGGAATGTTATGCTTTTGAGCGATCTTGTCAAGGAGAAACATATATTTTAATTCATCCATCATTCCATGATTCTGGATTTCCAAATAAAAGTTTTCAGCCCCAAACAAGTCACGATAGCGTAAAGCCTCTTTTTCCATAAATTCAAGCAATTCAGATTCATTTTTCACATATGACTTTATATATGCGAAACGAGTTTCCTTTGTCTGCATTACAGTTTTATCTTTAGGTAACTTCTGCTTTAATTCTGTAATCTTTTTAGAAACCATAGACATCTTCTTGCTTAAGTCAGGTACAATTCTTTTTGCAACATCTGTTTCAGCCTTTTCATCTGTCAGCTTTTTTAATTCGTCAACATATGCTGAATCATTATTCTTTTCCAACTTTGCCACAAATTTTTCTCTTGCTGCATATTTTTTGTTTGCCAATACTTTTGCTTCGTCGTATTTTGCTTTGATCTCACCTAACAGCTTCTGATTATGCTCAATCGCATCTTTTGTGTAATGCACATTTTTAAGCTCTTCCTGCAAGGTTGTTAATTCTTCAATAGCATCGTTATTTCTCAGATATAATCCCGCAATTACACCGCCGATACATGCGCTGGTTGCAATTACATGGCCATATCCTTTGGATCCTTCGCCAAAATGTCTTTTTAAAATTTCTTCGTTCATTTCCGGAAAAATCAAAGTTCTTACTTTTTTGATACGCTTATTTGCGTCGATTAGAGCATCTGAGATAGCTCTAAATCCTATAATGTCTTTGGGCAATAAAATCAAATGCAGTCTTTTTTCGTTTTCTTCAGCCACATAAGCCTCTACACCGGGAATACCTTTGATTTCGTTTGCCGCACAAGCATCCATAAAATCATCAACACCAGTTAAAGCACCATGGTCTGTAAGAGTGATCGCTTTTGCGCCCATTTCTTTTGCTCTTGCAACAAGAGCTTCAGGCCTCAAAGTAGAATCTTTTAAAGAATGCATTGTGTGACAATGCAAAAATCCGTATTTTACCATTTCTATTCCTCCTATATATCTTTTTAGATACAGAAAATATGACAGAAAAAAGCCCGATGAGATCGGGCTTTTTTAAATCATTTCTAACAAAGAAGAATTTCTTTTTTGATGAAATGGAGCTTCAACAAATTTTTCCATCATGTGATTTACGTTTAAAATTACGAGATGCGATTTTGCTCTGGTAATTCCAGTATATAAAATTGAACGATAAATCAGTGGTTTAGGACAATCCTCTGGGAATATCATAATAATGATATCCCCTTCGCTACCTTGGAATTTATGAATAGTTAATCCATAAGCCAGCGTTAACACATCCATATTATCGATATCAAGATCTATAGTTCTGTTTTGATTTTTTAATGTAATATTTTCTGGATTGATTTTTACAATTTCCCAAATATCCCCGTTAAAATAAGAACATTCTGGATCATAATTATTTTTTAAAGTCATAACCTTATCTCCCAGATAATATCTGGAGTTACCATAGTCAATATAATTTACTTCATTTTTAAATATTTCGGATTGTATTTTTTGGTTCAACAGCGTCGTTCCAAGCTCTCCTTTTGTGCTTGGCGTAATGATGTGTATGTGATTTAAATCTTTAGACATATTTTTTTGATAAAAATCCATACAAAAATTTTCAGCCTGCTCATTTGATGTAAAATTAAAAATTTCAAAATAATTGTCAGTGAAAAATTCAGTTTTATTTTCTAAAAGCCCCATAGCATTTTCAGCAATGCTTCGCCCATTCGCTGTTTGTCGGTGAATTGTACTTAAGGTATAAACGGGGAATTTTCCGCATTTTGCCAAATCAAACAATAAATTTCCTGGCTCAATGGAAGCCAATTGATTCCAATCTCCTACTAAAATTAATTTTGTACTTGGGCGCATAGCAAGAAGCAATCTTTTAAATAAAAATAAACCTACCATAGAGCTTTCATCTACAATTACGACATCATAGTCCAAAGGATTTGACTCATTGCGAGAGGGCTCAGCGTCTTCTCCGTAAAGAGACTTATATTCTAAAAGAACATGAATTGTTGTTGCTAAAAATCCTGTCGATTCACTGATTCGCTCTGCTGCCCTTCCAGTAGGGGCACATAGAGCGATTGAAAGTTTAGGATTAAAATGTTTTATAGTTTCAACTAATTCTTTAATCGTGGTTGTTTTGCCTGTACCGGGTTTCCCAATTAACATGCAAGGGCAGGTGCTTTCTGTAATTCCGCAAATCGCAGCAAGCTGCTCTTGATCTAACTTTGTAGCAATAGAGTTCAAATATTTTTTTACGTCTTTTGTTTCGATCAAAAGTTTAGATTCATTTAGCAGTCGGTTCATTTTTGCTGCGATTATCATTTCTGATTCGTAAGCATTTTTACTGTATAATCTTAATGAATCGTCTTTGATTACAGATTTTCCATTATAAGAATATAACAATTCATGAGCTACAATACCTTCTGGGATCACCTCATCATATTTTCCATAATTTGTCTCATATTTTCTTATAAACTTTAGCATCATGTCATAGTCTACATAAGACAAACCATTGGATTCTACCTGCTTATACCCAATTTTTATTAAAGTACGCACTCTTTCCAAATTATAATAAGGATAATTTAAACTATGCGCATAAGAATCAATTATGCTGAAGGGAACATCACAGTGTTTCATTGTTTTGTAAGGATTGGCTTTTATTTCAGAAAGAGATGCATTTCCATAAAATTTAAAAATATTTGCAGCATGTTTAAATGTTCCGCCATAAGGACTGATTTCTGTATGGATTTTGCTAATTGTATAATTTCTGGAAACATTATTTAAAAAACTCATGATTTTACCGTCACTGAAACCGCGAATATCTTTAAAACACTCATCATGCGAGCCATCCATTAAATCAGACAAGCCTAAATTGTAGGACTTCATAGACTCAATAATTTTATCTGCTGCAACTTTACCGAATCCTTTAGGAAAACAGGAAATTAAAAATTGCCGTAAATCATTTTCCTCATCTACAGCTACTTCTATTTTTTCGACCTTAAATAGTTTTGTTCCTTCTGTATAATCAAAAACCCCTTCTAAAGAGAGAGGAGTATTTTCGTTATATTTAGGAAAGCAACCGGCACACAAAATAGAATCCGTTCCAAAAAGATTGAATGAGTTAGGTTTAACTAAACATTTTGTATATCCGCTACCCGCATTCCTGTAAATAGTTCTAAGGTATTTTCCTATAAACTGCATACATTACTCCTCTTCATTGTAATAACCAAATGCATCATTTTCCGTTAATCGAAATACACCTTTTTTTCTATTTTGCTCTTTTATTTGCGGATCCATTTCTCGATAAATCAAATCCTCAGTTTCTTTTTCAGGCATTTCAATTGCATTCTTTCCGAGTCTTTGTATTTTAAAAGAATAAAAAATAATGCACAAAAATAACAAACCAGCTAACATTAATAATTCGGGATAGAATGTATTTTCCTTAAATAAATAATAGAAAAACATAATAATTGATAAACCTTCAGAGAGAATACATATTGCAAATGATTTTTTATTTTTGAAGTGCTTCACTCCTTCTGTAAACTCTTGTTTTGTTTTATTGTCCATATCGTTACCTCCTTTTCACAATCAATATGATAGAAAGCAAAGATGTTTATTTTTTTTGCATAAAAAAAACGCCCATAAAAATGGACGTTTTTATGCTTTTAAGACTCTGGTACTTCTCCAGGGGGGGCGTTTATGATTTTTTTAACTTCAAATGCTTGCTCTTTTTTAGTAAGATCGTTTAGTTTCCAAACAGAAAGCACATCGTTTTCGAATTTGACGGTGAATTTAAGATTATAAGCCTCATATACCCAGTCTTCATTACATTTATCGATATTTTGAAACAAAGACTCATTTTCTTCAGCCGTATATCTCCAAGAAGGTAACAATGAAAGATCGAAATCAGAGGTAGCCAAAATACCTTCTATTCCATACTCATCCAAATGTTCCCGCTTGTATGCTTCAACTAATTTTGCGTACTCTTCTTCAGAAGGTTCTCTTAATTTCGAATAATAAAAAGAGTCTACATCATAATCTTCTGTAAGATGAACCAAAAGGCGTTCCGTATCGTTCTGAAGAGCATAATAATTATTGGGCAGTTCAGCATATTCGTAAATAAAATCTTCATCGGCTATATCATTATAAACAAATTGGGATAGTATCTGTAATCTGTTATATGCTGGATCATATGTGCAATTTATCATTCTTGTTCTATAATTTGTTTCCCAATTATCACGATCAATGAAATTTCCAGTATACGTTATTCTGTATTTGTCTTTTTCTATTCTAACAACTGATATGTTTGAGAAACCCAATCCAGATAAATTAGACGCAATAGCGTTTTGCAACTCGCTAAATTCATTGCCTTCGTTTAATAAATAAACATGGTCTAAAGCTTCTTCTTCCAACGGGAAAAAATCCAAATGATAAAATTCGCTTTCAGCCCAATAATTATCTGGGTTATTCGTTTGAATGACATAGTTATGCTCTTCTAAAAACGAAATAGAATTTTTTACTTTTTCTTTTATTTCCTCCAGCCTTGTATATCCCCCATAAAAATCATTTCTTGCAATTTCGATTGCAGAACTCTCCGTCACTTGTTCTTCTTTTTTTTCACAACCAGCAATAGATAGCATCATGGCAGTTAAAATTAAGATTGCAAATAATTTTTTCATAAAATCACTCCTTATTTATAACCCGGATATTCTGCTGTAGACATTTTTCCCAATTTTATGTTTTCAGCTTTTTCTTTTTCAAATAAAGGATCCGTTTTGTATTTTCTAATTGATGGGCACAAAAAATTTTCTACAAATACCGTTTTCATGAAATTCTCAATTGGCATACCGTATGGTTTTATAAAGCCATATAAAATTCCAGGCGCAGCTCCTATAAAACAGAATAATCCAGCCATTGTATCGAAAGCTGCGCTTGGAGAAATCACTTTATATAACCCATACATAGCATAGCTGCCTGCAGCCATAATTGCCAGGCCGACACATTCTCTAAATGTAAAATTTGCGATCAATTTTGCTTTATACTCTCGTATATCCTTGGGAATTATAACTTCCATACTATACCTCCCTATTTATGAAAATACATCATTTACAATAGATTTTGATGCTGAAATAAGACCAATTGCGGAAAATGTATATAAAAAAATATTTAATAATTGGCCTAAATTCATATTTAACACTTCATCGGCATCTAAAGTTCCAGTAGTTCCAAGCATTAATGCAGATACTATTTTTAATATCAAAATCATCACTGCGCCATGAGCCAAACATGCTGCATACTTTTTAAAATATCGAATAGCGCCAGACCTTGTTCCATCTGAAAATAGATTTGGGATAGCTATACTCATCATGCCTCCTCGGATAATCAATTCGATTCTACGAGAAATTGAGTGCAATCCGATCATAAAAGCGGGGATTGCAGATGCAATTTCTATTATTATAGCATATATGGCAAGTCCAAGGGATTCAATAAGTCCTAAGTCATCGCATGCTGCACATAAATCTTCCCAATAAGTTTTAATTCCAGTCACACCACCATCTTCAGTACCAACGCTTACCTCATGAATTACTTGCACCATTGTATTACCCATGTGAATAATACCGGACAAAAAATATTTTCCGTAAGTTAATACTAAGCTTACTATTGCTAATTTCATTAAGGAGAGAAACATCATTTTTATATCGAGTTCTCTGTGTCCATTCGTTACCTGTTCCATAAAATCTAATATAAAATAAAGCAATATAAGCCCCCATGCCAATGGCACTAATGCATCCCAAATATTCGTCATCATTGTGCCATGAGAGTCTTCTAATAATAATAAATTTATATCGTAATCTCCGGCTGTCGCAAGACTTGCATATGCGTTATAAATCATTCGTTTAAGTCCGCTCAATTCACTTACACCACTAACTGCTGATGGATCCATAAACTCTCCTTTCTAAAAAATGTGGCGAGCTCAACAAAAAGCTCGCCATATCCTTATTATAGCCGCTTAGCCAATAAGTCCCATTGCTTTTAATACAAATCTTAGTGCCGTTAAAACTGCGCCGCATCCGGCTAAAGTAAGTGCCTTGATTTTTTTGTCAGGCTGATCATCATGAGTTGCCATTACAAATTGTGCTACTCCCAAAATCAACATGCCCAAACCAACAAACTGGAAGATACCGAGCGCAACGCCGATAACATTGCCAAGTACGTTTAAGTTATTTCCAGGCTGTATAATATTGACTTTGCTTGTATCGATCGGACCATTGGCATGCGCGGTAACCGATGTGAATCCCATCATGACAGCTTCCGAAAAGATCAGAGCTTTTTGTACTACTTTGTTTTTCAATGTTTTTAACATAATTATTCCTTCCTTTCTTGTAAATGCTTAGAAATTATCTTTCACAATAAATATGAATGAAAAAATATTTAAAAAATTATTATCCGAACAAAAATCCGCCTTCAATATCAGTTAAAGAAACATTTGCTTGATTTGTTACTTTTGTTTTCTTTTCTTCAATGTTCTTTTTATTTTCAGGCGTAGTTTCTGCTGCAGAAACTTTGTTTGCTGCTTCTTCTACTGTTTTAGCTCCAACAGCTTTGCAGACATCTTGTTCTGTTTTAGGCTGAACCAACACAGTCTTTTGTACCATAGCCGCTTTTTGTTTGTTTTTCAAATTAACATTCTGTTTTTTGTGAGGAGTTGAATTAAATAGCTTTTCTATCATTTCGCTTGTTAATTTGTTTTTCGCGTCTCCATCACCAGATAATTTAAAATGAGGATGATTTAAAAAGCTATATTTCTTAATCTTAAAAGGATCTAAGCCTCGAATCAGAACATAGCTCATATCATTAGGTAATGCTTTAATTTCTGCCGGAGTTTGAAGAGGTCTTTTTTGTAAGGAATAACTTCTGGACCCACCTTTTGCGGAGTAACTATCATTTCTGGTTCTAACCGTTCTGTCGCCCATAGATTTTGATAAATAATCACAAGTGTCATTTTCGGAACTACCCAAGAAAATCATGGTGTCGCAACCGCCGATGATAGTCTCAAAAGATTTTTCATACCTCGTCTTCAACTGAGAAATAGATTGAACAACGATTGTACAGCTTATTTCATATTTACGCATAGTTGTTAATTTTTCAGCGAACTCAGGAACTTCTCCAATGTTTGCGAATTCATCCATCAAACAGCGTACATGCCAAGGAAGAGCCTCTCTTCCTCTTGTAATATTTGCGTGCTTTGACAACTTGATAGCTTTTTGAATTCCGTATTCGCTGGGTTTACTTAAGATTACTTTATTTTTATACTTGATCTCATAACGGTCCACACCGCGACGATTGGTAACTTTTTTGTAGTTACCTTCCTGAACCGCCTTTAAATACTCTTCAGCATCTTTTTCTGATGCAATATTTGAGATAATGGGGTAATTAAACTCGTCCTTAATTATCCATTTCGACGCACAGATTTTTTCTGCTTGAGTATAAAGTGAATCAAATAACTGTGAATACATCATGGATACCAGGAAATTATAAGTACCGTTTGCCTGAGGAATATTGATGTACAAAGCAGTCTGCTCGTAACCCAATTTTTCCAAATGCAGATTATTTTCATCGTCCTCCAAATCCGTTCTGGTTAAATTCTTAACCTCTTCATTATCGAAAAGCTGGAGATCAACCGCACAAGTAATCAAAATAGAGTTGGCTGTTTTTGCGGTAGCAAGCTTAAATGTACTGTAATTGGACCAAGCTTTTGATACTCTATTTTCTCTCTCGGCATTATCCCTGGCCTCTTTCATCATTTTATCCAACTGGGATTCGCTGGTATAAGATTCTTCAGATACCTTACCCTGTTGAATCATACGAAGAACGCTGGTAAAGTTGATTACCTCTGGATGATCCTTCTTTTCTTCCAACAGATAAAAGACAATAGCTGTCAACAAAGCTTTTGCAGATTTTTCCCAGAATGGATCGCCACTCTTCTGTTTTGCGCCGTCTGCATTTCTTAAAAAAAGATAAATCATAGTTGAAACTTTTGTTTCATCTGGTTCTCCGTTTTCATTATAAACATAGTCAAATGGATTGTAACAATTTGAGCGTTTCATGTCAGATGTTGAAAAAAGTTTTACTTTAATTCCTCTTTCCAACTGCGCTTTGCCACAACATGATAGCAACTCTCCGGAAGGGTCTGTAGTAATTGTAGAACAATTAAACTGCATAAGATTTGGCTTGATTACACCAAAGCTTTTTCCGGTACCAGGTCCTCCGACAATCAAACAGTTCATGTTTCGATTTACCTTTTTGTTATCCATATTCATTTTTAGTCCATCAGCTAAAATCATGTTTGGATCAAAAGGGTACTTGGGGTCATTATTAGCATACGAGGCTTCGAAATTTTCCTTATATAGCTTAATGTTATTGTTAAATTTTGCTGAACCCTGCATTTCATCATCTGGCAATGACTGTCTATACATAACATCTTTGTAATACATTGCGAGCATTATAAAGCCAATAATTGCTGTTAAAATACCAAAAGGAATAAAGAAGTTCCATTGTAGAGGAAAAACTTTTAATGGCGAAGAAAACATAGATCCTAACGTTAATTCAAACGATTCCATTAATGATGGCTTTGAGATCGCGGTTCCCAATATATTGCCTTTTTCGATGGCTTCCGGATCAATAACAGGATATTGATGATGCGTAAAATGCAACGAAAAATATGCATTAAAAATCATCAATACGACAAAAACCATCATATATTGTCGTTTATCAATTTTATCGTTCTTCATAAGTTTTATCTCCTTTATTTTGTTCTGTATGGTGTTTTTCATTAATTCGAGGTTCAAGCTTATCAGGCTCCATTTCCACTTCTGTCAAATCAGAAATTGAAGACTTACCAGAAGATATATCTGCCACCATTCTTGTATCATAAAGAGTGTTTTCATAAGCCATCCGTTTACTTTCTTTTTCTGTACCCGTAGAATAATTAATGTCAGCTCTTCTGATTACGTCATCAATAGTAATATGAACGACTTCCTTCTGTGTGCTCAAAGATGCGAACCTTGTCTGGATTTCATCAAGCTGCGCTTGAAAAGCTTTGGGATTTCTCATAATGGCTTCTTTTGCTGCTGGAGATAAATTCTTACTTTCGGCAACAAAATCATTGATATTTAATTTTTGATCCTTTACCATATTAAATCCAGAAGTCATGTCGATATTGGTTTTTTCGGAAATCCATTGCTTTAGGGCAAGATTTTTACTAAAAATAGTATCTGGATCTTTACAGGCAATTTCTTGATCTGCCTGTCTAAACACACCTTCTACTCCTCCTGCTTTTACAACCTCTTCGTAGGTTTTGTAGACCGGATAATCTAAGGAATTTCCAACAAATTTAAGTACATCAGGATACAGTGCCGGATTACTGGCCATATTCATAGATCGTACCACTTTTCCATTTCTTACGATGTCAAAACTATCTTCTTTGATCATAATATAGTGAGATCTATCATTTAGAGAGAACAGATAACCTTCTCTTGCTCTGCTTGTATCTCGAATATATTGAATTGCATTTAAAAATTCTGTTCTTTCTTTTTGGAAATATGCTTGGCTTTTCAGAGCAGCTTCCATTTCTTTCGAATGATTGGAATGGTTACAAATGGTATCCAAAACAAATCGACTCACTAATGGAGCATGGGTTGCTCTGCAAAATACAGAATAAGTATTGTCAGGAGCCATTTCTGATACAATGGTGATTGGTTTTTTTGCGTTCAAACCCATCTGAATAATACATTCAGCCTCTTGTTTGGTCAATCCATCATATCTTTGCTCCAGCTCATTTGGGTACATTACTGCCATCGCCCTATCTAATTCTGCCTTTGAGTCAATTTCCAAACCAGCCTGAATTCTCATTCCATTTTCAATGGTAATGGCTCTTTCTTTATCTTCTGGACTAATAACGATAACGTCTTTTGCTGTGCCTACTACTTCGTATCTTATATAAGGGATATGATGCTTTTCCAACTCTGCACAATATCGTTTTGAAATAGTTGCTTCCATAATTGAAAGAATCGGCACTTTTTCATCATCTTTCATAGATTTTAAGAAATCCATGTCGGATCTATTTTGTTCTTTATTTTCCAGCATCTTTAAAAGAACCTTAAATATATCCTCTATTGTGTTTGACATAATAATGGAGACTTTGGACTCCGCCTTGATATCTTTTATATCTGCCATTTGAGATACCTCCTAATATTTTCTCAATAAAAATATGATTGAAAAAAGAATTTGAACTCCTGTTTTTGTTTTTATGCAAAAATTTCAAACTATAAAAAAATCTGTCATTTTTGTATTAAGAAAACACTATGTAAAGGAGATTGTTATGGGAAAACAGGAATTGTATTCAGAGTACGAAAAAATATTGTTGGGGAAGAAACATAATTATCCGAGTTCTTTTTTTAATGGTACCCCCAAAAATAGTGAAGATAACGCTTGTGAAATTATGAGATATGCTTTTCGGTTGTTACGTTGGACACCTCAGGACGTTTTTCATCATTTGAATAAAGATGTTATGAGATTGATGAAGTTGGATGTTTTATTAAAGTATATAAATTATCCGGAAGAATTAAATAATAAAGAGGACTTATATTATATTGCTCATATTTTATATCCAAAGCAAATTCCATATAATATTCAGGAACTGACTTTAAATGTATATAAAAAAGTTTTGAATCGCGAGATATATACATTCCCTAAAAAATACTTGCAGGGCGAATTAGGAACTGTCCGGCTAAAAATTTGTTTCGTTTACATGATCAGAGAATATTTCGCTTTTCATACTATTGGGGAAATTTATGACTTCTTTGCTTCCAACAAAGGGACAAAAGCCCTTTTACAATATGGTCTTTTAAATGTGTCTAACACACTGTTTGAGACGCCAATTGATTTGCTGCATGAGAGCCTAAGCGAATCACAAAAAAATGATTTTTATTATCAGTACTACAAATTTAAAATTTTATATAAAAAAGAGTATAAAAATTTTACAAAAGAAGCAAAATAAAAAAGCAGCTATAAGCTGCTTTTTATTTAGAGCTGAAGACAAAACTTAATAGCTTCGAGCATTACAATATCTCCCGCTTCTAATAAATCTTTGAATGACGCAAAGCCATTGTTTTGCATAAATTTTGTAAGGAAATTCGGGAAAAATAAGGCATTTCCGTCGGATAAAAACAATTTTAGTGTATTCGTGTCGAATGCGCTGAAATCAGTCGTCTTCAAAACATTGTTATAATAATTATTGATTTCCGTATTAAGCACTTTTAGATCAATAGGGCTTAAATTCTTTTGGCTATTCTTGTGAATAAAAGTCTGTTTGAACTTATTGTATCCAGGCAATGGAACGATAGAGTCATTCGGTATATTTGCCATTTGCTGATAAACTTGGTTATTCATTGCTGTTGGAGCAGTATGGACCTGATTTTTTTGTAATTCTTCCACATTAGGCCTACTTTGCACTTTTTTTTCTGCAGCTTGCAGATCGCTTATATTGTTAATGGTAGTGTTTTGAATAGAGCTGATAATAGTGCTTAACAGTTTTTCAACATTTGGAGAACAATTATCAAAAACGAGAATTGTCTTTTTTCCGTCCTTATAAATATTCATTTGGAATTCCATAGGTGCCTCCTTTATTCTTTTATATAACTACAATATGAATGAAAAAACTTTTTTTAAAAACAAAAGTTATATTTATTACAATTTTCTATGGTTTTTTGTAGTTTTATGTAATTATGAGAGCAATTTTGTCATTATTTCTATTTTTTTTGTGTATAATTTTTTGTGCAAAAGTTTGCAAAATGGAAAGATTTAGTATATAGTTATCATTGAAGAGGAACATGTGACAAATGAATAGTGTTCATAGCAAATTAAAGTTTATTTATTTTTAACATCACGGAGGAAAAAGGTATGATTAAAATGCAAATCGTAGGGAATGAAACCATTTATTTCGAGATGGAAAAACCAGAACAGTATATTACTATTACTTTTTTAACAAGAGATATGGTCTTGTTTTTGAGGGATTTAGAGCCAAACGTCAACAGCCACCGCATTCCTTTTGACATGGAGTGGAATTCTGAAAAGTATTTTAAAGACAGAACAGCGGTTGATATTATTCGGAAATTTTATAATAATTATGAAGAAATAATCGATATCGATTTTTTAAGACCAATTGTTGGCGAATGTCTATATGCCAAAATAAAATAAGAAATATTCAAAATAAAAATCTCTCACATCCAGTGAGAGATTTTTATTTACACAGACGAGCATTTTGTGTCAGTCTATTAAGAATTTTTTTCGTTTGGTTTAAAAATACTTTAAGCATTTTTCTTGCATAATTTGATGTTTTTGCTTTTTTACGAATAGTCTGTTTTTTGATGTCCTCAATCGCAATGGTTTTATTTTGTTTTGGCACCCCAACCGATGATACAGGTTTGGTTTGAATTTTCTGAGTCGGTTCGCTTTTTTTATCTTTGTCCATATTTAAATTTTCTTTTATTGGCAAAGACAAAGTAGGAAAAATCTTTTGAAAAGCCGCGTCATAAGCTTGTTCTTCTGTATCACAATACATAGATAGACTTTTCCCTTCTTCTCGATAGTGAATATCTAATGAGTAATTATTTTCATATTGGCGAACTGATAATAGTTTAATACCAGCTGGGTTATTTTTAAGTTTTTCCAAACGATAAGTAGTTCCTCCAATCCACTTATAATAAGGTTTAACTTCAACTGGACGAATATTGATTTCCGCTTTGGCTGCGAACGTATCGAATATTTCTTTTTTCATTAGATTTGCCCCTTTTTAATCATTTTGTACCTTCATAAAGTAATCGCATTCTGCTCCTTTATATTTTATAATTTGCTCTCTGGTTGGATAAGACATTCCAAGTTCTCCTATAGCAATTCTTTTTATTTCTTCGTAATCAATATTGGATTCCAACTTACACTTAAACTCTTTGTTTTCATCATTTAAGCGAGCTAAATATGATTCTTGGGAAGATATGTATTGTGTTGTTGATATGACTTTATGTTGAATATAAAGGTAACCAAATAAAATCAAAAAAACACTTATTAATGAAATCATCAGAAATAAGGTATACGGCAAACTCATGTAGCAGTTTTTTCTATTTTTTCTTTTATCTTGGTTTGAAGGGACATAAGTTTTTATTTCCTTTACTACGTCTATCTGTTTGACTGCAGAACCATACATATATTTGCTTCTATTAGCAGAAATAACGTTCACCTCCTAATACATTTCTCTATATATAATATGGATGAAATTTTTAGCATTTTATCCATTAAAGAAAAAAGGCGAGAATATCGCCTTTTTCTTTTTATTATGGCTTCAAGCCAGTTGAGTGCGCCGGAGTTTCTCAACAGAGAAATGGAGGCGTGCGAAACAGAAAACCACCTGCTATGCGGGTGGTGCACCAAACTGTTATACAAAAAAATCACCTTTCCGTTATAATGAGGTTGTTCAAGCCGATCTATAACGAAAGGAAAGGTGATTTTAATGGCCAAAAAGGCAAACAGTTTAGCACACACCAAATGGTTGTGTAAG